>DASRDW010000073.1:0-27427 GCA_035652415.1 Candidatus Angelobacter sp. | reverse complement strand
AGGACCAATGGGGTAAGCCTCATCTGCTTTGCTCACGTGCAGCGCCGCGCGATCGACCTCAGAAAAAACCGCCACGGAAGCAACACCCATCTCCCGGCAGGCGCGAATCACGCGCACAGCAATTTCGCCGCGATTTGCTATGAGTATCTTCTTGAACATAGCCGAAACCTTGATTTTAACAATAAAACAGAGCCTCTAGCCGCAGTTCAGCGTGAGCTGCCTGCACATTTATGATGTTAGTGAACAGCTATGAGCCAAAATCAATGGACAACATTTGACAACTACATCGCCAGACTATTTCTTCCATCCGACCCGGCGCTAGACGCCGCGATAAAAGCGAGCGCGGCTGCCGGGCTGCCATCCATTCAGGTATCGCCGGCACAGGGCAAGATGCTGCATCTGCTGGCACGAGCGAATGGCGCGCGCAGGATCCTTGAGATTGGCACGCTCGGAGGTTATAGCACCATCTGGCTGGCTCGCGCTCTGCCTCCTGGCGGCAATCTCATCACGCTGGAAGCTAGCCCCAAACACGCCGAGGTAGCGCGGGCAAACATTGCGCGTGCAGGCTTGGCAGGTACGGTTGAACTGCGGCTGGGCCGCGCCCAGGAGACGCTGCCTAAACTGCTGGAGGAAAAGCAAGGGCCATTCGATCTCATCTTTATCGACGCCGATAAACCTGGATATGCCGGATACCTCGACTGGTGCCTACGGCTGGCCCGGCCAGGAACCCTGATCATTGCCGATAATGTGGTTCGCAAGGGCAAGGTGGCGGAAGCTTCCGGCGGTGACGCCGATGTAAAGGGAATACGCGCTTTTAACAAACGGCTGGCTGCTGAGAAGCGCGTGAGCACAACCATTATCCAGACTGTTGGCAGCAAAGGATATGATGGTTTTGCGCTGGCTGTAGTCCTTGCCGATATGGGGAGTTGCTGGAGATGATCGCTACCAACAAAGCCGCGAGCGAAAAGTCATGCAAAGAGATGCTGCGCATGATGGGCCAGCAGCAGATGCGCACCCGCATCCCGCGTTTCATGCTGGATGATGTGAATACCCCGCACAAGACCGGAGATTTCCCACCTTATATTGCCAATGATGTCGGATTAATTGAGACGCCGGCTGGACGCGTTGTGGTGGTTTTCTTCTCGGCGCACCATCGTGGGTATTACCAGGAACTGGAAGATGCGATTGGCCGCATGAGCGAACAGGTGTGGGCGTACTTCAACTATCGGGAGAAGAAATAAGGTCGCCAGCCTGCGTGCTCATCTCGCATTCATAAAAATATTACAAAACAGCCATAGCCGGTTTGAGGCAAAATTGTTCTACTTAGGACGCATAAGGGCTGAGGGAGTTGGCGCCGGGCAAAATTCCGCGGAGCAGAAACAGTAAGGTCATATTATGAATGATCCTGCGTGGCTGATCTTGGCAGTTGCACTTGTTCTGATTGTCGTCGTTCCGCTCTTTGTCGGCAAATCTGACCGGCGCCGAATACAGGAGCAGATTGGATCGAGAGGCGGGCAGATTATCAGTATAGAGAGATCTGTAAGAAGTGGTGGGCGCTCCTCCCGTATTTACGATGTAAGCTATCTGACTCCCAGTGGAGAGAGTTTGAAGGCAAGCTGTCGGACTGGCATGGGAGGAGTGTATTGGCTCAGCAGTACCCCACCGGGCTTTCCATCGTAATGAAATGTGATTGGATGTCAGATGAATTGCCGGTTGTAGTTCTCAAAGAAGCAAAAGTATTGCTCGGAAAGAGTAGGCATTAGAAATGAGCGATCCATCTTCAGTTCTTTAGTTCTTTACGTAGTCTTTCTGGTTGGCATCGTTCTGTTTGCTTTTGTCGTTGCGCCCAAATTCGACCACGATCGCATTCGGGAAAACATTGAATCCCATGGCGGAAAGGTAATCGAAATTCTCCGGGCATGGGGTTCCGGCGGCCGTAATGATCGCGCCTATGAGGTCAGTTATATGACCGCCACTGGTCAACGAAAGAAGGCAACCTGCAGGACCAACATGTGGAGTGGCGTCAATTGGATCAATACCCGTCCTCCTGGCCTGGATTCAGGTGAAGCTGATGTGCCTTCGATGGGCTCTGTTGCGGAAGAGCCTTCTGGGTCCGGCTGAGCCGATTCAGTGCCTGGGCTGCGGCGCTATGATCTCGGCGGACAAGGCGAGTTGCCCACAGTGTGGCTGGAGTTATCGCGCCAAAGGGGCGGGGAAATAATCGCACTCTCAGCAGCAACAGCGCTTCAATTCTGGCATCATTCTTTTTGGCGTTCCATGCTCTTCACCAGTCCCAGCGCTTCCTCTTTGGTATTGATAGACCCCTCCAACTGCGCGTCCTCCACCGCCATCAGTAACTCTTTGAACATCGGCCCGGGCTGGTAGCCAGCGGCGATCAGGTCGTTGCCAGTGATGAGCGGTTCAGGACGGATCTGCTCCTGTGGCATCGTGTGGAATTTTTCTTTGGCGAACTCGTACAGGCTCAGGTCGTGATGGCTGCTTGAGCAGTCGAGGCGGTGAAGTTCCAGATGCTCTTCAAATCCTGGCAGACGGAAGAAGCGCTTGAGCGTGGATTCTTTCATGCGCGTCACGTCGGCAAAGCGCATGTGATTGGCCACCAACGCCATCACCTGCCCGGTATCTTCATTCGACATGCGAAAGCGGCGGCAGATTTCTTCCGCCATTTTGGTCCCGATCTCAGCGTGCCCATCAAAGCGAATGCGGTCTGGCGCTACGCGGAAAGTTGGCGGCTTGCCAACGTCGTGCAGCAGTGCGCCGAGCGCAAGTGTTTTGGAACTGCCTGCTGGCAAGCCTTCAAGAAGCATGAGCGTGTGGACCCACACGTCCCCTTCAGGGTGATATTGCGGCGGCTGCGCGACACCCTGCATTTTTTTGATCTCAGGCAGCACCTGCTCCAGCAGTGTAGTTTCATCCAGCAGCTCAAAGGCGCGGCGCGCGTGGCCTTCGGTGAGCATCTTGAGGATCTCATCGCGCACGCGCTCATGGCTCACCTGATGAATTAGCAGCGCAAGTTCGCGAATGGATGCGAAAGTTTTATCATCGATTGTGTATCCAAAACGCGCGGCAAAGCGCACAGCGCGCAGCATTCGCAGCTTGTCTTCAGCAAAGCGCTGGTGGGGGGTGCCAATGGTGCGAACGATGCCGCGCTGCAGGTCTTCCCTGCCGCCAACATAATCCAGCACCTCGGTAGTGTCGGGATCAAGGAGCAGGCCGTTGATGGTAAAGTCGCGGCGCTGCACGTCCAAACGTGCATCCTTTGAAAACTGTACCTCGTCTGGGTGGCGGCCATCGGAGTAAGTGCCATCACTGCGGAAGGTTGCGACTTCAGTGGAAAAGTTAGCGCGTTCGCCATCCACGTCACGGAAGGCCGGAACCAGGACCACGCCAAACTGCGCGCCTACAGCATAGGTTTGCGGAAAAACTTGCATCACCTGCTGAGGTGTGGCTGATGTCGTCACGTCAAAATCAGCCGGCTCACGCCCTAGAAGCAGATCACGCACGCATCCGCCAACGAGATAAGCGGAGTAGCCGTGCCGGCGCAGTTCGCGAGCGATGCGCAGGGCTTCACGAGCTTTGTCAGACGAGAGGTTCATTTATTTTTGTCGCTTGCGCGTCAACCGCCAAACGGTTTCCTGCTACTTGGGATCTAGATGCTCTCAAAGCAGCGGGCTCGGCGTGCCGTCGGCCTCGCCCTATTTTTAGGTCCTAGAACCCAAGAAATCGCTTTCCGTGGCCTCTAAAAAGCGATCTTCCCTCAAATCCAATAATATTAGATGTATGTCCGGGAGTTACATTTTAGGCATTGAGACCTCGTGCGATGAAACTGCAGCGGCGGTAGTGCGCGACGGCGAGAAGCTGCTTTCAAACGTGGTTTCATCACAGATCGCTACGCACCAGCCGTACGGAGGGGTGGTGCCGGAACTTGCTTCGCGCGAGCATTTGCGCGCGATTGTTCCCGTGGTGCGGCAGGCGATTAAGGAGTCAGAGCAGAGTTATGAGTCCATCGACGCCATTGCTGTGACGCAGGGGCCAGGGCTGGCAGGGGCGTTGCTGGTGGGCATCAGTTACGCAAAGGCGCTGGCGTTTGCCCTGGAAAAACCGCTGATAACGGTAAACCATCTTGAAGGACACATTCATGCTGTTCTGCTGGAAGAGAAGCAGAAGGGCAACCTGCAAATTAAGTTTCCGCTGCTGGCGCTGGTGGTCTCTGGTGGACATACGCATTTGTTTCTGGCAGAGCAGCGTGAGCGTGGCTGGGCTTATGCGAACATTGGTCGCACGCGCGACGATGCAGCCGGCGAAGCATATGACAAGGTGGCCAAGTTGTTGGGGCTGGGGTATCCGGGCGGGCCAATCATCGACGGGCTGGCACGGCATGGCGATCCAAAGGCGGTAAAGTTTGGGCCATCGCAGATCAAGCACAGCAATCGCGGTACGCCCAAGGCGGAGCAGACGCCGCACGATTTTTCCTTTAGCGGCATTAAGACGGCAGTGCTGCGTTACGTGGAATTGGAAGGGATGAAGGAATCCGTTATTGCACGACAGCAGGCGCTCAAGGGAATATCCAAGCTTACGGTTGAAAACGTGCTGCCGCTTTGCGATAAGAAGACGCTCGACCTAGTGGCATCGTTCCAGCGGGCCGTGGTGAATGACCTGGTAAGCAAGACGCTTGAAGCGGCACGCGGACGCGAAGCGCGGACGCTTTTTGTAACCGGCGGCGTGGCTGCCAACAGCGAACTGCGGGAAACGTTTACCAGAAGGGCCGCGAATGAAGGCTTGCCGGTGTATTTCCCATCGCGCAAACTCTCCACGGACAATGCGGCGATGATCGCTGCAGCGGCCTATCCCAAATGGCTGGCCCAGGATTTTGCAAACGCGGAGTTTTCGGCTGAGGCGGCAATGGTGCTGCGATAAACGATTTTCATTGTGATCGCGGTGCTCAGGAAGAGCTACTTTTCGCAAGTTTCCAGCAAGGCAGAAAACCGCCTCTTGAATAGCGAACATCATTGAGTCGCCAGCGGTGGGTGAAAACTCAGGCTTCTTCAGGCTTGATGTTTTCTTCAATGGCCATGTCTTTGAACTCACTGGCTTCAAAAACGTCGCCACATTCCTGGCATTCAACAAACTCAGCGTCTTCTTCCCGCGCAACGACACGTACGCGCGGATGCCTGCAGATTCTCTCCATAGGTATTGGTTCGGGAGGACGGTTCGCGATAGGTAATGGATTCTTCTGACTCGAGTTCATATTCGCATTAGGCGCACTTAGGCCGGTGCCTGTTCACGAATTTCGGGTATTTTAAGCCCGTCTTGCAAGATGTCAAGTGGTTCAATGGCCCGCAGTAGCGCCATATAGGACACAATGGATGAGGAAACAGGGGCGCAGGTTGCTGAAAAATCAAGGCATGGGATAAATTCCCGCCGACCGCGCCTTTTCCACCATTACCTGAGTAACAGTAGAAGGTACGTGGCGGGCCAAACCTGCTTCAGCAGAGGCCACGGCCGCAGCAAATGTGGTCCTGCCGGTAAGGGCGGCATCAATCATCAGAAATTTCGGAGATCCTTCTGCAACGCGAACACCAGCATAAGCATGTCCTGGAACAATCACGACGGTGGAATCCATGCCTAGATTTTCAAAAAGGGAAGCATACATCACTGCAGCATCAATGCAGTTTGCGCTGCTCTGGCTCAAGCTTACATGAGGCATACGGATGCGTTCGCTCACGCCTTTGTGGTCGCCCAGCGTTAAAGAGCTTTTCACGTAGGAAAATCCTGAGTGCTTCAGTGCGGTGAAGATGGCCCTGGCCTGCCGGTAGGTGGCCTCTTCCTGCTGTGCTGCGTTTTTCCAATTTTCATATCCTGGCAGCCGATGGTCACTGGTGAACTGCTTGGCATGCGCCAGCACTTTTTCCACGGCGCGATCATGCGGTGTGACCCAGGAAGCAATAAAAGATGCGTACTTAAAGTCTTTTCCCCAGAACATGTCTTCTGCTGAGCGCAGTCGAACAGGCACAGTGGATTCATAAGCATGGCCTGAAGCCGGATCACTGATGGTTATATGAGCGGTGGCAGCAACGATTTCATGGTTTTGATAGAGCCGGGGCAAGAACGCCGGCGCAAATACCAGGGTACGAACCGCTCCGGCGGGGATCTCTGCAGTTTGAATTTCTTCGTCGCTCCAGCCCGGCACCTGCACGCTTACACGCTGCTCAATGCTTGTGGCGCGGGGGTTTGAGATGGTTACCGAGACCACACCGAATGTCCGGTCAGCCTGCCGCTGCAAGGAAGCGTAGTTGGCAAAAACCGGGTAGATTTCGCCATCAATCCCGGCCTGGATCTTATAGGCGGGTTCCAGTTGGTGGATGGGAGCCGGGGTACGGACATCGCCCCGATCAGACGCACTATCGCCGGCAAAAACAGGCGTGGCAAGCAGGCCTACAGATATAGCTGTAACTAAGAATAGTTTGGGACGAAGCGCCATGCGCTCTTGAGGGTAAATCTATTATTTGAAAATCCAATCAAGCATATGCCTTAAAGTCTTAAGAATCGGATACTGAATTGCAAATGATTGCAGAAGAGTCATTTCATCCCAAATTTGGGAACACCTTAATCAATAAAATATGTAAATAAATATTAATTATAGTTAAGTTAATTGTAAGTGATTGATAAGACTGAATCTGCTTACTTCTGCGTGTGGAACTCTGGTTGCCTTTCATCACAGCAACGACGAGTGGGGGGCACTGGTCGATGTATAGGGGCATTCCGCTTTCCTACTTGTCCCAACCAACCAAATTGGAGAGAAGAGAATGAATACAAAACTGCGTAGTTTAGCGGTTGTATCCGGGCTCTTGTGCCTCACGCTGATTCTCAGCGCCGCTGCTATGGGCCAGGGAATCTCTACGGGGTCAATTTCAGGAACCGTATATGACCAACAAAAGGCCGTTATTCCTGGGGCAACAGTCACGGCCGTTCAAGCAGAAACAGGAAGCAATTTCACAACGAAAACAACGGGCGAAGGTTATTTCCTACTCGCCAACCTCCCAATCGGTACCTACTCGCTGACCATTGAAGCAAGCAAGTTCACCAGCCTGAAGGTCAACAATGTGGACGTTAGCTCTGGACAGACCCACAATCTTGGCAACCAAGTCTTAAATGTCGGCGCTTCTGCGGAGACGGTTACGGTGGAAGCAACTGCGCCTTTGATCGAAACCACCTCTGCCCAGATTGGCGGGACATTTGATGCCCGGACGGTTTCGCAGCTGCCCAACGCAGGAGCCGGCTTTGATAACCTGGCCCTTTATGTCCCCGGTGTTGTGAATACCGGGTCCACCAATTTCAGCAACACCAACGGTGCAGCTTTTGCCAATAATGGCTTGCGCGGCCGCTCAAATAACTTCCAGATTGATGGTCAGGCTAACAACGATAACTCCGTCGCCGGACCCAGCATTTTCCTGAGCAATCCGGATGTGCTCGGCGAAGTGCAGATTGTAACCAACAACTTCGGCGCTGAATACGGACGCAATTCCGGTTCGATCGTGAATTATGTCACCAAGTCCGGAACGAACGCGTTCCACGGCAGCGGCTTTGAGTACAACACGGGCGACTGGAGTTTCTCTAAGACGAACGGCCAGAAGAATCCGCTGCTCGGCTTTTGCCCCTCAGGTGTGGCTGCCGGAAGCCCAACGGCATTTTCATCCAAATGCATCACGCCGGTGGTTCCCCGCTTTGTGGAGAACCGCTTTGGTGGGACTTTTGGTGGACCTGTCATCAAGGACAAAGTGTGGTTCTTTGCCAGCTACCAGAATGACCGCCAGCGCGCAGATTCATCGGCCACATCCTCAAGCCTTACGCCGACTCCGGCCGGAATTTCGACGCTGGCAGCGGCATTCCCCGGTAATAATGCCGTGGCGGCACTGCAGCAATTTGGTCCTTACGGCATCAAAGTGGGTAATCCAACGCCGGCAGGCACCATCCAGAACATAACGGTCAGCAACGGAACTTCAAGCGTTTTAGTACCTTTTTCGTTCGTCAACCGCACGGTATCCACTCCGTTTGACGATACACAGATCACGGGACGTGGTGACTGGCAAATCAGCAGCAAAGACCGCTTCTTTATGCGTTACGTGTATCAGGACAACGTAAATGCCGTGGGTTCCGGAACCATCTCCAGCGGCGCTTTTGTGGCAGTCCCGGCGCATGACGAACAGTATGGCTTTGACTACACACGCGATTGGTCTGCGCGCGTAGTGCAGCAAACGCGCATCAGCTATTCCAAAGCGGCTGTCGTGTTTGCGGGTGGGCAAGCTTTTTCGGAATGCAGCATCCAAAACGTAACTGCGTGTCCCCCCAACGTCGCTTTTAGCGATGCAACGAACGCCTTCACATCTTTTGGCCTGGCTAACAATCTGCCGCAGGACCGCCAGGTGCACAATACCCAGTACCAGAGCAACATTACCTCAGTTTTTGGGCACCATAACCTGAAGTTCGGCGGAGAGTTTGATCACCAGAGCTCACCCAACCACTTCCTGCCCAGCATCAATGGAGCCTTCACCTTCATTTCAGCGGGAACAACAAATGCGTTCAGCCAATTCATCCAGGGGACTGGGTCCAGTCTCTCGCTGACGAACGGACCGTTCAACTTCGACTTCCGCGAGAACGACACTGCCTTTTATGCCCAGGACGATTGGCGCATTAAATCCAACCTCACCCTGAATATTGGTTTGCGCTGGGAGTGGGACCAGCAGGCAATCAACATCCTGCACGACATCAGCGTACAGAACGTAGCCAACGGATTCTGGGCAGCAGGCTTGTCTCCGAACATCACAGAAATCCCGCACATTCCGGAAGACCTTAACAACTTTGGGCCTAACCTTGGCTTTGCCTGGACACCAAGCGTTCTGCACAAGCTGACTGGAAATAATCAAACCGTCATCCGCGGCGGCTATCGCATTGCCTATGATCCCTCGTACTACAACATTTTCCTGAACGTCGCCACCTCAGCGCCTGTGGTGAACTCAGGAACTATTACCAACGTTGGATTGCCTTCCACTCTGACCGGAGCAGGTGTTCAGGGCGCTTACTCGAATCTGATCCCGAGCGGCTTGAACCCGGGCGCCAGGAACCAGACGCGCGTCGACCCGAATTTCGTCAATCCGTATGTTGAACAGTGGTCGTTCAGCATCGAACGGCAACTTGCTTCCAAGGTATCGTTTGAAGCCCGTTATGTTGGCAACCACGGAGTCGGGAACTTCCAGACAATCAACGGCGACCCGCTTATCTGCAGTGCATTTACGGGCACCACGTGCACAGCAGGATTGGCTACACAGGCTCCCAGCTTGATCCCGGCTGGTATTACGCCATGCACGCCAGCCCAAGCCGCTGCCGGCGCGGGCAATGGCGCAATTGGCCGCATAGATTGCGACTTTACCAACTTGCGCATTCGCAACAATGGCGCATGGTCGAAATACAACGGTCTGCAGACTGAATTCAAGCTGCGGAGCTTCCATGGCGTGACTGCGAATGTCGCCTACACCTGGAGCAAAGCGACGGACAACGTCAGCGAAATTTTCTCCAGCACAGGCGGCGTTACCACACCGATCGCGCAGAACCCGTTTGACCCCAGCAATGGAGAAAGCGGAGTTACGGCCCAATCTTTCCCGCATGTGGTCAGCACATACTTGATCTACGATGTCCCGTGGATGAAGAACCAGCAAGGCTTTTTAGGCCATCTTTTTGGTGGCTGGCAGCTGAGCGGCACACACCGTTTCCAGTCGGGCGTGCCGATTACACCCTCCCAGAACACAAACAATGGTGACCCGTACTGCGACGCAGGTTTCAATAACGCGCTCATTGGCGCAACCCTTGATTCCTGCCGTCCGCTGGTTGGCAATCCCAACGCTCCTTTTGACACGTCAGGGCGTTACATCAATGCGACGCAGCTCATCAACGTTAGCACCTGCCAGAGCACGGCGCTGGTGGGAACGCCGGCTTGCCCTGTCATCAGTCCGTCAGATGTTCACTTCATCGTAAACAACACGTTTGCGATTAACGCACTGTGCGGTGGAAATCCGTTCGCCTGCTCAGTAGGTCGCAATGATTTCCGCTCCATGGCCCGCAATCAATTGGATCTGGCAGTGGCTAAGAACCTTAAGCTCAACGAGCGCGTCAGCTTGCAGCTTCGTGCCGATGTGTTCAACGCTCTCAACTATCAGTTTCTGGGCGTGCCAGGGCTCAACGTCAACAACCGGAACATCAACGGAGTAAATACTGCTGGAGCTGCACCGGGTACGTTTGGGGAGACATGGGCTAACAGCGGAACGAGCCGTTCTATGACTCTCAATGCTCACATCACCTTCTAGATCGATGTGATTCGTAAGACTTGGGGCCAGCCGAAAAAAAGGCTGGCCCTTTTTCTTGAGCTCACGAGTGAGAGATTTTCATCAAGGAATTGATAAGAAGTGGCTATTAAGTATCTGAGCGCCGCAATTTCGGCAAAGCAAACGCCCCTCCAGCCAAAGCCAGAATCACCGGAAAGCACTCCAGCACGTAACGCGGTTCAGGATTTTCCAGGGTAGAAAGAAACAGCGTTCGTAAAACTACAAATCCAATAAGAAAAATAGCGGCCATGCCCAGCCGGTGCTTTGCCCAGCCGCGCAACGCCAGCAGCACGTAAAAGAGGTTGATTCCCGCCCACACCAGCGCAAACCAGCTCTCGCCTTCATGCTTGCCAAACTCCCACCAGCGGAGATCAACGTCCAGCATCTCAGTCCGGGGACGCAGCCACATATCCAGCATCCGCAATGACGGCAGCCAGATCATGTAGCGCAATGGATTATGCTCCACCCGAAAATGCGCAAGCCGATCAAATTCCGCATCCAGGTCTGGATCTATATAGAGCTGCTGGTTGTAGCGCGAGATCAGCCCCAGCGTCTGCTCATATTCCTGGAGGGAATCAAAAGCGCGTTCAGGAATGTTTTGTGGATCAACCGGCTCGCCGGAAACTTTCCAATAGACCTCGTCCACGGAAACAAAATCCACCATCCAGGTCTTTATCCAGTGATCGAAGCCATGGGGAACAAATTCACCGGGATCGTTGGCGTAGCGCGAGGCCAGCGGCTGCCACAAATGGAAGACACGCCAGTTCCGCACGGTCCAGGGTACAAGCGGAGCCAGGCTGGCGATGGCCAACACAATCCCGGCCACAATCGCACGCTTCCGCGTGTTCTGGCGAATTACAAACACCAGCAGAGCGAGGCCCAGCGCGGGAAGGATGATGCCATCATCGGGCCGCATATAGATGGCCGCTGAAGTCCAGAGCCCTGCCAGCAGCCAAAGGATCAGTGATGATTCCTGTGGTAGCGCTTTCAAACTGCGCACTCCGTAATAAAGCGCGTGCGCAACGCAGAAGATGGCCAGCGTTTCCGAAAGAGGAGCAGCAACATAGTTCGCGGTAAAGGGGCACAACGCCGCCAGGAGATAAGCCGCCTTAGCAGCGCGAACATCCATCAGTTCCAGGGCCAGCCCCGCGATCACCAGGCAGGTATTGGTGTCAATGAGCGCTTGCGCAATCATCACGGCGCGATAGTGCTCCTGGCCAAAGATGGCAAACATCGCGGCCAGAAATCCGGGGTAGCCGGGCAGGCGAATGAGCGTTGGCCGCACCAAGCCGTCATCCGTCACGCCGAAAATGCCATGGTTAAGCCAGTTTTTGGCGATGTCGCCGTATATCCAGGTATCGCCCGCGAGGTGCGGCAGATGAAACACAAAGAACAAACGCAGAGCCAGTGCGGCAATTGTGGCCAGCAGAAAAAAAAGCCAGTTCCGCCGCACCAGTTCAAGGAGTTTTCTCATGAATAAGGAAAGGCCAGTGTAACGGCTGGAGAAGCCCGGTTCAACTGACGTCTGTCTAAAGGCCCGCGATAGCACTCCACTGCGCTAACCTTAGCTTCCGCGAATCGCCAGCAAATCGCCAGATGCCGGATACGCCAGAGGTCAGCTTCTAAAGTGCCTCACTACGGCATTTCCCTTGATTGACCTGCCTTCAGGAGCCGCATACGATAATGTGTAAATCCAGCAATGGCAAAATCAGTCTTTTATGATCCGCAGCGGAAGCGATGGGGGCGCCTACGTGTCCTCTTTAGCGTGCTGGGCGCAATCATCAGCGCACTGGTGCTGTTCTTTATTGTTACCGTTTTTATAGAGGCGGACCCGCTGCCCAAAGTACTCATGCCGGAGCAGAAGCGCAACCTGCGCACCCTGAAAGAGCGCGAACATCGCAAACGGCCCCAGACCAAGGGGACGCACCGCAAAACCAACGCATCGCCATCGCAGGTGGTGTTGAATACCGATGAAGGTATCCGCGCGGCCTATTATGTTAATTGGGACGCCGCGAGTTTTGTCTCGCTCAAAGAGTACTATCCGCAGATCGACCTTCTTTTTCCTGAATGGCTGCATGTGCTCAGCCCTGATGGACATCTGCAAGGCTTTGACAGCGTGAACAACCCATTTCAGGTGGTGGAAAATGGACTGGTCCATCCGACTGACGATCGCGTAATGCCTTTTCTGCGCGCGGAAAAAGCTGAGGTTGAAGTCTTTCCGCTGGTCAATAACTTTGACCAGGTCAGCAAGCAGTGGCTTACGAATATCGGCGATTTTCTGAACAATCCAGCGGCGCGGCAGACCTTCCGCTCTGATCTTCTGCTGTACCTGGCCAGCGATAAGTTCAAAGGCGTATCGCTGGACTTTGAAGAAATTCCACTCAAGGCGCAGCCAGGATTTGTGGCGCTGATCGAGGAACTGGGCGCGGATTTGCATGCGCGTGGCTTGCGTCTCTACCTGAACGTGCCCGTTTCAGATAAAGATTACGACTATCCTCGGCTTGCTGCCGCGTCTGACGGTCTGGTGATCATGAACTATGATCAGCACCAGGTCACCAGTTCGCCTGGGCCGGTGGCTTCACAGGATTGGTTTGTCTCAAACCTGCAGCAAGCGATCAAGGACATCCCTAAGACCAAGATCATCTGCGCCATCGGCAGCTATGGTTATGACTGGGCGCTTTCCGCCAAGAAGCGTCGCGTGGTAAATGTTGACACCAACAACGTTCAGGAAGCGTGGCTGCACGCGAACGAGTCGGGTTCTGATGTTGAATTGGATTCTGACTCTCTGAATCCGCACTTTGCCTACGAAGAAGACAATGGCGTGCGGCATGAAGTGTGGTATCTGGATGCAGTGACGGCGTTGGACGAGATGCGCGCAGCGCGTGATCTTGGCATTCGCACGTTCGCTCTTTGGCGCTTGGGATCGGAAGACCGTTCATTGTGGAAGATTTGGGACAATCCCAATGAAGCTGGCGCTGATGCCAAACTGAAGACTGTTCCTTCAGGCGAAGACGTGGACCGCGAGGGCTATGGCGAGATCCTGATGATCGATAAAGAACCCAGCCCGGGGGAGCGCGCGGTTACGCTGGATTCCGACAATAAATTTGTGATCGCGGAAAAAATGACCACGCTGCCGGAACCTTACCAGTTAGGGCAATACGGCTGGAAGGAGAAAGAGATCGCGATTACCTTTGACGATGGCCCGGATCCCGCCAACACTCCCAAGATACTCGACATCCTGAAGCGTGAAAATGTTCACGCCACGTTTTTCCTGATTGGGTTGGAAACGCAGAAATTTCCCGGGCTGGCGCGGCGCATCTATGATGAGGGCCACGCCGTCGGCAATCACACCTTCACGCATCCGGACATCAGCGACGTTTCCCAGTGGTACATCAAGCGCGTGGAGTTGCAGCTCACGGAAAAGTTATTTGCCAGCATCATGGGAGTGAAGCCGCAGTATTTCCGCCCGCCGTATTCCATTGATCAGGAGCCCGACATCGCCGACCAGGTGCGCCCGCTGGAACTGGTGCAGGGAGAAGGCTACATCACGGTGGGATCAAAGATTGATCCGAATGACTGGAGGAAAGGCGCGACCGCCAACGCAATTGTGGCCGCGGTAATGTCGCAGGCGGAATCGGCAGCAACCAAAGGATGCCAGACGCGCGCGCCGATCTACTGCGGCAACATTGTTTTGTTGCACGATGGCGGCGGTGATCGCTCAGCCACCATTCAAGCTTTGCCTGCGGTGATTGAAGGGCTGCGGGCGCGGGGCTTCAAGATTGTGAGCATAGAAGATTTGCTGGGCAAGACGCGGGCTGATGTGATGCCGCAGTTGCCGGCCAACCAGGTGCTTGCGGCGCGGCTGCAGGGATACGTTTTTACAGGATTTGCCTGGCTCAGAGACTTTGTTGTTTTGGTTTTCTTTATTGGCGATCTCTTGATGAGCGGGCGGCTGCTTGGGATTGGCGCGCTGGCCACATTTGATCGCTTGCGAAAACCGCCGATTTTGGGTGGGCCGGACTACCATCCTTCTGTCAGCGTCATTATCCCCGCCTTTAATGAAGAGAAGGTCATTGAGCACACGGTCCGCTCGGTGCTTGCGTCAGATTATCCTGGCCTGCACATTATTGTTGCGGACGATGGCTCCAAGGACGCTACATCAGAGGTAGTGCAAGAAAAATTCAGCAAAGAGATTGCTGAAGGCCGCGTTCTTTTGCTGACCAAGCCCAATGCAGGCAAAGCCAGCGCTTTGAATGAGGCGCTGAAGCTGGTTGAAGATGAAATCTACGTGGGCATTGATGCCGATACGGTGATTGCTCCGACTGCCATCTCAATCCTGATCCAGCATTTTGCCGATCCCAAGGTGGGTGCTGTGGCGGGAAACGCGAAGGTTGGCAATCGCGTGAACCTGTGGACACGCTGGCAGGCGCTGGAATATATCACCAGCCAGAATTTTGAGCGGCGCGCGCTTAACGTCTTCGGCGCGGTGAGCGTGGTGCCCGGCGCGATTGGCGCATGGCGTGTGGCGGCAGTAAAGCAGGCCGGCGCCTATCCCACAGACACGGTGGCTGAAGATGCAGACCTAACCATGTCACTGCTGGAACATGGCTGGCGCGTTGTGAATGAAGACCGCGCGCTGGCGTTTACTGAAGCTCCAACCAATGCGCGCGAACTGATGCGCCAACGGTTTCGGTGGTCATTTGGCATTCTTCAGGCAGTGTGGAAGCACGGAGCGGCCATCCGCAGGCGCAGCCGCCTGGGCTGGATTGCGCTACCCAACATCATCATCTTTCAGATATTGCTGCCGCTGGTCTCGCCTTTTATTGACATCATGTTTTTGTTCGGCATTTTGGAATATCTGGTCACCCGGTATTTCCATCCTGAGAGCGCCGATCCCAGCAGCCTGGAACGGCTGGCGTTCTATTTTGTGATCTTTCTGGCCATTGATTTTGTGGCATCTGCCCTGGCGTTTCTGCTGGAGCGGCGGACTGAAGGCACCGGCGAGGACGCACAACTGCTCCTGCATTTGTGGCTGCAACGCTTCTCTTACCGGCAGCTCTTTTCCGCTGTGCTGGCCAAGACGCTCAAGCGTGCCATTGATGGCAAGCCCTTCGCATGGGACAAACTGGAGCGGACCGCAGAGGTTTCAAAAAGCCGCGCGGTACAAGAGGCGAGGTAGGTTTTCTTTCCCGAGCGAAGTGAGGGATCTCTACCTTCACTAAAATTTCAGGATTAACAACCAATAGAGAATTTAAGCCCGTAGGGCTCCCTCGCTGCGCTCGGGATTACAGAATAAGGAAAAAACTATTCCGGCTTGATCACCTCATCCAACGTATTCGGCTGCCCATCTTCACGAACCAGGTGCGGATAGCGCTCGCCTTCGTGATAATTCACATTGTAAGTTTTGTAGTATTCGCCGTTCTCGGCCAGCAGCGATAAAGGTTGCTGACTATGAATACCGCTTTTGAGGGCTGCGCGAATAATGTCCTTGGACCACTTGCGACCGTTCACTGCGATCAGCTTCATTCCCGGGCCCAACCCTGCCGCGTAAGCAGGCGAACCAGGAATCACGTCGCGCAATTCGCCGTCCTTGGTGGCAATAAAGCCCAGAGAAAAGCTCAGGTCAATGTTGTTGCTGCTCTTTTCGCGGGCTTCCATGGTGGTGTTTTTCTGGTCGTTATAAATGAGCTTCCAGCCGTCGTTGGTAATACCGCCTTTGGGTGCTTGCGGGGCCTTGGAATCCAGGCGCTCGCGCAGCAGCTTGCCCCAGTCATAAGGCACCACCTGATTAAGCGCGGCCACAATGTCATCAAACTTATACGGAACCGCCATCGGCGGACCGCTCTTTCCGCCATAGAAGAGATGACAGAAATCATTGAGGGATTTTTGTCCATTGCTCTTTTGCCGCATTAACGAATCAACTTCCAGCCAGATCAAATAACCTTCAGGATAGTAATCTGCGGAGCGCCGCCAGTTGGTCCACTCCGGCTGAGCGGCATAGAGGCTCTGCACGGAAGTTGCCGTATCCTGCAACGGACGCCAGGTGCGCCCGGCGCGATGATCGAGCATGGCGGCAGTGTAAGCAAGGTTCTCGCGGAACTGCTCTGGCGAGCGCAGGCCGGTGCGCGCGGCGAGAATGTTGCCGTAATAATCCGTAAGGCCTTCATAGACCCAAAGCAAATCGCCATGCATGGGCACCTGATAGTTAGGCGTGGCCAGCCCCGCTGGACGGCGATATTTGCCATTCCATGAATGGAAAAACTCATGCGGCAGAAGATCGGCCTCAAGATCGTGCGCGCCGTTACTGCTGAACATATCTTCGGCAGCGCCGCTGTCATTCGATTCATGATGCTCAAGTCCATGATGCGCTGTCTGATCGCCGAGCGTCAGCAGGAAGTGATATTTGGTGTAATGGCGCGCGCCAAAGAGCTTGCCGGTTTGCGCGACAAGCTGCTTCAGGCTGGCAATGTCCTTGTCTGTGATCTCAATTGCTTCTTCACTCTCACCGACCATGTCAATCACATGCGTGATTGGCTCTCCCGGCGGAGTGATTTGCACTTCGCGGAAGAATTGACCCGCAATCAGCGGCGAATCTACCAGCGTTGTCAATGACACGGTTTGGAATTCAGCCGAGTCGCCATTTTGCTGCACCGGAGTTAGCGCGGTGCCAAACTTCCATCCTTCCGGCAGGCGAACGGATGCGGAGACGCGAACGTCATCAGTCTTAGTGTCTTTGGGATAGAGCACCACCTGGTTCCATACAAGATCGAGGACCTTGCTGGAAGCGAGGGAACTTTTTCCATAATAGGTGATGGTGTCATAAGAAGCTTCTAACTCGCTTGCTCCGGCGGGAACCACAATGTGGAAGGCGTACATATCTTCAAGATCGCGCTGCCACTCCAGCTCCTTGCCGCCGACAAAGAAGTGCAAGCCGGTGAAGTTCTGAATTGGGCCCGTGGGACGATGATTCCCGGGAAGCCACTTGGGATAAACCAGAGTAAGCGTCCCCGGCGAAACAGGTACTGTAAGCGTGGCATGCAAGATGTTGCGGGGTGCATCCGTGGCGTCAACTTTCAGCCGTTCTGTTCCGCTGGTTTGGGCGATAGCGACGCTGCAGAGAAGAAGAGTTGCCGCCAAAATGCATGTCTGCTTGATCATGAAGGCTCCTTGGCAAAAAGAAAACTTGATATGTTACCTTTTTGCAGACGCGCTTGGCGAGGCAAATTCACGTGCGGCTAGCGCAGCGATGATGAAAGATAGTTTTCCCACGCGCCGCATCAACCAATTGAAGGAGATTACGCTTGCCTACATTGATTAAGAGTCCCACCCGCATTCAGGCTGCAGGTAATATGCCCAAGCTCATTGATGAATACATTGGCCGCGTGAACACTCCAGACGGCAGCGGAACGCGCTCTAATAGTGGAGGCGTCAGCGTTGCCCACATGCGCAGCCCGGTGGGATGGCTGGAGCCGGGGCAAACGCCTGAATTTGAAGAGTACACAATTGTCCTGCGAGGTAAGCTGCGCGTGCACCACAAAGGTGGGACATTTGATGTGGCGGCGGGGCAGGCAGTGATTGCTCATCCAGGTGAATGGATCCAATATTCCACTCCAGATGAAGCCACGGAATACATTGCCATCTGCATGCCGGCATTTTCAATGGACACCGTGCATCGCGATCCAGACAAATAAAGTTCAAACAAAAAGAGGCGGCCCCTTTCCAGAGGCCGCCTTGTTTGCTTTTGTTCTGCGATTACAGTTTTGGATTGCTCATATCGCTCTTGTCACTCTTGGGCTGCGTGTTGTTGTCATTGGAAGCCACTTTGATGTGGTTCTTGATCTTCATGCCGTTGGCGTTCTCTTTGGCAATGCGCTCAGCCGTGTCTTTTGCGTCTTTGTTTGGAACGGTTCCGCTCAGTTCAACGGACTTGCCATTCTTTACGTCAACCGTGATGTTGGCGTTGGCCAGCGTTGGGTCTTTCTGGATGGCCGACTGAATTGAGTTCTGTACATCACCTGAAGCGGCTGGAGCTGCGTCGCTCTGCGGCAGCTTCTGCGTGTTCTGATCAGTCGATTTCTGCTGGTCGGTGTTCGGAAGAGTTTCCGGCGAGTTCGCAGGGTTCTTGCTCTGGTCAGGAGCAGTGGTTGAAGGTTGCTGTTGGTCACTGCTGCTTGGGGTTGACGGCGTTGATGGCTGCTGCTGCGGCATGCCCTGCGCCAGCGCAAAACCGCCGCCCAGTACCACGATCATTGCAAGCTTATGGATATGTTGTCTCACTTATGTCCTCCGTTTTCCTGTTCTGCTGATTCGGCCCCTTCGGCAGATACGCGTATATACCAAAGGTTTAAGTTGACGAAGCTCGCGTAATCGGGGCCTTTGTGGCTTACAGAAGGATTAGATGCCTGGGTGTAGTTCGAGTTGGCCCATCCGAGAAGGAATCGAGAGCTGCTGAAAAGGGCCTTAGTACTATAATTTGGCGGTGAACCGCATACGATTGAACCAGGATGAAACCGGCGGCAAGCCTACATATACAAGCATACATATAAGAGCTGCTTCAAGCATAGATATAGATATATAAGAGCTGCTTTACGACAGTATAGCCGCCTTACGACAGGCCGTTACGCATGACATTGAGGCGACGGGCGTTTAGGCAATTACGCTGAAATAAATAATGTGGACAAATGGGAGTGGCAGCCTTAGCGAAATAGTGGCGAAAAAGTTTCCCCCGACCCATAAAGGTCGGGGACTTTTTCTATTACTTGTATGCTTCCAACTCCGCAGCAGCGCGATTGAGCGCATCTGTGAGCACTTGTAACTGCTCGGTCGCCAGTTGCGCATTCTTTGCGTCGAGAGCTTCATTCACGCCGGGGATCACCACCGCGGCATAGCCGGTGTACTTGCCTGGCGCATAGATCGCGTGCTTGAACCAGGGGCGGTTTGGCAATCCCTGTGGAGTGAGCAGCGCACGTTCGGTGGCAATGAGCGTCTCGTTCAGCTTTGTGACATCCTGCGGCGGATTTTTCTGGATGGCCAGCACTTTGGCACCAGCATTCATGAAGCGCGTAGCTGCGTTGGCCGCTGGAGTGAAGTCGGGCGCGCTGGAGCCGAGCATTAGCCGCGCTTTTTCCTGCGAGTTCTCAATGTAAGCGCCGATCTCACGGCCGTAAAGTTCGTAGTCATAAGGCAGGACGTCAGCAGAGGCCATGTGCAGCGCCTCAATGCCAAAGACGCGGGCCATCTCCTGCTCATAGACAAAAGTGGGGTCGGCAAATTTTTTGAACCAGTTGAAATTGTCAAACGCGGAATGGTAGACACCATACGGCCCGCTGGAAGTCATGTCGGCAGAGGGAATGCCCAGGTGCTGGATGAAAGCGCTGTAATCTGATCCGCTGCCGAGATCGCCGACATGGACATCATTTTCAACGCGAGCGTTGGGTGCGCGGTTCTGTTCTCTATTGCTATTAGGCTGATTCCGGCGCTGCTCCTTCCAGACGTCATAAAGCATGCCGCCTTTGGGGCTGGGCACGACCTTGGTTACATCGCGCACAAAACCTTTGAGGCTGGGCACGGCTGACGCGCCAAAGTTAGGGCCGGTGACTGCGACATCGAGGTTGAAGTAAGCAGCCGCGTGAGACAAATCTTTCTCATGCTCCTCTGCCCACTCTGTTGAACCTATCAAACCTTCTTCCTCGGCATCCCATGAGGCAAATATGATTGTGCGCTCGGGCCGCCAGCCGTGCTTCAGCAGCTCTGATATTCCATGCACGCTCTCCAACATGGCGGCGGTGCCGCTGTTTGGATCGACCGCCCCATACACCCACGCGTCACGATGGTTCCCCAACACAACCAACTCATCGGGATACTTCGTTCCCTGAATTTTTCCGATCACATCCCAAATCGTCCAGTAGCGATAATCCTGCTTCAAGTGCATCTTCACGCGAACCGGGCCCGGCCCAACGTGATAAGTAAACGGCAGCGCGCCTTGCCAATCGCGCGGCGTCTCCGGCCCGCCTAAATTCTGCAGGATCGGCCGTGCGTCTCCGTATGATAGCGGCGTTGTGGGAATCTTCGGCATGTCCGTGGCTTTATCCGGCGGCACTCGCTGCGACTCCGGCAGCCCAATCACGCTCGCCACTCCCGGCGTAGTCGGATCGCCCGGATACATAAACATGTACTGGATTGACCCGCGCTGCACTCCGCTCTCAGGACGCCACGGCCCCTTCGGATACACATCGCCTTTGAAGTAGCCATCGTCAATCGGATCAGAATAGATGATGACTCCCGCAGCGCCGTGTTCCTGTGCCACCAGCGCCTTCACACCGCGAAAATTATCTCCATAGCGGACAATCACAATCTTGCCGCGCACATCGATCTTCATGTCTTCCAGCTTTTTAAAATCTTCCGGGCGGCCATAGTTCGCGTACACAACATCGGCCTCAACATCGCCTGAAGGCGACGACCCATTAAACGGCATCACCACTTTCGGATTGTCCGCCAGCGGATCGCCCTCCACATGCTCAGGATGCGGGCCATTCATCGTCACGCCTGCCGGCGCTGTCACCTTTACGCTGATCTCTGCCGGCCGGTTCATCCACACAGAATATTTCACCGTCTCGGTTTGCAATCCGGCCACCTCAAACTGCTTGGCTACGTAGTCTGCCGTCGCTTTATCTTCTGGCGATCCCGCCACGTGAGGCTGCGCCGTCAGGATCTTCAAATGCTGCTCCGCCCGCGCCGGGCTGGGCACCTTCAGAAATTCCTGGTCAATCTGGTACTGCTTCGCGAAGTCGCGAAAGCCAAACATCTCCGTTGGCACGCCCTGGGCAGGCGCCGCGGTTGAAGGCGTTTGCGTCGGCTGCGCGCTTTGAGCGTTCTGCTGGGCAAAGCTGGTAAGGATCAAGCTGGTGGTAAAGATTGCTACAACGGCAACAAACTGGGCGCGTTTCAATTTGGTCTCCTAATTTCTGAACAAGGCTTTATTTGGAACTCGGTGCCTTTTTGGTTTCACCAACCGGCGTCGGCCTTTCGTGCTGTCTGTGTTGGGAACGAAAAAGCTTACACTATGGAAGACATTTATTCGAATCGCGCAATTATCAGGTCAAGGGAAATTGAGTACGGAAGCGGAGATGAATGGCGGCATCGCGGAGCCGCCGCTGTTGAGTTCAGCAGAAGAACTGTCTTTGCCGCGCGCCATGGCTGGGGGCCTAGCTGTGGCTGAAACAGACACAGCTATTTCGGATGATGCGATCGATGCTGGCTTTGCTGGCGCTGCTGCAACCCATGCCGCTCTTTCCAGCGATGTTGTAAGCGATGCCGACCTTTGCAGCGACGCTGTTGTTCACGTTGCCAAAACCACAATCGCAGGCCAGCCTATCGCAGTTACATTGTCCGCCGTCGCCGAACCTGATCATTCCGAAACAACCATTATTGAAGTTCCAAGGCTGGCGCGTGCGCTGCGCCATCGCGATTTCCGCCTCTTCTGGACGGGAAACTTTCTCTCCAACATCGGCACCTGGATGCAGAACATCGCCCAGGGCTGGCTTGTGCTCAAGCTCACCAACTCCGCTTTCTGGCTGGGCGTGGTCGGCTTCTCAGCGTCCATCCCAATCTTGTTCTTTGCGCTCATCGGCGGCGTGATTGCAGACCATGTGAATAAGCGCAAGCTGCTCATGGTGACGCAGTCCGCCATGATGGTTTTTGCCTTCACCCTGGCCGCGCTTACCTGGCTCCATCACATCAATGTTTATGCCATCGTCGCGCTGTCCCTGGGTACTGGCATTGCCATGTCACTCAATACGCCCAGTTACCAGGCGCTGGTGCCGCAACTCCTGCCGCGCGAAGACCTCACCAACGGCATCGCGCTCAACTCGGCGCAGTTCAATATGTCGCGCGTCATTGGGCCTACGCTGGGCGGATTCGCCATGGCCCTGGTCGGCGAGGGCGGCAACTTCTTTTTGAACGGCCTGAGCTTTCTTGCCGTGCTGGTCGCGCTCACGCGCCTCCGTTACCGGCAGCCGCAGTCAGGCGCCCCGCAGGAAGTCCACTTATGGGAAAAGATGAAGCAGGGCTTCGCTTATGTCTTCCGCCACCCGGAGATGTCCTCGCTCGTTCTCCTGGTGGCCATCAGCAGCCTGCTGGCCGTGCCTTATCTCACCTTTGTTACTTATTTCGCCCGTGACGTTCTGGGCACCGGAGAGCCCGGCCTCGGCATCCTCATGGCCTGCTCCGGGGCGGGCGCGTTTCTGGGCGCTCTTACCATTGCTTCCGTCACGCTTCGCCGCCGCGGGCTTTTTGTGGTCCGCGCTCTTGCCGGATTCTTTACAGCCATCATCGCCTTCACCTTCTCGCGCAACTTCTATCTTTCCGGATTCTTTCTCGCCCTCGCCGGATACTGCATGATCATCTCCGTGGCCACCGTCAACTCGCTTCTACAGCACCTGGCTGCTGACAACATGCGCGGCCGTGTCATGAGCATCTATTCCACCGCCTTCCTCGGCCTCTCGCCCATCGGATGCCTCATCGCCGGCTCACTCGCCCGCGTCATCAAGGCTCCGCACGCCATCGCCGGCATGGCTACGCTGGCGTTGCTGGGATGTCTGGGTGTGTATTGGCAGAGGCAAGGGTTGAGGGAGTTGGATTGAAAAAGGGCGGCTGTTGGCTATTGACTTGTTGCGGAGTCCCGAATCCCGAGCGCACTTGTTTTTGCATGCCGGGGTAGCGTTAACGGCTCGGTTTTCTTATGCAGTCTTGTGTAATTCATGGCTGTGCGCTGGCTCGATACTTGCCGAGCACGCTCTTGGCTGCAATCGCCAGCGTTAGGTCGGCCAGCTCTCCCTCGCTGAAATGCCGGCGGGTCTTTCATAGACGTCATCGGGGCAGTAAAGTGCGAGCGGCATTAATCCTACGCGTGCAATGGCGGGGTATTCGACGACTATAGTATTTTTAGGTTGCAAATATGAAGCAGCCGGAAAGATAATCCTCACCAATGATCTCAATCTCTCTCTTTAACAACAAAGGTGGGGTCGGCAAGACAACGCTAACTTGCAACATCGCAGCGCACTTTGCGCGGGAACTACACAAACGCGTCCTATTAGTAGATTGTGATCCTCAATGCAACACGACTCAACTTGTATTAGATGAAGAAACTACGCAGAAACTTTATCGTCAACGCGAAGGCCGCTCAAAAACTGGAACGCTCCTTGACGTTGTACGGCCCCTTCAAGTTGGAGATGCTGCAATCGATCATAATGTTTCACCAATTCTCGCTTCGGCTAACCGCTTTGGTACCGATCTTCTTGCGGGTCATCCCAGACTTTCAATCGTCGAAGATATTCTGAGCCAAGCCTGGGCTGAAGCGGCTGCCGGGGGGATAGGTGGACTCAGAAAAAGCAATTGGGTGACAGCCCTTTGCTCTTCTTTAGACGCAAGATATGACATCGCTTTCTTTGACATTGGACCTAGCTTAGGGTCACTTAATCGTACGGTCCTGCTCGGAACGCAGTATTTCATGAGCCCAATGGGTGCAGATCTATTCAGTATTTTTGGGATAAGGAATATTTCAGAATGGCTCTCCTATTGGCTAGGAACTTATGAAAAGGGTGTGGATCTGTCAGAGCAAGGAGCCCCAAATATTCTTGCTGATTTCTTTATCGAAAAAAAACCAAAAATTAAACACGGTTTTGTCGGTTATACGGTTCAACAGTACATCACCAAATCCAAAGGCGGCGTAAGGCGTCCTACAAAGGCTTACGAGAGGCTCTTGGAGGACATTCCGAACGAAGTGGCTGCATCATTAGCTGCATTTGCAGCTCCAAGCCTTGTAGCTACTCATTTGGGAGATGTACCTCACATGTATAGCCTTGTTCCTCTTGCTCAGTCCGTGAATGCGCCCATCCGTGAGCTGATCGCGGGGGATGGTTTAGTTGGTAGCCAATTTAAGCAGCGCGATAGCTACGTCGAGAACTTAGGGCACATAGTAACGGCCCTCGCAAAAAACCTTGGGATGGTTGGTTAATCGTGGCGATTGACTGGCCTGACGCACTCGTCAGCGAGCTCGCGGAGAGACGATGTTCCATTTTCATGGGTGCCGGAGTGTCAATGGGGAGCGTATCTGAAGATGGACTTAAGCGCCCACCCAGTTGGCAAGTATTTCTAGAAGGCGCCCTTGTACACGTCCACGATTCCAAGGACAGGAGGCATGCCAAAACGCTTATTAACAAGGGTCAATTTTTGGACGCGGCAGAAGTGATCACTGACCGTAGCAATCAAGCTGATTTCGGGAATTATCTCCGTGAGACTTTTGTGCAGCCACATTTCGCTCCCAACGATTTGCACAAGATTATTCTTGAAATCGATCCCAAGATTGTAATCACTACAAACTACGATGAGATTTATGATCAATACTGCAAATCGGGCCATGCTGAGAGTGGATATAATATTTGCCGCTATTATGAGGGTTTCGCAGTTCAGAACATCAGGTCACAGATCCGTCTGGTAATCAAGGCTCACGGTTGTGTGACGGATGCGACCAAGATCGTGCTCTCGCGTTCAAGCTATTTTTCTGCAAAACGGAATTTTCCCGGTTTTTATGATCTGCTGGATGCCATTTTTTTAACTAATACCTTGCTATTTGTCGGCTGTAGCTTGAACGATCCGGATATCCAACTCGTTCTAGAGAATGCGTACATTTCAGCCCCGAGCTCTCATCCGCACTATGCTCTCGTAGAAAAGACGCGACATCCCTCAATCAAATCCGCCATCAAGAAAACTCACAATATCGAATTGATCGAGTATCCGAGGGGCAAGCATGATATTGCGGTTGCTGCGATGGCATTACTGCGCGACAAGGTTATCGCGTTCAGATCAACAAGTGCGATGACCTAGTTTTTTCTACACCGTTTGGTTAGATTGCAGCATCCACAGAGAATGCATTGAATGGAACTCCCCAGCGAGACGCCGGGGAGTTCGTGTACTACTTTCCTGAACCGAGACATACGCGTCTCAAGCGCCCGCAGCGCGAGCAGTTCGCAACTATTCTCAACTTATGAGATCTACGAATGTGCACTTTTCTTGCTACGGGCTCGAGCTTAATAACAAATTTTAACCCTTGGCACGCGCAACGGAGTCTCTTAGTCTTCGGTACACACTTTTCCCATCGAATATTCATGATCATTCCCCTTTTTTGAATTTGTTGGTTGCGGCGGGATTGTTGCGCTCGGTGGATTCCGGCACAAACTTGCCCTCAATAAAAAGAGCCCGACATTTGTGTGAATGTCGGGCTCTTTTCGGCACACTACGTGCTTCGAAGATTATTACATAAAATCCCGGGGGTTGCGCGATATTGACTCGCAGTAGAATGACCTTCATGCCTCAAGATAGGAGCTCTGGCGCAGCTGGGAATCGATATGGCCACGAATGCGGCGAAAGAATCGCCGCTGCCTTGGTGCCAAGCGAATAAGACCCGACGGAAATAGCAATGAATGTGTACTTGATGAGCTGCGGGTCGTCATCAAGTGTTCTCGCGCAACAACACAGCAACAAGTCGGTGTGCTATGCAAGATGTTGGCAAGGCTAGACGCTGTCGTCGGCGCATTCGAAAACCGAGATGGTTCATACGACGTCCTTCGGTTATCCGCTAAGGATTACTCAGAAACCATGCGCGTTCGATCTACCCTGGTGGCGATCTCGGGTTAGTGCACCGAAGGGCTTTCGTCGAAAAAGGACTATCGATCCTTAAGCTGCCACCTTTCCAACTTAGCGCAACCGCTTGTAGTCAGCAGCCCGAGGAGACTTTTTCAGCCGTCACGACCGACGAAAAGAATCAGGGAATTAAAATCAAAGAAATACTTGCAACCGTAAAGCCGCTTGCCGCCGAGTACTATCAATTAACCGGTAAGCCACTCGGCGTCACAGGCGAAGTTGCGGAATACGTTGCCGCAGAAATCCTTCATTTGACACTCGTGCCAGCTCGCACCGTTGGCTATGACGCGCTTCGCGGTACCGAACGAATCCAAATAAAAGGACGGGCCTACGGCAAGAAAGCAAAGCCTGGGCAACGTATGTCACGAATTAAGTTGGGTGCGCCCTGTGACACGGTCTTGCTTGTTCTTTTGGATAACGCCACGTTGGAAGCACGCGAAATGTGGGAAGCCCCGTATTCATTAGTCTGTGACTGCCTTACCAAACCCGGCTCAAAGGCGCGTGCTCGCGGGGCTTTAAGCGTGTCCTCATTCAAACGGTTTGCTTCGAGGATATGGAAAGCTGAAGAGGATTGATTCTTCTTTCTGCCCCTTCGATGACCGTCTCTGTGATACAGTTCTCCCAATTTTTTGCATGAGGTACGACCATGATCGACGACAACAAAAAATTGGTGCGACGATGGTTTGAAGAAGTCTGGAACCAGGGCCGCGAAGCCACGATTGACGAACTACTTTCCCCCAAAGGCATAGGCTTTGGGCTGGCTGCCACCGATACGGAGGTCCACGGTCCAACCCAGTTCAAGCCCTTTGTACGCAACAGCGGGACGCCTTTCCTGATCTGCACATTACGGTGGAAGATATGGTGGCTGAAGGCGACAAAGTGGCCGTACGCCTTAGCGTAACCGGCACGCACCAAGGCGGCGGGCTGGGATTCCCTGCAACCGACCGCAAGATCAACGTGACGGCAATCACCATTATTCAATTCGCAAACGGCAAGCTGGTCCAGGGCTGGAACAACTGGGACCAGCTCGGAATGATGCAACAACTCGGCATGGCTCTCGGCCCGGTTGATATGGATCAACTGCTGAAGAAGCGAGCTTGAGAATTTCACCACGGAGACGCGGAGAAAAACTATTTGTAGATTTGATCGCAAGCGCGAATTGGAGCAATGTACTTTTTCGCTATTTCTTCGCTTCGTAAAATCGGCTAAATTGGGGCTGCGCCGAGGTGCGCAGGGTATTTGAAAATTTAGCAGTCAGCAATCAGCGGTCAGCAATCAGCTAAATCAACAGCAAAAGCGAGCCAAAGCAAGACTTCGACCGGTCGGTCACCGTT
>DASRDW010000072.1:0-25819 GCA_035652415.1 Candidatus Angelobacter sp. | reverse complement strand
GAACCTTGCCGCTGGAAGTCCTGGGGACCTGGCCCGGTTTCAACAATGCAACCGCGTAAGCCTGCACGTCATAATCACGAACAATCGCCTGCCGGATTGCTGCCATCATCTCCGCTGAATCAGCACGCAAAAACTCACGTTGCACTTCCTGAGCAATCACCAACCGCTCCTGGTTTTCATGCTCCACACAGAATGCCGCCCCGCCAAAAGGCTGCAGCGCCGGATGACTGGCCTGGGCCGTGACCTCAACGTCCTGAGGATAAAGGTTGCGTCCATTAATAATGATTAAATCCTTGATCCTGCCGGTAACGAACAACTCGCCTTTCTGCAGGAAACCCAGGTCACCTGTGCGCAGGAATGGGCCTTTTCCGTCATCGGCCAGCCGCGCGCAAAAGACTTTAGCGCTCTCCTGCGGACGGTTCCAATAGCCTGCGGCAACACTTGGGCCAGAAACCCAGACTTCCCCCACACTGCCATCGGGGCACTTGCGCCGGGTCTGTGGATCAACAATCACAACCTTTTGCTCGGCTGCAGCATGACCACATCCCACCAGCATTTTAACGTCACCGTTCGGCTTGGCCACCACAGCTTTGCCTTGCTCTAGTTCACTGCGATTCACATGAATGTATTTAGGACCGGCAAGCGCCTTGCCGCCGGTTACATACAAAGTTGATTCCGCCAACCCATAACAGGGATAAAAAGCTTTAGGGTTGAAACCGCAGGAAGAGAAGAGTGCAGAAAACCGCTCCATGGTTTCCGGGTGAATCGGCTCAGCGCCATTGAAGGCGATCTTCCAACTACTCAAGTCCAGCCTGGACCGTTGTTCCGGCGTCACCTTGCGAACGCAAAGATCATAGGCAAAATTGGGGCCGCCCGTTACAGTGGCTCGTACCTTGGTGATGGTCTGCAGCCAGCGGAAAGGCTGCTGCAGAAAAGTGTACGGTGAAAGAATGACTACCGGGAAACCCACGAATAAAGGCTTGACTACGCCGCCGATCAGGCCCATGTCATGGTAAGGCGGAAGCCATGAAATTCCCATGCTGCGGCTGTCACTCTCAAATCCCCGGGCAATCAATTCGGAGTTGTGCAGCATGTTCCCGTGCGTAACGGCCACTCCCCGCGGAGAGCTGGTGGAACCTGAAGTGTATTGAAGAAAGGCAACAGAGTCGCGCCCTACAGTGGGAGCGTGCCACTTCTCGGCATTGCTTGATGACAATATATCGCTGGCGATTACCCGCGGGCAACGCTCGTCAATCACTTCTTTCCAAGCCGCAGCAAAATCGGCCGCCATCTCTTCTGTGGTAAGCACCGTGCTGCACTCAGAATCTTTCAGCAAGCTGCAAATCTTGGGCAGCGCCTGTTTCAGCCGGCCACGATGCACAGGATAAGTAGTTACTGCAATCGCACCCGCATAAAGGCAGCCATAAAATGCCGTCACAAAGTGCAGACCAGGCTGATGCAAGAGCAGAACGCGCTGGCCCGGCTCACCTGTAGCCTGCAAAGCAGATGCTATGGTCCGCGCTTTCTGGTCCAGTTGCGCGTAAGAAAGCAGATCAAGGTCTTTTTCCGGATCATTGTCGCGCAAAAAAAGATAGCCGGTTTGCTGGCCCTGTGCGCTTGCCCGATGCCGCAACAACCCAACAAAACTTGACCACTTTTTATGGGAAGGAACGTCCTGCGCGGCGACCAAAGCTTGTTGCAGGCGCTCAGG
This sequence comes from Candidatus Angelobacter sp., assembly GCA_035652415.1. Taxonomy (GTDB): domain Bacteria; phylum Acidobacteriota; class Terriglobia; order Terriglobales; family Acidobacteriaceae; genus Angelobacter. The sequence continues at coordinate 24,108 of DASRDW010000072.1, read as the reverse complement.
CATGGGCAACCCTCAGGTCCTTAAGACCGTTTGCCATTGATCCTGTACGCTCAAACTTGCCCAGGGCGAATCCATGTTTTTTCGCGGCTTCAAGAGCCCACTGCACGCCTTCCGGTTTGATTGGCCCAAAGGAAACAGGATCAGTCACGCCTTCCAGTCCCATGAGCAGCGTTTCCGCCATGCAGGCATATGCGTAACCCGGTTCAAGATCTAGGCCGGCAATCACGAAATCTGGATTGTGCGGCAGCTTCACTAATCCCCCACGAATCACGGTTGCCAGCGGTCTTTCAACCATCACGTCAGCGCTTACATCGGCTGGGACGGCCACGTCGCACACCACCACCGGCCCTTCGGAGAGGTGTTCCACGCGGATCAGCGGCTCCGGGCTGTTGGATGCGGCAGCGATCATATTGCATTTTTGCAGCGCATACAGATCGTCAGTCACTTCCAGATTGCCGGCGGCCCGCGCAATCTCTTCAATCATGCTCTTCACGCGCGGAGATTGCAGATCACGCACGACCAGCACTGTGCTTTCTACCTGCGGAGCCAGCATCAATGCTAGAGTGGCGCCAATATTGCCGGTAGCTCCCAGGATTGCAAGACGCGCTTTGCTCAGTTCGATTCCACTTTCCTGCGCAGCCTGTTTCATGGCTTCCATCGCCATGCCCACGGTCAATGAGTTGCCGGAGGTCAAAATTGTTCCCGGCGTTTGGATTCGCTTGCAATTGCCCGAAAGAATTGAGGTGTATGCGCCCAAGCCCACAATGCGGCAGCCATTGTCACGCGCCAACTCCACCGCATTTTCAATTTTGTCCATCATCCATTGCGTGTCGCGGGAGTAAATTCCCTCCATGATCTGCTTGGGCGTCAGGTCCAGCCCAATATAGCTCAGGTGCACCTCGGCCTTGGCGCTTGACTGAACATGAAGCTGGTCATAGATGGTTCCCTGCAAAATGTGGGAAGGCCTCGCCATAAATTCAGCAAGGTGCGGAGCCAGCGCGATCAGCGAGGCATCCCACAGCACGGCATGATCCGGGTGGAGCAGATGGCCGATAAACGCTACGCGATTTTCCGTGCGTGGTTGTTCCCGCCTGCTCAAAGCCCGTCCGCTGTAGTCGATGATGGGCTTGGCCTGGCAACCCACCTGATAACCGGTGAGGTGGGGAACGTCTGCCGCTTCAAGCGCCTTGCAAAACATTTGCAGCGCATCCAGAAAACGGTCCAGCTCTTTTCTCTCAATATAGGCTGAAGGTTGCAGGCGCAGCGTGAAGCGCTCACTCAAAGTCGGGGCCACGCGAATGCAATGAACATTGAGCATGTATGCAGCCGCAAGATAGCCCAGAAACTCCTGCCGGCACAGCATCCGGATGGCATTGGATGGAGAATCGGAAATATCGTGTAGTTCTACGCCCAGCATCAGGCCGCGGCCACGCACATCTTTGATCAAGCCGGGGAAGCGCGACTGCACTTCGCGCAAACGCTCCAGCATATAGCTGCCGGTTTCTTTGGCGCGAGCGCCCAGATCGTCCCGTTCGGCGATCTCTATGGCTTTCACCGCCAGAAAACAGCCACGATCATCTTCTGCAAACGTTGAGGTGTGCTTGATGGAGAACTCTTCAATGAAGCGTTCACGCCGGATCAACAATGCGCCAATCTTTGCCAGCCCACCACCCAGTGCCTTTGACATGCAGATGTAGTCCGGCTCCAGCCCCATCTCTTGCGAAGCCAGAAAACTTCCGGCGCGATAGAAACCGCTCTGGATTTCATCGGCCACGATCGGAATTTCATCTTCGCCCTGGACCTTCTTGAGCCAGGCAACAAATTCTGCCGATAGTGGTCTGACTCCGCCTTCGCCCAGAATTGGCTCGATGAAGATCGCGGCTACTTCTTTAAGACGGGCCTCAGCATCGCGCCAGTCGGCAGGATTATTCATGTCAAGAAAACGGACTTCCGGTCCCAGGTGCGCGTATGGCTCGCGATAAGAATAGGTGAGCTGAATGGAGCCAGTGGTCTTGCCGTGGAATGCCCCCTGAACTGCCAGTAGCAGAGGTTTGGGCCTCTCCAGCATCACATGCTTGATGGCCGCTTCAACCGTCTCAGTTCCGCTGTTGGTGAAGATTACAACGTAATCGCCCGCACGTTCACAAAGCGCTTCCGCCAGTCGCGTTGCGCCCAGCCGGCACGAACCTTGCGCCAGGAAAGGAACGCGTTGTTCGGTGAGGCGGCGCTCCTCCGCCACCAAATCAGGATGATAATGGCCAAAGAAATTGGTCCCAAAGCCACCCACGAGGTCAAGAATTTTAACCAGCTTGTCGCCACGGCGCTGCCAGAGATAGTCGCCTTCCGCCCGCTCGTACACCGCGTCCAGGCTGAGCGAATGCAGCATCCGCGCCAGCTCCGGACGGCAGTGGTGCGAGTACGCGGCAACCACATCTGGATCAGTTCCCAGAGGAATTGGGGCTGAACCATTCTTTGTCGACTGCATCCCCTCGTTCTCCCCTCAAACCCACACCGCTTGCTACGTGGCCTTGGCCTGCAAGCGCATTGCTGCTTCATTCTTGCTGTATCGAATTGACCATTGGACGGCGATTGCGGCAATCACAATCAAGCCCGCTGCAGTGGCAATCACTGGCAATCTCTTGTCCGGCGGCACTAAGATCAGCGAGAGAATTCCGAAAATCGGCATGGCCACTATCAAAACCCAATGCAGCCACGCAGGTAATGGGCTGCGGAAAGTCCGGCGGGCGTTGGGCTGCGTTTTGCGCAAATGCACGACTGCCCAGATGAATGCGGCATAGACAAAACAGACAATCGCCGCTCCCACAATTGCCGCCACTTCCTCGAGTTCGTAGCTGACAATAATGATTGACGCTATGGAAGCGAGCGCGCCCAGCACTAGCACGCCGCCAATCGGGGCACCGGTCCGCATCGACATGGTTGCCCAAGATTTGGGGAAGTTGCCTTCACGCGCCAGAGCGTGTACCAGCCGCGAACCTCCCATCACTCCAGCGTTGAAACAAGAAATAATCGCCAGAATAGAAAGCCCAAGCGCCACATAAGTTCCCTTCGGGCCGTACATTTGAAGGAAATATGGAAGCTGCGGAATGGGGCTCGCAACAATCTTGTTGAGCGGTACTTGCGTGGCCAAGCCTAGTGAAAAAATGCTGTATGCCACAATATTGGTCAGTATCGCCAACGGCATCGACATGGGAATGCGGTGTTCATAAGACTTCGCGCTGAAGCCCATCATCGTGACCCATTCAAAGCCAATAAAGAGATACACCGCCGTGCCCAGGCTGCCAAAGACCTGCGAGAAGGGATGGTCTGCGAAGATTCCGGAATTAAAATGGAAATGGGCCAATGCCGGTCCAGCGCCTATTGCGCCTAGAATGAGGACACTAAGAATCAGCGCGGTCGTAGTAAACATCTGAACGCCGCGCGGCAGTTCCAGTCCCATCAGGTTCACGATTACAGTCAGGGCCAGCAAGCCTAGCACAACAGCTAACGACGGAAGATGCGGGAATAGCGCCCTGACTACCAGCGCAAAAAGATAGCTCTCAATCCCCGCCACCATGATCATGAAAATCAAATAAAGATAAACAAGAAACAGTGACGTGCGGGGCGGAAGAGCCACTTTCAGGTAAGTGCGAACGCCGGGAGCAGAAGGATACATGCTCGCCAATTCCGCGATGCAACTTGAAAGCATCATGCAGAACAAACCAGCAAGACAGATTGCGATGATGAGCCAGAACCTGCTGGGGGCCACCCCGAACATTGCAGAAATTGCCGTGAACGAGCTGATGCCGAAGGCAATGCCAGCGCCAAACGTCACATAGAAACCCAGCTCAAAAGCCTTCTTCATCACTCCCCCGTGGTCTCTCTCCTTTACAATCCCCAGATGATCATTGCAATGGCTTCCAGTTTTACCTTGTCGCGCTCGCCGGAGAACACGGCCAGTGCGCCGTCAATCAGTGCGTGCGCCGGATTGTATTTGCCGGTAAAGATACGTACCAGCACCTCTTGACTGGCCTGGAGCGCAATCAGGTTCTCATCGTCCTCTTCAATTGGACAGCCGGGCTCGACCTTGGTAATTGCAAGATCTTCAATTGTGCAGGTATAGACTTCGCCTGAGTCCGTACCTTCGGCTTTGAGATACCTGTTCCAGCCTTTGATCAGCTTTTTTACCCGCGCATCATTGTTGAAGCGGTTCTGGAAATCGTACAGTGACGCCAGCAAGCTGCTGGTCTGGACCGCGTTTACATCTGTGGTCGCCATTGGGTCCCTTTCCTCCTTGTTTACTCCCACGGCTGGGCAATGCCCAGGATCTGTCTTCCTACAATCAGCTTCAGCGAATCATCTGAGGGTGCCATCACAGAGCCGGCCCTGGCGTCGCGCACCATGCGCTCCACCGGATGGCCGCGCTTGTAAGCCGTTCCGCCGCAAACCTGAAATGCCTTGTTTGCGACTTCAATGGCAATTTCGCTCACGGCAAACTTGAGTTGCGCCAGTTCAATAAAGAATGGATCGTCAGGGTTAGCGCGAATCACTTCGTCCAGCAGATCGGCTGAGTGCAGTTCATTGAACAACACCATCGCATTGTCAGACATTTGAGCTACGCGATAGACCATGCAACGCGCCTCGTCCACGCGCATCTTCATCTCCGCAATGTAGCGCTGCACCGTCTCCACCTGAGAGAGCGTCTGCTTTGTATCGCTGTGCACGCGCTTCTTCACATGCTCCACAGCCGCTGCATACGCCGCCTGCGCAATGCCCAAATACACGGTAGAGAGACCTACCTGATAGATGGGCAGCGAATAAGCAAACAGCATGGAGAATCCGCAAGTCGGCGAGCCCAGCCGGTTCATATCGGGCACGTGGCAGCCCTTAAAGTGGATGGGCATGCTGCAATTGCCGCGCAGACCCATGCCATCCCATTTGCCGATGGGAAGAATGTTGGGATCTTTGCCATCAATCAGGAACAGGCTCAGTTCAGTGGGCGGCTGAGTGGAATCTGCGCGCACCGGCACAACATAAAAGTCTGCCTGGCCGCAACTGGTGCAGAACGATTTGAATGAATCAATGAGATATCCATTCGCATTGCGCTGCGCGTAACTATCCATGTGCCAAAGCCGGTTTCCGGAACCAGGCTCGCTCATGGCCAATGCGCCAATCCATTTACCTTCAACGATCGGTTTGATGAAAGCCTCTGTTTGTCCGTTTTGCGCCAGCGCCGAAATCAGGGGCAGCGTGCTCATGTGCATGCAATAAACCATGGCAGTCGATGCACATCCCTGAGCAAGCTCTTCCAGCACCATGGCTGTTGTGAGAATGCCTTCACCCGGCCCACCCTGGCTCTTGGGGATCGTCAGCCCCATTAAGCCGGCATCGGCAATGGCTTTGAGTCCTTCGCGCGGATAGATGGCTTCACGATCCACCTGGGCCGCAGCAGGCGCAAGCGACTTCTGGGCGACGCTCCTCGCCAGTCTCTTCCACTTTCCCTGGTCAACAGTGAGCGCAATTCCCGTTAAATTCAATGCATCTGGCATAGACTAATTTCCCTCGAAAATAAGCGACTCGCTTCTTCGCTTTGTGTCGCCTGCATCTTAAAGGACGCACCGCAACGCATTAAAATTTCTTCAAGATCACAAGGCCACTCGTGCGGCCTTGCCCGGTTTTTCCAGCTCCATGTTCAGTTCTCTTGCAATGCGCTCCATGACCTCAACCAGGCGCCAAGCATGGGCTTCAGTGTGTGCTGCAGTGCAGGAAATCCTGAGCAGGTTTTGCGTAGCCGCCGGCTTCACCACCCCGTTCACGTAAATTCCCTCTTCCAAAAGCCTCTTGGCCATCTGGAAAAGCAGTACGTCCTCAGGTATCACCACAGCCACAACCGGGCTGGTTCCATCGATTACATTAAATCCCAGCGCCGCAAGCTCGCGCCGGATCAGGTCTGCCACCTGCAATAGCCGCTGCCGCCTTTCCGGCTCGGCTTTCATAATCCCCAGAGCGCAACGCACGGCCGCCACTGAAGCCGGTGGAACGCTGGCTGAAAATACGAACGGCTGCGCTAAATGTTTCAAGTAGTGGATCACTGGCTCAGTCGCAGCCACAAACCCACCGGCCGCCGCCAGTGATTTGCTGAACGTTCCCATCACCACGTCAACATCTTCCAGCACACCCTGTTCTTCCGCCACACCTGCGCCGGTGGGGCCAAAGATGCCTATTCCATGGGCCTCATCCACATAGGTACGCGCACCATACTTCCTGGCCATTGACGTAACGCCCTTCAAATCGGCGACGTCGCCTTCCATGCTAAACACGCTTTCACTCACGATCAATACGCCATCGCCGTTCGATTGCTGCAGCCTCTTTTCCAGGTGCTGCATGTCATTGTGACGATAGCGCATGGTCCGGGCCGCCGATCGAAGGGCCCCATCCACCAGGCTTGCGTGCAGATTGTGTTCACATAGAATGGTTTCGCCTTCCGTTGCCAGTGCGGCAATTACGGCATAATTGGCCTGGAAACCCGTGCCAAAAACAATGGCTTCTTCCTTACCCATAAATTCCGCCAGCTCTTCTTCAAGCTGTACGTGGATGGGCAGAGTTCCGTTCAATAAACGTGAGCCGCTGCAGCCTGTCCCATACTGTCGGATCGCCGCCGTTGCCGCTTCCTTTACGCGCGGGTCCCAGGTAAGGTCAAGATAGTCATTGGAGCCGAACATCAGGATCTTGCGCGATCCTTGCCTGATCTCGCTGGGCCCACAACCTTCACGGCTGCCAAAGGTCTCAAAATAGACGTAAAGGCCCGCCTCCTGCAGCATGCGTGCGCGATTAAACTTCCAGCATTTTTCAAAGATATCCCTTCGCTCGGTTGTTGAACCGCTCGGCGGTGGGACAGAAGCGTCTGTCATAAGCTTTCAGCTCCTGAGATCGGTGCCGCAATTAATGACGCGGCCCATCCGTCAATCTTTGGGCCGGTTATTTTGCAAACTTTCGCACACCCTGCTGAAGAATTCCTCCGCGGGTAGTGAGCTAAAAGTAAAGTCCGGACGACCACTATCTTATTCAATAGACTGAAGATTGTGCCTGTACAATTCCTCTCCTGACAAGTCTTTTCTGACTCTCAGCGGGAAGTATGTTGTAAATTTAAACCGGCAATGGTACCACGAATTCGCGATAATTCGCTTGTTTTCCAAGCTTAATTGACGTGGTTTGGAACAATTTTCCGACGCCCTTTTCTGTGATGACCAGCAGAATTCTCTGCATGAGTTCCACATAGTGAAGCAGGCGCTCTGGAGTTGGCCGCAAGATTGAATGAGCCTGCACCAAATGTCCAGGCGACAGTTTCCTCATCTTCCCCATCCTGGATAAGCACGCAGGGAGTTTTTCTCGCAAAAAAATCGCGGCCTGAATCAAAGGCCGCGAATTTGCTAGTGGCGTTTGTTTTTTCAGCTAACCGGCAGAAAACAATTACAGAGGATTAAGAGACAAGTCTTACCCTACGCAGTCTCCTGCAAAGATTAAACAGCCTCTTGCGAGCGGTTAGCTCGCCATCGGCCGGATAGCTTTACGGATCTGGATGTTACTTTTCCGCGGCAGAGCATTCAGGCGTTCGTATTCCGCCATGAATTGAAGCCTGGCGCGATGAAGCAATACACGCAGGTAATCTCTGCTCACACCCAGTTCCTGGCAAACCTCATCTTTGTTCCGCTGGTCAAAGAAGACGGCCTGTAAAAGTTTCCGGTCTTTGGAGCAAAGCTGGGTCAAAACTTTTTGCACCAGCTTCTTGCTCTCTTCTGCCAGCAGAATGGCATCCGGTCCCATGGAGTCGTCAATTGGATCATTTTGGGCTTCATCCAGCGCCCTGGTCCGCGCCCGGGAACGGTACAACTCCCGCAAAATGTTATTGCACACGGAACTTACAAATGCGCCAAAGCGCTCTGGCTGGCGAACGCCGCCTTCAGCACGGACTGCCGCCCAAGCGCGCAAGAGCGTCTCTTGCTGCACGTCCTTGATGTGTTCCGGGCAGGCCAGGTGGCGGCGCAGCTTGTTTTGCAGCAGCCGGCCAAAATAGGAAACAAAGTGGGCTTCGGTAACGCCGTCTTGCGCCCGAAGACCCTGCAGATAGCTTTCATTGAATTGGTGCAAATCCACGCATGGTGCGGTACCCATTGTCCTACTCCTTTGACAGCGGTCGCTCGATGCCGCTGTGTGGCAAACGGCCTTTGCCTAGGGGCAGGGTTGTCAGGCTCATCCGTCCACTGCTCCCGGTGCTCAACTTGGAGATTGACCGTTGCTAGTCACATAAGACGAGCCGTTCCGGGAATTCCCTTTGAGAAAGAAGAAAAGTTTTTGGGGGTTTCGTAGAAGTGAAAAAAATGACAATGCGACAACCGAACAGAAATAAAGAGAGGTGACTTTCGGCAAAACACGGGCTAGATCGTTTCCCTCCAGCCCGTTTGCCGCCACTATCTATCCAATGGGTGCCTTGTTCGTCTTAACGAGAATACCGCCAGCTTGGCAATCAACCATGGATGCTACCCGTACTAGTCGTGGCCTTGGAGAAGCTGAATCCAAGATTTCCGGAACTAGAACAGGTGACTGCTTCACTTTATTGAAGGCCGTCGGATAAGCTCCTCGGGATGACTCAGGCGTGTCATCCGCTCGTTCGATGTATTTCAGCTCGTATTTCTGACGCAGCTCTGGGAATGCCCGTTCCAGCATGAAATTAAAGAAAGCAACGGCATGTTTCTGCCGTTCCTGAAGGCCATTCATCACTGGACGTACGCCAAAGTAAAAACGTGCGATGCCGGGAGAACAAAACGGCAAATTAGCGCAATGACCTTCAGGATCATCACATTTCATCCCAATTTTGCCTACGTCCTCAACGCCATATTCGAGTATGTGATTAGTGGGCATTAGTCCCGTGTGCTTCAGAGCATTCGGACCAAACTCAACGTGGAGTGGACGGCCCATAAAGTTGATGCTGCGGGGTATAGGCAGGTTAATTGTGACCAGGCTATCAAGCAGCCTCCACTTCTGCGTTTCAGCAACAAAATCATTGAAATCGGGATTGATATAAGGGGGCAGCTTAGCGTTCGGATATTTGCGCAGGCCTTCGGCTCCCAGTTCGAAGTGGTAACCCTTGGAATCTGCTTTGCGTGGCTCCGTATTATGTTCCGGGTCATTAAAATAAAAATAGTGAGCAAGATCTGCAGCCTTCGGATCAGGTCTTGGCACAAATGCCGTCAGCCGATTAATATCTTGCCGTAGAACAACCGCAAATGTACCTTCCAGCAATATCTGCAACGTATGTACTGCTTCGCCACCATGCTTGGGCGGTGGCGTGGCCTTATATTGACTTTCACGGCACTCGCTGAGTGCTGCCGCTATCGGTAAAACACTGAATGCCTTCAGCAGATCGCGTCGCTTCATAAGCCTCTCCTGTAAACGTCACACAATGAAAACCTTTACAACCATGGGCCCTGTAATAGCTAGTACAACGATGACCCCCGCTAGTTTCAGCTAAGCTCGTCCCATAACAGTGAATGCTGCCCAATAGTATGGATGTGGCCTGGACTTTAACACTTCTGCGCGCGCCAGGCACATCGCTCGAGCAACTTCTTTGCCTTGTAGGAGCTGTCGATAAAAAGCGATCATCAGCTCTGACGTAGTTTCAGAATCTACGTTCCAGTGGCTGGCGATTACAACCGGCACTCCAGCCGCCAAAAATGCATGGACCAGGCTGTTTGTATCAAACATGCCTCGGGGATCGTTGCCTGTGGAACATGCAGCAAGAACAGCCAGCTGCATACGTCTGAGGAGGTCAGGAGCAAAATCCTTTGCTCGGAGAGAGCGAACGGCATTGTAGTCAAGGCTTATTCCTGTACCATCCAATCGCCCGTGTCCCATGTAAAGAAACAGCTCGCTCATTGCCATGCGTGTATACAAGACATTAAGTTCTGTCTTTGTGGAATCGACAAGGCTTGCTCGAGGGAAGAGACGTAGAATCTCGCTCCTTTGTGCATCCAGTCCCGGAAGATAGCCTGCTCGGGGAGCATGGGAAGCATCCAGCAGCAAGAAAGGCATAGACGTCACAATAGGACGCGTAGGACGAAGATCCTTCTCCAGCCCCATACCGAGGGAATAGACAACAGGATATTCCTCGCCAAAGTAGACACCGGAGGGGGCTGGCAAGGCTTCCAGAACAAGATTGTTTGCCGATTGGTCCAGCTCGACCGTAGTAGAACGTCCGGCCACCAGGTCGGGAAGGACCGGCCGAAGAAGTTTTTCATAGAGCCACTGGCCTTGATCTTGTGTCTCGGCCAAACTGGAATCTGGCGTTGTACAATGCTCGGTAAAACTCCGAACAACCCGTTCAAATTCCCGCTGTTGCACGTTCACCCAGACAGTGCGTTTGCCTTGTTTACCGGATATCCATATCTGAAGACCATCTTTAAAATTTGCATAAACCACACGCGGGGTGACTGAATACAGCGCCCGAGTTTTTTGCACCGCCAGTTTGCCATGCTTGGTAGCACCGGGGATGTGAGTATTCCCTGAGCGGAGGCCTTGCAACAACGGTCGAGCCTTGTACCACTCCCACTGGTTTAGAGCATCATCAGCTTTATTTTTTGCAATTAAGACACGCACCAACCCGCGATAGCTTTCATCTGTGGCACGCAACCAAGCCAACCGGTCGCCCGCGCCTTTAAGGCTTTTCAGTGACGTCTCCGCAATGGCAATCGCTTTCTGATATGCGTTTGCTGCTTCGTCCAGTTGCTTCAGATCCCATTGGATATTGCCTAGCAAGCGATAGTAGTTCGCGGAGATGAAGCTGTCTTGTATTGAGTTTAGGTGAGCACCAACAGGCTCGAGTGTTGCTAAAGCCCTGTTTGCGTCCCCCTGCTGCAATTGAAGTTCAGCAGGCTCAATTTCAATAATCATCCGATAATCTTTGGCATAGGGTTCGGGAATCTTCTCTAGTAGCGCTGACGCTTTTTTATCTTCAGAATCCGCCAGTACATTTCGTCTTTGCGCCATAAACATGTTTCTAAGACGAAGGTGTAGGAGGCCTTCACGAATAAGATTTCTTGCAATGCCTTTTTGTGGATCTTGGCGGAGTTCCAAAGTATGTAGAAGTGTAGATTCAGCAATATACAAAGAGCCTGATTGTTGTGCGCATTGCCAGAGCACCGCATAAAACTGATCTAATCGCTCGCCAGGATATTCGCCTTCCCAGTAACGATCAAGTCCCTGTGTTGCCTGTTCCACCGCCTTATCGCAATGGCCCTGCTGGCTGTGCATGCTTGCGGATATACCGAGGATGCGCATCTCCAGTACCGGGAGGTGAGATTGTTGTGCAATTTGAAAACTAACCTGTGAATCACTGTCAGATTCTCCAAGATCACCGTGGAAATTGTGACATTGCGCTTTTTCAAGCGCCAGTTGGGCCTTCAACCATTCATAGTGTGTCCGTGACGATTCTTCCCAAAGCGGATCTGCTCTGGCCAGGCAGCTATCGCCCTGCAGCAGGCTCCTCCAAGCATACGTTTCCTGAAGTCGCGCCATCAATTCACCAGGAACATTTCTGGTGCTTTTGAAAGTGGTTGCTGCAGTACGCGATCGCGTCACGGCCTGGTCATATTTTCCTTGCTGGTTGCTTTGCGCTGCATCGCTTAATTCCTGCACTGCAGTCAGGTCACTTGTCTTCGCTCCTGCTAAAAAATCTGTCCACCAGAGATCTTGATGCTCATGTTCGGCAAAGACTTGCGCCAGGCCACGGAGAGCTCTATATTCCTGACTTCCTTTGTCCTTCAAAGCAGCCGTCAGCCATAAGCTCAATGCCTTCTGCTGGTACTGTTCTGGATCTTCAGGTTTCAGGCCACCCTGGTCCAGTTGTTGCAAAAAAAAAGACGGATCAGCGTAACTCTGGTGCTTCTTCTCTGCAGATTTGTCCTGCGCGTCTTTCAAATGCTTTCGTGCTTCTGTAGCCCAGCCACTGGAGGAATCCACCTTGAGATAGTCCTTCCAGACGCTCGCTGCCCTGTCCCATTGTTCGCTTTTTTCAAGCGCGATGGCCATATTGTAGAGAGCACTGGCACGATCTTCGTCATCCAATTTCGGCCGGCTTAGAACTTCGCTCAATAAGTTCAAGGTTCGCTGCAGGTTAGGATGTTCAGATCTAATGTCGTGCTCATAGTAGCTTGCTGCCAGATCGATCTCCAGGCTCGGAGTATCTAAACCCTTAGCCCTCGCATTTTCAAAATCCTTCTCCGCTTTTTCCAGATTGGCAGGGGTAGCGACCCACAACAGGGCTCGGCCCTGGACCTGCAGCCATTGTGGGTTTGACTTATTGTTCTTTAAATTCTTTTTGGCCGCACTGATGGCATCGTCTATTTCTGGCGGAGTTTCAGCGAGTCCACGCCCGTCGCTTCCGCCCAGTTGAGTGGAAAATGGGTTGTACTGAGAATACGGGACTGACGTCAATTTCATCGCCGTTGTGCGTCGGGTGGCAAATGCGGTAGCTACATTATTCTTCGCTTTGCTGAGTTCAAATTTGGCCATCAGAGATGGTCCTACGACAATAGCCAGGATTGCCACTGCTAACACGGCAAAAGCCGGAACAATCTTCATCCATAGCGCTCCCCCAGGACGACCGAACAGTTTCTTCACCAACCTGCGCTGCCCTGCTGGTTTTGAGCTTTGCAGTTGCGCAAGGATGCGCGCGTTGTCAGGTGATTCTTCCCCCGAAAACTCGTGCATATACCTTTTCAGAACCGGTCCGCAGATGCTGCATCGGGCCACGTGCTGCATCGTTTTTTCCGCCAGTTCCGGGGATGCAATGCCTGCAGCAATCTCCTGCAACAACTCGTCATCAGGATGATGGGGAGTTGGGTTCATTGACCCACCTCAAGATGTTGAAATAGGACAAGGGGCAGGCGCCGGGGTGTCAATCGCTTCAAGCCTTGGTCTGCGCGCCGCGACAATAAATGTCCTCTGGCACGCACATAACCGGCTTGCTCGGATTGATTGCCTTTTTTAGTCACCTTCGCTGCCCCTTCAATCCCAAAGACGTATAGTTCAGGCTAAAACCTTTTTTCTCTCGCAAATGGAAGATAAGACTCAACTTTCCTCTTCTCCTGCCGCGCTCGCCAGACCAGGGAACCCGTCTCTGATGAACTTCACCAGGCGTTGCAAAGTGCTTTCCACGCCTTTTACGCTCAACCCCACGTGTGGCAAAAGCGAGATTTCCTTCGCCGTATACCCCTGTTCGTAGTAGAGCCAGAAGATCGTCTGGTCCCGCGAAGAAAATTTTTTCAGGCACTCCTCGATCTTGTCCTTTAACTGGGCGAATCGAATCCGGTCGAATCCATCCGGCAAAGGCGGAATGATCGGATCAGTAAGTTCCATCTCCGGTATGTTGTTTTTTGGCTGGCGAAAATGATCAATCGTTGTATTGGAAGCCGTCACTTTGAGATAGCCGAAGATCGCGTTCTCATGCTCATTCCTGATGCCGCGCAAGGCCTTCCTGTCATTCGCAAATAACTTGAGATATGTCTCTTGAATTAGATCGTCAACAAGGTTAGGCGCGGGTTCTCGCCACCTGCGTAGCGTATTGATGATTACATTCGCAATCAACGGCTGCGTCCGGCGAACAAACTTCTGCCACAGCCCTTGATCTTCCGGTGAGCCTAAGCAACGATCCAGTATTTCCCGAATTGGGATTTCTTCTTCCGGCATCCTCGCGCTTTTGTCTTTGGGCAAAATCTTACACTTTTTGCCGCATTGCTAAACTGCGTTTGCTTATGAAAATCAAGGTGTTTGGCTGCCAAACAAGCTTATCAATGATTAACAAATTAAAGTAAGACCCCGCATAATTCCTGGATTCTCCCGGCGGAATCCAGATCTATGCTTAATTCTATTAGGCTAATTGGCTTATGGCTTTTCTGGACAAGGGAGGCAGTCTGGGGTCTTAAAATCACTCACTTCGATTAGAGAGCCAGCGGTCTTCCATCTCTTCCAGAGAACGCGGCCAATCTTCACGTAACAGGCGGCTGAGCGCGCGATCGGCAAGCAGTTTTCCACCAGTTTGGCATCGGGCACAATAATTGGTTTCATTCGACGCATAGCGAATACGCTGGATTTTTTCGCCACATCGCGGACAAGGTTTTCCATACCTGCCGTGCACGGCCATATCTTCACGGAAGGCTGTTACCTTCTTAGGAAACTTGCCGCCCGATTCCGTCTGCAGATTCTGGGCCCACTCTGTAAGCGTTTGCCGCGTGGCCTTATAAAGACAGCTGATTTGCTCCGCGTCAAGGCGTTGGGTCAGTAATATCGGCGACAGTTGCGCATGAAAAAGGATCTCATCCGAATAGGCGTTTCCAATCCCGCTGAACAATCTTGGATCGGTGAGCGCCCGCTTGAGCGTGTGGTTGGCAGATGTGAGGGTGGTACTGAACTGCTCCAGGGTGGCTGAGAACACATCAATCCCGCCAGGGTCCTGCTTGGCCAGTTCTGATTCTCCGGCAAGAAGATAGAGTGACGCGCGTTTCCGTGAGCCTGCTTCGGTCAGGGTAAGCGTGCCGGAATCAAAATGGAATGCAGCCAGCGTGCGCCTGCCGTCGGGAACAACGCGTCGCTCACTCCAATGCAGCCGGCCGGCGATCATCAGATGCAGTACTAGCCACAAATCATTATCAAGTCCGATTGCGATGCGCTTCCCGACGCGGCGCAGGCTAGTTACTTTGTGGCCGTTCGCCGATTCAAGCGGCGGACTGGCTGTGCGCAATAAAGACGGCCCCGGCGCCTGGATTTGCTCCAACACATGGCCCAGTATCCGTTGCTCCAGCGCTTCAATGTAAACGACAATGTCCGGTAACTCTGGCATTCGATTCGCTACTTCGGGCGGTCTCGCCTGCCTTAAAGAATACTGCAGACATCAACCACAATTCCAAATCGGTTTTTGCAGCAATCATTTCGTTTTAATCGAGAGCGGCGCAGACAATGTTCTCAAACCACAGATTGATGCGCTTCACGCCGTTACCTTTTAGCAATCCCGGATAAGACTTCACATTGCGCCCTTTGATACAGAAGAAGGTTGCTATGGTTTTGTGCCAAGGGATGAAGTTATCTAATCGCAATCTTCTCGTTCTGTACGTGTGTGTCCTTGCAGTATCTTTTGCGCAAGGGCAAACCTCATCATTGGCTAGTGTGGATGGAACCGTCAGTAACAAGCTCACTGGCGCACCTGTAAAAGGCGCTCACGTGATTTACGTTAAGAGCGGCTCCGCGGCAGGCCAGCTGGCATCGCCAATCAGCTCAGATACAGATACGTCGGGCCACTTCAGCCTGCAGCTTGCTCCCGGAACCTATCGTTTGTGGGTGGAGCGAAACGGATTTGCGCGGCAGATCTATGGCGCTCTTTCGCCTGCTGGAGAAGGCTCTGTGTTCGCTCTGGCATCGGGGCAGCAACTTCATGACGTTCGATTCCAGGTTGTGCCGCTGGGCGCAATTGCCGGTCGCGTAGTGGATGAAGATGGCGAACCGATACAAGGAGTTGGAATTCAGGTCTTGCGTTTTAGTTATACAAACGGCTATCAACAATTAATCTCCGTTGCTGGCGCTACTTCAAATGATCGTGGCGAGTACCGCGTTTTTGGATTGCCCGCTAACCGCTATTTACTCTTGGCATCATTGCCGAACGGGCCGATATCCAGACCGATGGAAACCGGAGCGCTGATTCCGGAAGTCCAGGACCCATTTTCCCCTCTTTATTATCCGGGCGTTCCAGATGTGGACTCGGCCTCGCCAGTATCGCTCACCGAAGGCGCTGAACTGACAGACATGAATTTTCAGCTTCACAAAGTTCGGGCCATTACCGTTCGTGGACGGTTGGTAAGCCCGATGGATAAATTTTCATCCAGTCAGATTCAGGTTGTGCTCGCCCATAATGAGAACGGAGTTGCTTCTTATATTGATCGCATGTCAGGCGCTGTGGACATCAACACAGGAAAATTTGAAATTCGCGGCGTCTCGCCCGGCTCCTATTTAGTTGTGGCTTCACAACTCTTCTCCAACCGTCCTTTTGGAGGCCGCGTTCCGCTAGAGGTAAGCGCTGCAACAGCGCAACAGCAAGTCTCCGTTCCATTAGCGCCTGCCTTTGATATTCCCGGCGTGGTTGAAGTGGAAGGCGCACCGCGCGGAAGCCTGTCCAACCTCATCGTGCGATTGCTGCCTTCAGAAGGCTTGGCGCTTGGCCCGCAGCCCTGGAGTAGGGTGGCCAGCGACGGAAGCATTCGACTGCAAGGCGTTACCCCAGGTTTATGGCGAGTTATGCTTGATTCACTGCCGGAAGACTTGTGGGTGAAAACTGAAAGCTTTGCCGGCAATGAGGTTCCAGCCGGAGAATTGGTTGCCAATGAGAGCACGCGAGGGGAATTGCGGATTGTACTGGCCGGCAATGGCGCTCAAATTTCCGGCACTGCCACGTTTAATAATCAGCCTTGCCGTGCCACCGTGGTCTTGGTGCCTGCTGCACCCGAATTGCGGGCTTTCCACCAGTTTTATCGAGTCACCAACACCAGCGAGCACGGCACCTTTTCGCTCAAGGGCGTGCGCCCCGGCTCTTACATGTTATTTGCTTTTCAGGAGATTGAGCCCTTTGCATGGTTTGACCCGGAGTTGTTGCACGCGGTTGAAAGCATGGGAGTTCCTGTGGTCGTCAATAAAAGTGACAACGTACTTCGAGATGTAGTTGCAATCCCTCCTGAATCGCTGCTTCCTCATTAAAAATTTCTCAAAACTCATTTTCGTCAAATCATCAATGCCGTCTGGACTTCCGCTGCCATGCGAGCACTCATTCTTATGTCTACTTGCTGTGTTTTTCGCAATTGCGGAGAAGATGCAATCCGCCGATCCGGTTTTAATAAGCCTGACAAGGAGCGTGATTTTTTATGCAACAGTTTCCTGAACACAAACACACGAAGTCGATGCTTCCCCTGCTGGCTGTGATGGCACTGCTGGTAATTTGCTTTGTGCCGGCCTCAGCGCAAATCTCCGCTGGCTATGACCTGTTCCAGACCGGCTCAGGTGCATCTGTTGATTTGACCAGCATTGGCTTGGGGAAGGTATCTTTGCAGAGCTTCCCAATTCAGTCGTCGCTTGGCAATACAGATACCATTATGCATCGCACGAAAGACATACCGGCTACCGGAGGTTCCAGCCCGGTAGAGGTGACTGCGCTTTTCATGAAGAGCGCCAATAGCGTAACTTACAGCGGCCAATCCGTAGACGTTTATGTCACCCTTAACAATTCCGCTGGAGCCATTCCCACCACCACGCTGCCCCAGCCAGACGCGACTTCTTCCAGTGGGTCTGTTACGGTGCGCTCGGACAATACTTTTGATTCCAGCATCACCGTGAACGCTGATGTGATCCTGGTGAAAGCAGGGACCAGCGTAACCAATTCCGCGAATTATGTTGCGCACCAGGGCGCGCCCTCTATTACCCTCACGTCAACAAATTCAACCTGGAGCGCCGCTGCTCCCGGCGGATATCCTTCCTCTACAACATTCCCATCAGGCGGAGGGTTTTATCCCAAACCGGTGCACAATGCCTCGCATCCGGTGATCCCGAGCAGTTGCAATACTCTCACTTCCCCACTCATCAATCCGGGAACAGCAAAGACGAACACCACTGCCACTTCCCAGCCGACCGGACAGGCTGCGGTAAGAGCTTGCCTTTCGGTTGTTAATACGCCGGTCAGCCCGCAGTGAATCAGGAAACGTATAGGCGCTGGTAATAAAACCGGCGCCTATGATTTCAGGATTTAAGGAATTTTGCTCTGGTAAGTTTCGTACATTTCGAATCAAGATCCGAGCTCCCCTGCCTAATATTGCGCTGAGCCTTCTCACAGGTTTTCATTTTGGGAAAATCCGGCAATAAAATTTCATTCGTCCCTGAATTTTGTCTTGCCAACACACTTTGCAGCGGGGTATTTTGTCTTTCTCAAGCTATTCGGATCCGTCCTTCAAAAAATCTGAAAGACTTGAGATGGCTCGCGCAGAGCCAGTCACCGCTTCTTTGGTCGACGGGACCAGGTTCCCAATTACCTGGTCGAACTGGGCCGCTTCACTCTTCCTGAGTGGCATTTTGGAAAAAATCACTGTAAGTGATAGGGCGAAGCTGTACCCGCGCCAATCGTTAGCGTAGTTTCCCCAAAAGTTGGATTAGTTTCCCTGAAAAAAGAGTCTCCCCTTGGCGCATAGTTCTTTTTTGCTTGACTCTCATTGTCCACATTGGTTCGTGCTCTTTGTGCGCGCCAACCAGGAAAAACGGACCGCACAACGCCTGGCCAGTTATGAAATTGAACATTTCCTTCCTACTTATCGTTCACTGCGGCAGTGGAAGGACCGGCGCGTAATGCTGGAAATGCCGCTGTTCCCCGGATACGTGTTTGTGCACTTGCCATTTCTTGAACGCAATCGCGTGCTTACTTTGCCCAATGTGGTTAGCCTCGTGGGCAGTAAACATTCGCCTTCAGTGGTCTCGATAGAGGAGATTGACTGCATCAGGAAAGGCATCAGCCTCGGCAATGCTGCACCGCATCCCACGTTTGCTGTTGGCCAGCGAGTGATGATCATTTCCGGAGTTCTCAGCGGAGTGCAGGGAACTTTGTTGCGCGGTCAGAACAACACACGCGTAGTTATCAGCGTTGACTCCATTGGCCGCAGCTTTTCCGTGGACGTGGATATCTCCTGCCTGAAACCCATTGAAAGTTATCTGCCGCTGAAACGGCATGTGGGTTGAACTTTTCATCTCTTAATCTTTTTATGTTCGCCTCGCTGCAAAATTTCTTGAAAATCGACACACAAGAAGTCGAGTTCTCCCAGCGCGGATTCACCTGCACAGATCCGGAAATCCAGCATCGTCTGGAAAATGTTGCGAGGATGTTTCTTCAGGGATATCACACCGCTCTTCAATATCGCGATCAAAGCGTGCTGGCAGAGTGTTTGAGTCGAATTGAACCTGAGCATTGTGGTTTTGCCTATGAAGGCGCTGCCATGGCACTGGCGCTCCAGGACACGATTTTTCTCAGGTACAACTCCCTTCGCCGTTTTATGAAAGACATGGGCAAGCAGCACATTTTTATGCTGCACGTCGGAGCAGGCTGGGCTTATGCAAGACTTCCCTGGCTACGTCGCCGCATGGAAGCTGTCATCAAGAAATTCCATCCGGTTCTGCGTTGGCTTGTGCTTGATGGTTACGGTTTCCATGAAGGATATTTTCACTGGAAAGAGCGCACAGGACCAGAAATCCGTGCGCCCAGGATTTTTGCCGCCAGGCTTTCTGAAGATGCGCGCCACGTTTTCTTCCAGGGATTGGGACGCAGTCTGTGGTTCATCAAGGGCGCAAGCGTGGGCAACATCTCCGCGACCATTGCACGCTTTCATCCTATCTACCACGGCGATGCATGGAGCGGTGTTGGATTGGCCTGCGCTTATGCCGGCGGATTAGCTGAAGGTGCAATTGCTCAATTGCGCGAGGAAGCTGGGGTCCACAAAGCAGCTTTGGCGCAAGGCGCAGCTTTCGCGGCCAAGGCCCGCCAGCTTGCTGGAAATTTAACCAAACATACCAAAATCGCATGCAGCATTTTGTGCGATATGTCCACGGAGCAGGCAGCAGCCTTGTGCGATGAAACATTCAATAAAATAGACTTGCACTCCTCCTGTCCCTATCAGGATTGGCGCAAGCTACTGCAAGAAGCACTGCTCTCTTCCGCAAAAACTTTGGAGCAAGGCGATTTACATTAAACCAACAGCCCTACCTCTTTGGTTGCAGCGCAGCCTTACTAGAATCGCTACCTGCTTGTGGGTTGTATTTTTTTTCTTTCAAACCGGACCGCCGGATATTTCTGCTAGCGCAGCATCTCTCCTCACTGCTCTGCGGAAACACAGTTCTGTTCCACGAATGATTCCCGCGGAAGTCCCTGCTGTTGTTCGCGCAACTTCTTAACACTATGGATGCGATTGCCATTGTTGGAATTGCCTGCCGCTACGCTGAAGCGCGCTCTCCCCGGCAGCTCTGGGAGAATGTGCTTGCGCAGCGGCGGTCATTCCGCCACCTGCCGCGTGTTCGGCTGAATCTGGCCGATTATTCTGCGGATGCTCAGAGCGAAGACCGCATTGCTCCAATCATGGCAGCAGTGCTGGACGACTATGAATTTGACTGCTCCCGTTTTCATATTTCGCACGACGCTTTTCTCTCCACCGATTTGAGCCATTGGCTCGCCTTGGACGTTGCTGAGCAAGCGCTGGCTGACGCAAAACTTCTTGATGCTTCCACTGATCAGCGCGAGCGAACGGCCGTCTATGTAGGCAATTCGCTTACCGGCGAGTTCTCTCGCGCCAACCTCTTGCGCCTGCGCTGGCCTTATGTGCGCCGAGTGCTTGACGCTGTGCTCAAAGAACGTGGGTTTATTCCGCCGAGTGAAATAGAGGGGTTGATTACACAAATCGAAGCGCGTTACAAAGCTCCTTTCCCGGCAACCAATGAAGAATCGCTTGCCGGCGGGCTTTCCAACACAATTGCAGGACGCATCTGTAACTACTTTGATTTTGGAGGCGGCGGTTACACGGTGGACGGGGCTTGCGCATCAAGCTTGCTCGCCATCGCCACTGCTTGCTCTGCTCTCAAGAGCGGTGATGCGGATATCGCTATTGCCGGCGGAGTCGACCTAAGCCTGGATCCATTTGAGCTTGCTGGATTCTCCCGCCTGGGCGCGCTTGCTACAGAGAAGATGCGGGTCTTTGACGCCCACTCTTCAGGCTTTTGGCCCGGCGAAGGCTGCGGCATAGTTGTGCTGATGCGCCATGAAGATGCGTTGGCACAGCAGCACACACCTTACGCGCTGATTCGCGGCTGGGGAATTTCTTCTGATGGTCAGGGCGGCCTTACTCGTCCTGAAGTCAGCGGGCAGCGACTCGCCCTGCGCCGTGCCTATGAACGGTCTGGATACGGCATTGATTCTGTTGCCTATTTTGAAGGGCACGGAACCGGAACTGCAATTGGCGACGCAACCGAGTTGCAAGCTTTGTCTCACGTGCGGCGCGAAGCCTCTGCGCAGAACAATCGTGCGGTCGTCGGATCAATCAAGGCCAACATCGGGCACACAAAAGCTGCTGCTGGAGTTGCTGGGTTGATCAAGGCCGCAATGGCTATCCACGCGAAGGTTTTGCCGCCAACCACCGGGTGCGATCAGCCTCACTCTGAACTCACAGCGGGTAATGCGCTCCGGATGCTGCGTGAAGCTGAGGTCTGGCCCGCAGGCTCTCCTGTTCGGGCCGGAGTAAGCGGCTTTGGATTTGGCGGAATCAATGTGCATGTAACTCTTGAAGCAACTGACACATTGCGGCGTAGAAGTTTTACCTCAATGGAACAAGCCCAGATTGCTGCTGCTCAGGACTGTGAGCTATTTGTTTTTGCTGCGAGCAGCGCTAAAGAGCTTTCGGGCCAGCTTGAAGAAATTCTCTGCCTGGCTGAAGAAATTTCATACTCTGAGCTTGCGGACTTATCTATCTTCCTGGCAAGACAGGCGGCTGAGCACTCCGCCGATAATGCTCTGCGCGCCGCATGCATTGCGTCGTCTCCAGACGAGTTGGCTCAAGCCGTTAAAAAATTGATCGCTTGTGCGACCCAGCCTGTGCAGACGGTGGATGTAGACCAGGGAACTTTTTTTGCTGCAGCCGCCAAAACTCCGCGCATCGGCTTTCTTTTTCCCGGACAAGCATCGCCAGTCTATATAAATGGAGGAATCTGGTCGCGCCGCTTCCCTGCGCTGGGCAGCCTATACGTACGCGCCAGGCTGCCACAGCAACAGAGCACCAACACTGAAGTTGCTCAGCCTTGCATTGTGGCAGCTTCTCTCGCTGGATTGCAGATACTTGAGTTATTTAATGTGCAGGCATCAGTCGCGGTTGGACACAGTTTGGGAGAAATCACCGCTTTATATTGGGCGGGCGCTTGCAAAGAAGACGACTTGCTCAGCATGGTGCGCGCACGCGGCCACGCAATGGCTGAGGCCGGCGATCCTAACGGCGCCATGGCATCCATTCGTGCCAGCTATTCTGAGGTGCTTAAGAGATTAAACGGCGATGGCTTGGTAGTAGCTGCCCGCAACGCGCCGCAGCAGACGGTTGTCTCCGGAGCCGCCGCTGCCGTGCACCGCTTCACTCAACGCCTGAATTTGGATGGCGTCACTGCCACGGTGCTTCCGGTTTCACATGCATTCCACTCTCCCCTGGTTGCTGAAGCAGCCAGCGCATTTTCACAGCATCTTGCAGCGTGCACCTTCAGCAGCTTGCAGGGCCAAGTGGTTTCCACTGTCACCGGCGCGGTTCTTCATCGAAAAACCGATCTTCAAACACTTCTAAGTGAACAAATCACTCAACCGGTGCTATTTGAGGACGCGTTCGAGATTGCTTCTGCAGACGCAGATCTCTTTATTGAAGTCGGGCCGGGAACCGTGCTGTCCAGCATTACAAGTGAATACACGAACAAGCCGGTAATCTCCCTGGATTCCGCCAGCGAATCACTGCGAGGGCTTTTTTCGGCGCTGGGCGCTGCATTCGTTCTTGGCGCTCCAGTCCGTCTAAACCCGCTTTTTGAAAAACGGTTTGGACGGCCTATCGATATAAAGAAGAGACATTCATTTCTGGCAAACCCCTGCGAAACAGCGCCGGTGTCTGCTCCAGCCAAGCCGCATATCGCCATCGCTGCCCGCGCACCTGCTGTTTTGGCGCCGGAAGCTGGCGAAGAAAAATCAGCGCTCCATACATTGATGGGCTTGGTTGTCCGGCGAACACAATTGCCTGTAACGGCCATTAAGCCTGCGCAGAGGTTCCTGACAGATCTGCATCTGAACTCAATCACCATTTCGCAGATCATGCTGGAAGCCGCCAGCTTGTTATCGCTTCCTAGCCCTGTTGCTCCTGCGGAGTATACAAACTCCACAATTGCTGAAGCTGCAAATGCCCTTGAGGCCCTACGCTCGCAAGCTCTTCCAGGTTCTTCTGAACAATATCCCGCTGGCGTTGATTCATGGGTTAGGGTTCTGGGAGTTGAATTACAAGAAAAACCATTGCGCCATAAGAGCGGCCATTCACCGGGACAATGGGACGTTGTGGCAATCGAAGAAAGTACCCTCACATCCCAGCTTCATGAAGAATTCAAATCAGTTTCCGGCAAAGGACTCGTTTGCTGTGTTCCGCCAGAGCTGAATGAGAGAACCGCTGAATTTTTGCTGCAATCAGTGCAAACCGCCCTCAAGCAACACATGCCGCAGGTTGTATTCGTACAGCACGGAGGAGGCGCGGCAGCGCTTGCCCGCACACTGTATCTGGAAAATCCCAATCTCAAAGTCGCCGTTGTTAATGCACCAATCGAACACCCTGAGATTGCAAAGTGGGCGGCAGCAGAAGCTAGAGCCAATATAGGTTTTGTTGAAACTCATTATGACAGTGCGGGAATCCGTCGCGAGCCATGCCTTAAATTACTGTGGCCGGGAAATGATGTTCAGGACAACTCACTTGGTTCTGACGATCTGATGTTAGTAACAGGCGGAGGAAAAGGGATTGCAGCAGAGAGCGCTCTTCATCTCGCCCGCACTTTAGGCTGCCAGCTGGCTTTGTTAGGAAGATCAGATCCGTCCATTGACAGCGAACTTCAAAACAATATCAATCGCATAAAAAATGCGGGAATCACATGTGCTTACTTTATGGCGGACATCACAGAGCCATCCGCCGTAAAAGCAGCCATCAAAAACATTGAATCAAGATTTGGACCGATTACAGCGGTGTTGCACGGCGCCGGGGTGAACGATCCGAAGCGCCTGGAAAAAACCACGTCCCATGATTTACAACAAACGTTGGCCCCCAAGCTTGACGGTCTGCGCAATGTTCTGAACAGCATCGACCCTGCAAAGCTGCGCTTGCTTCTGACATTTGGCTCCATCATTGCCCGCACCGGACTTCACGGCGAAGCGCATTACGGTCTGGCAAATGAATTTCTCAACCTTATGGTGGAGCGCTGGCAGAAAGAGCACGCTTA
>DASRDW010000071.1:0-7923 GCA_035652415.1 Candidatus Angelobacter sp. | reverse complement strand
GAGCATGATTTGCAGCGCACCGATACCGAGCGCCAGGTAACCAATGCCCCAATAATCAATGCCGCCTTCACCGCGCTTGATGTACGGCGGATCGTGAATGAACATCAAGGCCATGAGCACAGCCATGATGCCGACTGGAATGTTGATGTAGAAAAGCCAGCGCCAGCTATAGCTGTCAGTGATCCAGCCGCCGAGTACCGGGCCAAGCATTGGCGCAACCACGATGCCCAGCGCCCAGAATGCCATCGCTTTTGCGCGCTTCTCCGGCGGGAAAGCTTCCATCAGGATGGCTTGTGAGAGTGGCTGCAAGCCGCCGCCCGTCGCGCCCTGGAACACGCGGAAGATGATTAGCAATGGCAGGTTCGGCGCGATGCCGCAGAGGAATGAAAAAACTGTAAATCCGCCGACCGATGCTAACAGAACATTACGGCGGCCAAAATAGTTGGCCAGCCATCCGGTGAGCGGAAGAACAATCGCGTTAGAGACCAGGTATGACGTCAGGACCCAGGTGGCTTCTTCCGGAGTTACCGATAAGCTGCCCGCGATGTGCTGCAGCGACACGTTCACCACCGTGGTGTCGAGAACTTCCATGAAAGTTCCCAGCATCACGGAAATGGCGACGATCCACGGGTTAATTTCACCCGTGAGCCGGTCGGTCATCGATATGGTTGTGCTACGGGAACTCACATCCGCCTCATGTCAGATACGAACTCTGGCGTGTAATTCACGACGATCAAAATGGAAGCCGGCAATCGCGGCGTTTATTTGCTATTGGTGTATACAGTTGGCTCAACGGACATGCCTGGTCGCAGTTGATGGTTAGGATCTTCGCCCTTCGCAAAGCGGATCCGAACCGGAATGCGCTGTACAACTTTCACATAGTTGCCTGTCGCATTCTCCGGCGGTAGAAGGCTGAACCGGGCTCCGGTGGCGGCACCGATTGACTCCACAACGCCGTCAAAATCTTTTCCATAGGCATCCACCTTGATCTTGGCCTTCTGCCCTACCTTCATATTTTCGAGCTGCGTTTCTTTGAAGTTGGCAGTGGTCCAGATATCGTCAAGGTTCACAATGGAGAACAGCGGCTGGCCTGCTTGCAATACCTGTCCTGGCTCAACGCTGCGCTTGCTCAGCACGCCGGTGACAGGCGCGTAGATTTTGGTGTATTTCAGGTTCAACTCAGCCTGTGCCAGCGCGGAGATCGCCCGTTGCACTTCCGCTGACGCCGCTCCCGCACGCGCCTGCGTTACTTTAAGTTGTTCTGGAACGGTGCGCGCAGCTTCCGCCTGGGCCTGTGCCTGTGCGGCTTTGCTCTCTGCTGCGGCGATGCCTGCCGTAGCTCCGTCAACGTTCGCTTTCGCTGCTTTGTCCGCGGCTACAGTGGCGTCATATTGCTGGCGTGAAACTTCATCTTTCGCGATCAACAACTCCATGCGCTTCAGATCATCCGACACCTTGGCGTAATTGGCTTGCGCTTCATTCTGCCGCGCCTGTGCCGATTCAACATCGCGCTGTGCTGCTTTCACTGCGGCATCTGCGGCCGTAAGCTGGCTTGAACTGGTGGCCTTCGTGAGCGGAACCCCAACCTTGGCCGCAACAGCATTGGCTTCAGCGTTCGCCAGGTCAGCGCGCGCGCGATCCACCGCAACTTGATAATCTTTCGGATCAAGCTCCACCAGCAAATCGCCGGCCTGCACTACTTCGTTATCGTCATGCAGCACGTTGATTACGGTGCCCATCACGCGAGAGCTGATGGGATCAATATGCCCGTCAATCTGCGCGTCATCCGTGGATTCGCGAACAGAGTAGTATTGCCATACAAAAATGCCTGCAACTATCAGCACCACCACCACTGCCAATATCACCCATTTAGCGTGCGGATGAGCGCGAAAATAGCCTAACTTGCGCTTGGCGCCGCGGCTTTCCTGGCTGGGCTGCCGGTCATTATCAGCCCGATCGTGATCAGTCCGCTCCGGCTGCTTTACATCTTCTTCTTCGTCATACTGTGGCGATATTTTTACCGGTTCAGGCACCTTATTTTCCTCCCAAGAAAGCTCGCGTGCGTTGCTCTGCTTCACCTAGCGCCCGCACCAGTGAGAGCTTGGCCACGTTGTTCAGGTACAAAGCTTGTATGTTGTTGTCATTGGCTGAGGCCACGGCCTCCTGCGCCTGCACTACCTCAAGGCTTCCAGAAACGCCTGCGGCATAGCGATCGCGCGCTTCCTTCAGTTGTTCTGCTGCCAAATCAATCTGCTGCCGCGCCACCTGCACCTGATCATCAGAGGTCTTCACGTCCAGCAGCGCGGAGCGCACTTCAAACTCCACCCGGCTGTGCAGGTCTTCCAATTGCATCCTGCTCTGGCGCAACTGCGCGTCTGCCTGGGCCACGTCTGCTTTCACCTTCCCACCCTGAAAAATTGGAACATGCACTCCGGCGGAAAGATTGTAAGTTGCTTCTGAGTTTCCCGGCGTCGGGCCAATTACTCCGGTTTGTCCATTTACCTCGATGGTCGGCAGCGCCTCGCCTCTTGCCGCCTTCACCGCCAACTCCGCAGCGCGAGTGCGCGACTCAGCCGCCAGATACTCCGGACGTTGTTTATAAGCTTGCGCCAGGGCTTGGTCCAGGTCCATCGTTTGCAGCGGCGCGTAAGGAACGGTATCTGTGAGTTGGTACTGTTGTGAAACCGGCAAGCCAATAGTCCGGGCCAATTGCATTTTCTGGCGTTCAAACTGGTCTTGTGCCGCCAGCACGCGTTGTTGCTGCGTCTGCATCTGTACTTGCGCGCGCAGCACGTCAATTCCCGCGGAGACGCCCGCCTTTTTCAGGTCACTGGTTTGCTGAAAGATGGTTTGCGCTGTCGTCAGTTGCGCCTTCGCTGTGTCCAGCCGTGCTCCATCGGCTAGGGTAAGCAGATATTCATTCCCCACCACCAGCACCACAAGTTCGCGCGCATCAAGAATGGTAAATTTTGCCACCTTCTCATTTTCTGCCGCAGCGTGGATCTTGTTCAGCGCGTTAAAGTCCAGCAGCGTCTCGCTCATGCTGGCATGGGCATCAAAAACTCCAAACGGCCCCACCACAGGTGACGTAAGTCCCGCCGGCAGCGGGATGCCGAAAGCCGCCAAATTGATCTGGTTCAAAGATTCACTTACGTTGCCCGAAACATTTGGCAACAGCAGGCTCAATTGCCTGCGATATTGCGCCCGCGCCTGATCGCTTTGCTGCTGTGAGAGCAACAATCCCAGGTTGTGCTTCAGCCCGCGATCCATTGCATCCAGCAGTGAAAGCGAGATTGTGCCGGGAACCAGCTTGTCCACCGAGCCGCTGCCGGTGAATACGTTCGTAGAGGGCGTTTGGCTCAGGGTCAGCGGTGTTGATTGCGACTCAGTTGGAGAGGGCGCCGGTGCCGCCGGTACTAGTGAGGGTATCTGAGCTTCTGCCGCTAAGGCCGTAAGAAAAAAGACCAGAATTGGCCAGACAGCTTTTGCCTTCATTATTCCCTTCTTGCTGCAATATCGAAGTTTAGATGCAATGGACATAGGTTGCAGGTTCACTGTTTGTAAGTCCGGGGATTGCTGACGCTTTCATGATTTGTTCGCGCTTGCCTGCCCGTTTATTACTGCAAGATCGAATTAATTAACCGGTTAGTTAGATTATCAGGGTACCGGACGAGATGCAAATTACTTACGGGAAATAACGTCAAGTGGCGCCACCTTATATATGTATCCAATGCGAGGAGGGCATTGACGAGCACGCGTGTTAGGGTGCCCGTTCATGCCGCTTTTTGGCGTGAACGGGCTTACCAATGCAGACTCACTTTCACCTTTCGGATGACGAGTGTGCCGTGCGGCGCAGGCTAGATCCCACACTCGTTAGTGCTTGTAGTTTGAGTTGATGAACTCGTCTATGTCTTTGTGCAGCTTGTTGTGTTGTTTTTCATCGATATACATCATGTGCCCGCCTTCGTAATAGGCAAAGCTGATGTTTTTGCGCACGGAAGGCTCCAGGTGCATGTGCGAGACTGTTTCCTCAATGCCGTTGAACGGCGTGGCCACATCGTAATATCCGCAGACCACCAGTACTTTCAGGTAAGTCTGCTGCGTCATGGCAGCGCGCAGCACCTCCGCGACCTCAGTGTTTCCGGTTTGGTCCCACGGACGCACATTCGCGGTCACGGTGTAATACATATCGCTGTCCCACTTCAGCTCGCGGCGAACATAATCATGGAACGTAGCCACGAATGCGCCTTCATAGGAAGCTTCGCTCGGATCGTAGTCAGGGCGCTCGCCCGCTGCGTCCTGCTCCATGCCGGTAAAGCGCGAATCCAGGCGGCCGACGGTGAGGCGCTTGTCGCGCTCCAGTTCGCGGAACCAGCGGAATGGGCTCACCCGCAGATTTGACTCTTCTATATATTTCGGAGAAAGCGCAGTGTAGTGCGCAATTTCGTCTACGATCTTTTTATGTTCTTCCGCGGTCAGCGTATCGCCTTTTGCCAGCGCGGCAGCGTAATCGCCATGCGCAAATAGGCGGGCTTTCTCCGCTACCTGCTCGACCGTGAGATTTTGCAGATCGGGCTGGAGCAGGTGGTGATACCACGCGGTGGTGACGTAAGTAGGCAAATAGAACTCGGCGCGATCGTCAGCGCCCCAGTTGGCAAAGGCCACGGTAGAGACCAGCACGATCCCATTCAAATAAATTTCATGGCGCTCCTGCAGCACGCCGGAGAGCTCAGCAGAGCGGGTGGTGCCATAGCTTTCACCTATCAGGAATTTAGGTGAGAGCCAGCGCTCATTGCGCGTGATGTATTGATAGATGAAATCTGCAAACCAGTTTGCATCCTCAATAATGCCGTGGAACTGCGTTGGATTCTCTCCGGGAGCGGGCCTGCTATAACCAGTGGAAATGGCATCAATAAAAACCAGGTCTGTGGCATCGAGGAATGAATCTTCGTTGTCCACAATGGAATAAGGCGCGGGCATGCCGTGGCCATCAGCCGTGAGCACTACCCGTTTTGGCCCCATGCCCATGTGCGTGAAGAGTGAAGCTGATCCCGGACCGCCGTTATAGACAAATGAGACTGGGCGCTTGGATTCATCCGCGCCATCTTTTGTATATGCCACGTAAAACATAGTGGCCTTGGGTGAACCGTCATCTGCGCGGATCACGTAGGTGGCGGCGGTGGCCGTGTAATTAATCTGCTGTCCGCCGATGCGCGCTGTGTGGTGCGTGACAGAAGTTTTTTCTTCCGGCGCCGGCCCGCGATGTGGCTGGCCTTCACCTTGCTCTCCTGGGCGTGCGCGCTCCCGCTGTTGCTGTGGAGGCCTTTGCGCCTCAGGTACAGTCATCTGGGAAGCTGACGGTCTTTGCTGCTCGCGGCTGGGTTGCTCAGCACGATTTGGTTGTTCAGTGCGATTGGGCTGCTGTGCTGGCGGTTGCTGGCTGGGTTGTTGTTGCGGCGGATTGCCTTGTGCTGTGGCTGCTCCGGCAGTGGCCAGAGCAAATGCTGCGATGACGAGAACGCTCCTCATCCCCATGTTTTTGGTTCTCCTTAATTAATAAACGAATATGAAATGGAGAATCATACGCCATGTTGACGCGATGAAAAATAGGGAGGCTGCCCAGGTTCTTCCCGTTCAAGTCGTGCGAATGAAAAGGCCATCTTTTGTAAATCTTGTGTTGTCGGCGCGGCCTCCTTCCTCGTTTGCAATAACTTTAAGGATTAACCCGGCTCCATCCCGAGAAGGGAAAGGATGGAGCCGGGGCCGTGCTAATTGGTTATGGTCACCGGAAAAGACAGCCTCTGGCCGCCCTTGGTGGACTCAATGCTGATGGTGTGCGTAGCATCTGGGACAACGTTACTGCTCTTCAGTGAGAAGTCCCATGCGCCCGTGTTGTCCACCGCGATGGTGCCGATCACCGGCCCGCCAAGCGTTGGTCCGTTGTGGATGGTGATGGTATTGCCGGGACCAGGAATCGTGCTGGTGCCGCGGATTCTCCAGTCGCCGCGCGTGCGGAACTGGGCCTGCGTGATGTTCAGCGTGTCTGGGGCCACCACGTTCACGGTAACCGTTGCGGCGTTGCTTACAGCAAGATGGCTATCTTGCACCGTGTATTGGAAGGTGACATTACCGCTGCTGCCAGGCGCTGGCGAGAAGGTGATAGTGCCATTGGTATTGGGAATCGCATCACCGCTTGCGGGCGCAGAGACGATGGTTACAGTCAAAGGATTGAGCGTGTCCCCGGCGTCAGGATCAGTATCGTTCCCAAGCACGTCAATGGTTACAGGCGTGGTCACGCTGGCTGAGGCCGCGTCATCATTCGCTATCGGAGGATGATTCACAAATGCGACGTTAAACGAAACCAGAGCAACATTGGAATCCAGGCCGCTGGCATTCGTGTTGATGTAGCTGAAGCTATCTGGGCCGGAATACGCATGAGTTGGTGTGTAACTCGCTGACCCGGTCAATGGATCGATTGACACTATACCGTGCGCCGGGTTTGCCAGAATTCTGGGAGTCACGCCCATGTTGGGAGTGTCGTTGTCCAGAATGCTGATGGAGGTTGCGATGTCTGCCGGGACTTCGCCGACGAAATCATTCTCAGCATGTGGCGCATTCACGTTGCGGACAAAAGAGCCGATGGTTACCTTTTGAGTATCACGTCCGCCATGGCTGGAGATCACCGTGACCTCTGAAGGAGGAACAGCCACGGTGGCAGCGAACTGCCCGGTGGAATCCAGAGGACCGAAGCCTGCAACCGTGAGCGATGGCGGTGAGAGCTGATCGCCAGACATGGCGCGCACCAGCAACGTCTGCGTGGCTGGATCGTAATTAGCTGCGCTGATGATGACGTCATCCACCAGGTCAGCTTCAGTGTAAGAAGTAGGTGAGTCAGAGCTGTTGGTGACCATGATTGAAGCAGGAATCGAAGCCGGATTAGATAACTGTGGTTCTCCGAAGTACGAAGTCCCGTTGTGGTTCAGCACGACACCCCAGATTCCTGCTCCAGTTACGGAAAGAACAGGAGTTGGCCGGCCGATGGCTGGAGTTGCCGTGGCAAAAATGTCGGCTTGCGCGGAGTTTGCGTCGCGACGGTAGGTAGCGCGATTCACCACGACCGGGCTGGGCACCGGAGCAAGATGCACGCGTCCTTCCAGCGTGAACTGATCGGTTTCAATGAAATCAATTCCCGGGCCGCCAATGTTTGGTCCTTCAATGCGAAATACGTTTGTGCCAAACGGGCTGCCGGTTACTGGCGTGGTGACCGTTGAGTCAGCGATGAAGGTATCGCCATCGAGTACTACAAATGGTGATGGCGTTCCCCCGGCCGTAGTGGATGCGCGCAGGAACGTGGAAACAATGCCGTTACGCGCAGTATCGAATTGTCCTGCGGTGAGGCCGATGTCGCTGGTGAAGTTAATGGTTTTAGTTCCAGGAGGAACATTGGGAAAATCTTTTACACCAAAAGGGAAAATGATGCGATAGTTCCCGCCGGGTGCAGGCACGTCAATGCGAATGCGGAGACGCGCAAACACCATCTGGTCACCGGGAAGTACCGGGCCGTTAAGGAACGCGCCTTCCAGCGCCATCAGGAGGAGGGCGTTACCTCCGTTTACGGTCATCTTGGAATTGGCGTTGAAGAAAAAGAATTCATCGGGAAAGTTACTGGGAAATACGATAGGCGCAGATGGGTTTGCCAACTGGTCGGGAGTGACTAGGCAAGTGCCATCGGCCAGCTCAGCCGCACTGGGCAGGCAGGCATCAAGCACAAGGCCGGATTGGTCCTGATACCACTGCGGAAAACCATTGTTGCTGTCAACCGGGCCGGTGCGGGCCAGTTGTCCAAAGGCGTTAGGGATAAGGCAGAGCGCAAAGAGAACAACCAGAGCGACCTTTGCGCGAGATAAAACTTTTAGTTCTATA
>DASRDW010000070.1:0-3926 GCA_035652415.1 Candidatus Angelobacter sp. | reverse complement strand
CTTGATCTCATCCATGATTGCCTTGAAACGCTCCGCCGTTAACGCCGGCTCTGCAGCCGCGCGCTTGGCAAATGCCTGCGCCACCGCTCTTGCTTTCTCGTTCGCAAACACCTCGGCATTTTCCGGCACAGCCAGGGCTGTTGCTGCGTTGCCATCAAAAATGATCTTTGCTTTTTCAGGTAACTGGTCCAGCTTGTCTACATATGGCGCCAGCAGGTCCACCAGGCTCCCCACCCAACCGCTCACGTTCCCCTTAACGGATGCGGGAACCAACTCTGCACGTTGCAACATCTCTGCGCCTAGTTGGTGGATCCGTTCCGGCGAGCTTTGCTTGATGTAATGCCGGTTCAGCCAGTACAGCTTTTCCGTATCAAACACCGCCGGTGAAGGCGTGACGCGCTCCAGCGAAAATTCTTTGATCAACTCGTCTTTGGGAAAGATCTCGCGATCGCCGCCGCTTGGCGCCCAGCCCAGCAGCGCTAGATAATTCATCAGTGCCTCAGGCAAAATGCCCATCTCGCGGAAGTTTGCCACCGACGTTGCTCCGTGCCGCTTTGACAGCCTTCCTCCATCCGGCCCCAAGATGGTCGAGAGATGCGCGAACTCCGGCACCGGCAAACCCAGCGCTTCATACACCGCAACTTGCTTCGGCGTGTTGGAAATATGATCGTCGCCGCGTATCACGTGCGTAACTTTCATATCGGCGTCGTCGATCACCACCACGTAGTTATAGATCGGCATGCCGCTCGACCGGATAATGATGGGATCGCTCACCACTTCGTGGGAAAACTCCACGTCGCCGCGCACAATGTCATGGAAGCGGATCGGATGCTCCGGAATCTTCAAGCGAATCGCCGCCAGTTCGCCGACAGCCCGGCGCCGCTCAGTCTCTGCGGGATCGAGGTTGCGGCACTTGCCGGAATAAATCGGCTGGCGTTGCTCCTTGAGTGCCTGCTCGCGCTCGCGCTCCAACTCCTCTGCCGAGCAGAAACAGTAATACGCTTTACCTTCTTTGATCAGGCGCTCCGCGTATTCGCGATAGACTTCCATTTTGTCCGACTGGCGGTACGGCGGATACGTGCCGCCCACGTCCGGGCCTTCATCCCAATCAATGCCCAGCCACTTCATGTCTTCCATGAGCTGGGTTTCATAGCGCGCCTCGCTGCGCTCCACGTCAGTGTCTTCAATCCGCAGGATGAACGTGCCGCCTTTTTGCCGCGCAAACAGCCAATTAAACAGCGCCGTGCGCACGTTGCCAATGTGCAACTGCCCCGTGGGCGATGGAGCAAAACGGACACGGACCTTGTTGTTAGCCGCCATATATTGATGGTAACAAATCATGTTGCGGCTGAACGCCGCAGGGACTCGTTATAGTGATAATTTGCGCGATGTAGTTCTTTCTGAAACCCCATCCCGCAATAAGAGATCATCGCCTCAAGCAACAATAGGTCGGCGAACGATCCAGACCCTGAGTGTTCTATGCGAAGGGGAAGGAACACTATTGTTAGTGGATTTTTGGGACTCTCCTCGCAAGCCGGTTCCAATCATCTAGCTTTACTCGCTATACCTGTGGATAATTTTGGCGGACAGGATTCCTCGCTCCGCTCGGGACAAACCTCACGCTGCCCCAATCAGCCTTGATGCCGTAGGAAATGAGCGCTGCCATACCGATGTGAGCAGAACAAATTGAGGAAGCAGCCGCGCAAAGCCATCTACGGTTTCTTCAATCTCGTGCCACTGTGCCGCATCAAGGTCTTTGAGCATAGCGCGATGATCTTTCACGGGCAGGCCCGCCAGCAACGCACGCGTGCGACGGTTAAGTTCCTCTGTGGCGGCAATGAATGCGGGATCAGCCAATAATCTTTTGCTATCGAGCCACGCCGAGGCCAGATAACTGGGAAAAGGCGAGAGAGCGCGGTACAGGCTGAGCACGTTCTTTGCGCCTGTAATCTTCTTGATATCGGAGTAAATCAGCCATACGCGCAGCCCGGCTTCACGCTCGTTAGGAATGTGCACGCGCAGCATCTGGGCCAGCGCAGAAACCTGCTTTGATCGCGTAACCCTGCCGCGTTGGCCCCCGGAATAGCCGCGCTGCATCAACCGTGAGAACAGGCCAACCTGCGCTGTTGCGCGGGCAAACAGCCCTACAATGCCGCCGATCACGCGAATATCTGCATTGGAAAATTTGTCCGCGGCAAGCAGGCTGGGCTGATCAGAAAACGTCCAGCCACCGCTGATCGCGGCAGAATGGGCGATCTCCTGCAGGGCGCGCGCCGCGGTATCAAATTCTCGCGATCCTGCTACGCTCTCCAGGTCTTTCCAGACAAGTTTCAGGTACTGCGGCACACCGGCTGAAAGCTTAAAAATTGTGGGCACAAAAGGAAGATCAAAGCCGGTGCGAATGCTCGCATACATCCGGCGTATCTCTGGCGGGACCTCGTGTTCCTCATACGCGCGTGTCAAAGCCATGGTTTGCTGCCTATGGATGATTTGACGTTCAGGGCTGCTGCTCAGTTGCAAACAAAAACAAATTTAAACCGAAAGGATCATTTTGGTTTTTGCGCGGGCTCGTTGCAAGAGTTGCAATAAAAGAACTGGGGACAAAACTCAACGGGCGGCCATTTACGGGCCGCCTGTATTTTAGAGTGACTTGAATTGAATCTTAGGCCCGGTTGAAGTTCTCTTCGTTCTCATCCTCTGCGCCATGCCGGCGGAGAATATTAGGCAGATTCTGTGAAAAGGCTGAGCGCGGCATTACCACGTCACAGCCGGCTTCCTGGGCTTTCACTTTCAGATCGCCCTGTACATGGGAAACAAAGCCGACGATGGAAGTGGCTTTCTTGTAACGGGAACGCATCTTTGAGATCACCGGCAGCGGCTTGATGCCATTGCTGTTTAGGTCAACGATGATCAAGGAAGGCTTTTCTTCAACGTTCTCAGTTTTTTCAGCGATGTCTTTATCGGTTTTTACAAACTCAACCTTCACGTTGAGCTTGCGCGAGATTTCCTGGATTTTGGCCACAAAGAAGAGGTCGTCAACGAAAGCAAAGATCCGCGTTGGCGCATCCTGCCGTTGCGTGAGCGGCTCCATATTTGGGACAGCCTGCGCGCCATTGTGGAAGCGTGCGCCCTGTTGGCCGTTGCCATTCCCCTGATTGCGATAGCTGTGGTCCATGGGACCAACAAAGGACCCTCCACCGCCGCCCCGGCGTTGTCCGCGTTGGCCGCGATTCTGCCGGTGCTGACCGCCCCCTTGTCCACCGTGATTGTTGGGTCCGTTCTGCCCCTTTGGGCCACCAAAATTACGTCTGCGGCGACGCGACTTACGATTGTTGCGCGGTTGCTGCGGCTGGTTCATTCCTTCATTCATTCTTATACCTGTGAGCTTTTGATCTATCTTGCCGGATGTCCAAGGGGTAACCTGGTATAAAACAAGCTTCCAAGGGTCTGATTTGGACGTCTTTCGGCTAAAAGTTATGGAAAAATCTTCGTTTGTTATCAGCGCTTTTAGTCTTTGCGCGAAACGCCGCACCGGAACGGGCAGCTACTGAAGACATTTTTGATGTTACCACGAACAAATGCCTGTGCAAGCAAAAACTTATAAACTTCCACCCCCGTCAAGTTCCATTTTTGATTCCAAATCTGGGAACCAGGAGAGTGGTGGGCGCTATAGGATTCGAACCTATGACTTCCACCGTGTGAAGATGGCACTCTACCGCTGAGTTAAGCGCCCATTGCGCTTGGGTTTACTGCTGCCTTCGGATGAATTTATTCTAACAGAAGGCAGTTCCGGGCGCGGAACCGCCAATTTTGCAGAAATTTACAAGATGCACGGGACCCCAGGCATGGAATAAACTCATGGGCGGCACCTGTCCGGCCCCTCTAAAACCCCGCAACTTTTTGTGATCCAAAGGGTTTAAGGGGGT
>DASRDW010000069.1:0-38229 GCA_035652415.1 Candidatus Angelobacter sp. | reverse complement strand
ATCTGCCTGGGCTGCATGACTTATGGCGTCAAGAGCTGGCGGAAATGGGTTCTGGAAGAGAATGAAGGCAAACCATTCATCAAGCAGGCGCTGGAACAGGGCATCAATTTCTTTGACACTGCAGATATGTATTCTCTGGGCAAGAGCGAGGAAATACTGGGCCGCGCGCTGAAGGAGTTTGGCCCATCGCGCGATAAAGTCGTGATCGCGACAAAAGTTTTCTTCCCCATGGGCGATGATCCCAACCAGAAAGGCCTCTCGCGCAAGCACATTCTGCACGCCATTGATGACAGCTTGCGTCGGCTGGGAACCGACTACGTCGATCTCTACCAGATTCATCGCTTCGACTATGAGACGCCGGTCGAAGAGACGCTTACTGCGCTGCATGACGTGGTGAAGACCGGCAAGGCGCGCTACATTGGCGCATCATCAATGTTTGCCTGGCAATTTGCAGATATGCTGCATACTTCTGACCGGCTGGGATTGACGCGCTTCGTGACCATGCAAAACCATTACAACCTCATTTATCGCGAAGAAGAGCGTGAGATGGCTCCGCTTTGCCGGGCAGAAGGCATTGGTATGTTGCCCTGGAGCCCGCTGGCGCGCGGCGTGCTCGCAGGAAATCGTAAAGCCGGAACGTTGCGTTCTGAAGAAGACGATTACACCAAGAAGATGTATACGCAAGCGGCCGATGATCGCGTAGCAGATTGCGTTGAGCAGGTGGCCAGAGACCGCGGAGTGCCGCCGGCGCAGGTCGCGTTGGCGTGGCTTATACATAAGCCCGGTGTGACTGCGCCCATTGTTGGCGCTTCCAAGCCGCACCACTTGCAGGATGCGGTCGCGGCGCTGGCAGTAAAGCTGACGCAGCAGGAAATCTTACAGCTTGAGTCAGTCTACGTTCCGCATCCGGTGCTGGGCCATCACTAGAACTTGCCGAGCGGCCAACAGAATATTTCAGCGGAAGAATACGTGCGCATTCTTCACTGAAAGACGTTGTGTTACAAAGTTTTAGGAATTCTCAATCGCGAGTTTGTCGGCCTAGCAGCC
The DNA here is from genome assembly GCA_035652415.1 of Candidatus Angelobacter sp. Classification (GTDB taxonomy): domain Bacteria; phylum Acidobacteriota; class Terriglobia; order Terriglobales; family Acidobacteriaceae; genus Angelobacter. The sequence goes on along the minus strand of DASRDW010000069.1, from coordinate 37,182 downwards.
ATCCGGCGAGAAGACCAACAGCAAACGCGCCGGCCGCCACTGTTGCCACTGAGGTTAATGGGCGTTGCCTAACAGTAGTGCGCGCGTCATCCAACCGGTCTTCAGCCGCTGCTCTGGCGCGCCGCACGGTCCGGCCAAGATCATCATACGTCTCGTCGAGCCGTTCCTTTACCTTCGCCGAGAGGTCCCGCGCTTTCTCAGCGATATCCGCCATGTTTTCTTTTACCTGATTGCCCATCCGCGAAATGTTTTCCGTCTTCATCAAACCCCTCCGCCAGTAAGATTTTTGACTCCGGAAGCTGGTCACGCTCCGGATGCTGCAAAATAGTCCAGGCCAGTCCGCTACTGGCCATTGGCTACCATTATGACAAAGAAGCCAGGAACCAGAGCACAGTTGCCTCCAGCATCGCAGCGCAATGCTCACCCTGAACTGAGATTGATTGCGGCATCCTCTCCGCAAAACACAGGATGGGTGCACGAGATGCAGCTTCTTTGTGCAGCGGTTTGCGGCTATTGCTTCTTTCCAAAGATTTCGCGCAGCAAGGCTGTGGTCTGGGCGGCGGGGTCGTGGCGGATTTTCTTTTCTTCCTCGCCAATCATGTAGAAAAGGCCGTCCATGGTTTTGCCGACCACATATTGGTCCAGGTCGAAATCTTTGCTCTGGGCAAGCTCTCCGGCCAGCGGGTTCTGCATGAGCTTGTTGTATTGCCGAACCACGCCAACATTCTCCATGGACTTGTGCACAATAGGAGCGAAGGCCGCTGTCAGTTGATTTGTGGATTTGCTCTTGAAATAGTCGGTGGCAGCGGTGTCGCTGCCGGAGAGAATCTGTCGTGCGTCTGAGATCGTCATCTGTTTTACCGCATTGATAAAGATCTGCCGCGCGGCGGGTGCCGCCTGCTCTGCGGCGCGGTTCATGCCTACTTCCAGTGAATCCACCTGCTGTCCCATGCCCACCGCACGCAGGCCTCTACCAATCCCGCGCAGCTTTTCCGGCAGCAAAATCTTGATGGCTGCATTTTTCAGGAAGCCATCTACTCGGCCTGTGGAAGCCACGGCATTGCGCGTGCCCACGGTAAGCGCTTCTTTGAGCCCGGCTGCAACGCGGTCACTGCTCGGTTGTTTCTTGCCCAAAGCCTCTTCGGCTCTCTTGCGCAAGTCATCAAGGGTAGTTTGGGCAGCCAGGACTGAAACTAAAATTGTGACCAGTGACGAAGTTAGGATGAGCTTTTTCATAAGGAGAGAAGCGGGGAGCCGATGAGACCGCCAGATTTAGTCCCCGATTGAGGGTATCTTACCCCTGACCTTTCATTTGTCCTATACCCGGAAGGTCAATGCCACAAAAAATGTGATCCTGGAGGCAAGAGCATGATCCGTTCAAGATTGGGACGAACTTTAGCTATCGTCATTACTTTCTTTATTGCGATTTTATGGAGCGAAGGCGCGGCCACAGCAGAGGCGGGAAAGATCCACCCGGAGATGATTGTCTCAACGCAATGGCTGGCAGAGCACCTGAACGATCCCAAGGTCGTGGTGCTGCATGTGGCTCAAAAACAATCAGAGTATGATGCCGGCCACATTCCTGGTGCACGCCTTTTGCTCTTCGACGACTTCATGGTGGACGATGACGCAGAACTGCCGCCTCCGGAGAAGCTGAAAGAAGCTTTTGAGAAGCTCGGTGTGAGCAACGATTCGCGCGTTGTGGTTTATACAACATCCTGGTATCCAATGGCCGGCCGCGTCTACTACACGCTGGATTATCTTGGGCACGGCGACCACACAGCGTTGCTGGATGGCGGCATGGACGAATGGAAGCTGGAGAAACGTCCACTGAAGAAAGATTCGCCAAAGGTTGCTCGTGGTAACTTTACCCCGCATCTTCATCCAGAAGTTCGCGCGATGTTAGAAGACGTAAAGAAACTTTCTGAGCAGCCAACGCAATCCGAGCTGCTGGTGGATTCACGCCCGGAAAAGCGCTATACCGATGGACATATCGCTGGCGCAGTGCATGTCTATTGGCAAGAAACGCTGGTTGACGCCAAAAATAAGCCGACCTTCCTGCCACCTGACAAACTGAAAGAGCTGTTTGCTTCTCGCGGCATCAAGCCGGGGCAGAAGCTGGTTACCTATTGCGAAATCGGTTTGCAGGCTTCGCATGACTACTTCATCGCCAAATACCTTGGCTACGATGCGGCGATGTTTGACGGCTCAATCCATCAATGGAGCCACATGAACAACCTTCCCTTGGTAAAGGGAGAGTCGCTGCGTTGAGGTTTGGAATGCGATCACTGTTTAGCAAGATCATGTTTTTTGCGCTTCTGCTGGAAGTGATTGGATCGTTGAGCGCGCAGTCGCCAAGCAGTGAACACCCCAAACTCCACAAAGAGATGCTGGTGAACACGGAATGGCTGGCCGCTCACCTGCACGATCCAGACCTGGTAGTGCTGAGTGTTGGCGCGACGCCGGAGTTCTATTCCAAGGGCCATATTCCCGGTGCCAGGCAGATCTTGTTGAGTGAGATTGCGGTCACGCGCGACGGCATCCCTAACGAGCTACCACCACTGGAAAAGCTCCAAGCTGTCTTTGCCGCTGCTAGCGTTAACAACAGTGCGCGAATCGTCCTGTATGGCGATCGCTATAACCTGCTGGCGGCGCGGGCATACTTTACGCTCGATTACCTGGGCGTGGCGGAACACGCATCGCTGCTGGATGGCGGGATAGACAAATGGCGAGCCGAGCAGAGGCCGCTATCAAATGAGGCGGTGAAAGCGAAACCGGCAAAGCTTACGATTGCGCCGCGTCCCGCTATCCTGGTGGATACGCCGGCCATGAGAAAACTAACGGAGCAGAAAGTAGCGTTGATTGACGCGCGGCCAGCCAAAGAGTTTACCGGCGAACAGCTCTCAGAAGACGTGCAGAAAGCGGGGCACATTCCCGGCGCATCCAGCCTTTATTGGATGGACATGCTCGTCAGCCGTGAGAACCCAGTCCTGCGCTCCGAAGCGGAGTTGCGGCAGATGTATGCGCAAGCCCATGCCGTTGTGGGCCAGCCATTGGTCACATACTGCCGCACCGGAATGCAGTCATCCTTTGATTATTTTGTGGCCAAGTATCTGGATTATGAGCCCAGCATGTATGACGCTTCATTCTATGAATGGAGCATGAAGGATTTGCCGGCTGAAACCTCTCCCAAGAAATAATGCTCGGCAATTGAATGCCCTGACTTGCAGACCAGGGCATTTTTATTTTATGGGCGCTTTGCAGTTCCGCGATCCTATTTTTTACGCACTACGCGCAAGCCCTTTGCGTCCTATGCTGTCTTTGCGGTACAGTCTCCCGCCATGCAGCTCAAGCAGGCCATTGATTCCGCGTACCAACTCTTCATTGAAAATGATGTTCCCTCGCCTCGCCTGAACGCGGAGCTGCTTCTGATGTTTGTTCTGGCGCAGGAGCGCGCGTACCTTTACGCTCATCCTGAACGTGAGCTTACAACCGACGAGCAGTCCCGCTACGACGAGGTCATTCGTGAGCGTGCACGCGGATGTCCTACGCAGTACATTACCGGCCATCAGGAGTTTTGGGGACTCGATCTGCTGGTCTCGCCGGCTGTGCTCATCCCGCGTCCTGAGACTGAGCACGTGGTGGAAACGGTGCTTGAGCTGGTGAAGGACTCCCGCCTTGATGGTGCTGGTCGCCTCAAATTGCTTGATGTTGGCACTGGTTCCGGCTGCATTGCTCTGGCGCTGGCCAGCGAACTGCCGCAGACGGAAATCCACGCCTGCGATATTTCTGAGGAGGCTCTGGAAGTCGCCTGTATCAACGCCGCGCGGTTGGCGCTAGGTGGCAGAGTTCTTTTCCGCAAGTCCGATTTACTAGGAGTTTACTCCGGTGAGCAATTTGATTTTGTCATCTCCAACCCACCCTATGTTGGCGAAGTGGATGCCGATAAGGTCCAAAAGCAAGTTCGTGAATTTGAGCCGAAGATCGCTGTCTTCTCCGGCCATGAGGGCATGGAAATTTACCGCCGACTGATTCCGCAAGCTTTTGAGCATCTCCGCCCCGGCGGCTGGTTTGTGACTGAGATCGGTTACTCAGAAGAAGCAAATGTTAGAAAGCTACTGTCTGACTGGACAGAGATACAACTCACTGCCGACCTGCAGGGCATACCGAGAGTATTTGCTGCCAGAAAGCCTTTGGCCGTTGTTCGCTAGAAACGTGCGCAACGCGCCGCCTACTCGCGTGTTTAATTTGCAGGCGCTACTCATCTTCATTGGATTCATGACACGTAACGGAGTGCCTGAACCTTCAGGTTTGGGCATCAGCAGCTCAAACTTGAAGCGGCCATTATTGATGCGAATACCCACCGGTCCATCAAACGCCATAGCTGCCTGGCCAACATCTCCTTCCCAGGCGAGCGCTCTCTTACCGATGATTTGAAGTCACCGATTTTTAGAATCATTTGCTACACTGTGGGGTTTCGATTTCACCCCATGGAGGTGAATTTTGGCGGAAAGCAGAAGCTCTGCTGTGCCCGCAAACCTGGGCCGAACCCTACGCCGTGATGCCTGGTGGACAGAGGCCATCCCGGTCATCATCCTGCTTGGCGGTTTTGGCATCTATGCCACGTGGCGTGCCTTTGCAGGGAACTTCTTCTGGGCTGACCCGTACCTTTCGCCCTTCTACTCACCACTGATCGATGGCCAACATCACTGGTTGCCCCTCTGGCTCTCCCCGGCATTGCTAATCCTGATTTTTCCGCTTGGCTTCCGGTTAACCTGCTACTACTATCGCAAGGCTTACTATCGCGCGTTCTTTTTCGATCCCCCGGCCTGTGCTGTGAGTGAGAGTGCACACCGCAACTATCGCGGCGAGACCAGCTTTCCTTTTATCCTGCAGAACATCCATCGCTATTTTCTGTATGCGGCAATCGTCTTTCTCGTCATCCTCTGGTATGACGCCATACGCGCCTTCTTCTTCACCGGTGCTGATGGAAGGCTCCACTTCGGCATTGGTGTAGGCACGCTGGTTCTGCTGATCAACATCGTGCTGCTTACCCTGTACACGTTTTCCTGTCACTCGCTGCGGCATCTCGTGGGCGGCAAGCTGGATTGCTTCTCCTGTACGGCGTTCAATCGCACGCGCCACGGCGGATGGAAGAAGCTGAGCTTTCTCAATGGACGCCATATGTTGTTTGCCTGGTGCAGTCTTATCTCCGTTGGCTTTGCCGATTTCTACGTCCGCATGGTTGCAAGCGGCATGATCAAGGACCTGAGAATACTGTGACGAACCAGACGAAGTACGAAACCCATGAACATGACGTTTTGATCATCGGCGCGGGCGGCGCAGGGCTGCGGGCCGCGATTGAAGCCCTGGCTGCAGGCGCTCGCGTGGCCGTGGTCTCCAAATCTCTGCTGGGCAAGGCGCATACCGTAATGGCTGAGGGCGGAATCGCTGCCGCCATGGCCAACGTTGACAAAGCCGATAGCTGGCGCACCCATTTCCGTGACACCATGCGCGGCGGCAAGCTGCTTAACAACTGGCGCATGGCGCAGCTCCACGCTATGGAAGCCCCGGACCGCGTGCGTGAACTGGAGCAGTGGGGCGCGCTCTTCGATCGCACCTCTGACGGCGACATTCTGCAGCGCGCTTTTGGTGGCCACACTTTCAAGCGCCTCTGCCACGTTGGCGATCGCACCGGCCTGGAGATGATCCGCACTCTGCAAGATAGAGGCGTGCAGATGGGCTTTGACGTCTTCATGGAATGCACCATCATTCGCCTGCTTACTGACGGCAAGCGCGTGGTTGGGGCATTCGGGTATTGGCGTGAGCAAGGTCGCTTCGTCGTCTTGAAAGCAAAAGCAGTGGTCATGGCCACCGGCGGCATCGGCAAGGCGTATCGCATTACCTCCAACTCCTGGGAATACACAGGCGACGGTATGGCCCTGGCCTATGATGCCGGCGCTGAACTGTTAGGTATGGAGTTTGTTCAGTTCCATCCCACCGGGATGGTCTGGCCTCCAGGCGTGCAGGGCATTCTGGTCACGGAGGCCGTGCGCGGTGAAGGCGGCATTCTGCGCAACAAGAACGGCGAGCGCTTCATGGAGAAATACGATCCCAAGCGGATGGAGCTTTCCACCCGCGACGTGGTCGCGCGCTCCATCTACACCGAAGTCCGCGAAGGACGGGGTAGCGAGCACGGTGGTGCGTATCTTGACATTTCACACAAGCCCGCCGAATACGTAAAGCAGAAGCTTCCCAGCATGTATCACCAGTTCAAAGAGCTGGCTGATGTTGATATCACGAAAGGCCCGATGGAAGTTGGGCCCACGTGCCATTACGTGATGGGCGGAATCCGCGTAGAAGGTGAAACTGGCGCTGCTTCGTTGACGGGATTGTATGCCGCCGGCGAATGTGCCGCTGGCTTGCATGGCGCAAACCGTCTTGGCGGAAATTCACTTTCTGATCTGCTGGTCTTTGGACGGCGGGCAGGTCTCGCCGCCGCTGCCTACGCTGGTAAAGCATCCGCTGCTTATGCCAATGAAGCCCAGATCGCTGAAGCCGAGCGCGACATGCTTGCGCCCTTTGAGCGCGGCGATGGCGAGAATCCATACAGTGTTCATCGTGATCTGCAGGAAGTGATGCAGAACCTGGTAGGCATTTTCCGAGTGGAAGAAGATATGAACAAGGCCATGAGCGAGTTGGAGAAGCTGAAGGCGCGGGCGGCTCGTGTTCGCGTGGAAGGCTCGCGGATGTTCAATCCCGGCTGGCACCTCACGAACGATCTCAAGTCCATGCTCATTTGTTCTGAGGCGGTAACACGTAGCGCGCTGGCACGCAAGGAAAGTCGCGGCGCTCACAGCCGCATTGATTTTCCCAAGCTCGATGAACAGGTCTGGGGCAAGCGGCATAACGTGATCTCACGCGATGGCGAGAGCATGAGATTGCAGCAAACTCCAGTGGATGAGATACCACAAGAATTGAAAGAACTGTTGGCGGACGAAAAGTAGAGACTCGAACGGGTTTCGAACAAGTTTTGAAACGAACAGCGGGAGGAAGAATGGCGGAAGCGATCCTGGAAGTTTTCCGCGGTAATCAGGAAGCTGGCGGCGCTAAGCAGTACAAGGTTGAGATCAAGCCGGGCATGGTGGTGCTGGATGCGTTGCACCAGATCCAGGCGCAACAAGCGCCAGACCTGGCTGTGCGCTGGAACTGCAAGGCCGGCAAGTGCGGCTCCTGTTCCGCCGAAGTAAACGGTCGGCCCCGGCTTACATGCAAGACGCGCATGGACTCGCTGCCTACTGATAAGCCAATCACCGTTTACCCCATGAAGTCTTTTCCGGTAATCAAGGACCTGGTGACTGACGTCTCATGGAATTATCGCGTCAACAAAAAAATTCCTCCCTTTACGCCCAAGCCAAACGCCAATTGGAAGATGTACCAGGAAGACATGGACCGGGTGCAGGAATTTCGCAAATGCATTGAGTGCTTCCTTTGCCAGAACGTCTGCCACGTGGTGCGCGACCATCACAAAAAAGAAGAGTTCGGCGGCCCGCGCTTCTTTGTCCGTGTGGCATCGCTGGAAATGCACCCGCTGGATAACGTTTCTCGCACCCGGCTGCTCAAGAACGAACTGGGGATTGGCTACTGCAATATCACCAAGTGCTGCACAGAGGTGTGCCCGGAAGAGATCCATATTACTGATAATGCGATCATTCCCTTGAAGGAGCGCGTGGTCGATGAGTTTTACGATCCGATTTTAAAGCTGGTGCGTAAAATACGCGGCGCGCCAAAATCGGACTAGAATTGTAAAAATGGCTTAACCAGGACTGAATTATGGAGCGCGAATTTAAGACCATCTCCAAGAACGGTATTGCAGAGGCGCTGACCAAGGTGCAGCATTATCGCTACCTGAACCAGGCGGAAGAAGCAGAATCCATTTGCCGCGACATCCTTGCGGCTGATCCGGAAAACCAGATGGCCCTCCGCCAGCTTGGCTTGGCGATTACTGACCAGTTTTCCGGCGCCACCTCTGACCGATTTAATGAAGCATATTCCAGCTTTGAGAAGCTTACAGACGTTTACGAACGCTCGTATTACCTGGGCATTGTGAATGAGCGCCGGGCCAAAGCGCAGTTGCAGGCTGGTCATCGCTCGCACACGCTGCGGGCAAGCTTTGAGAGCGCGTTGCATTTTTATGAAGAGGCGGAAAAAGTGCGCCCGCAGGGGAACGATGATGCGATTCTACGCTGGAACCGCTGCCTGCGCCTGATGCAGGGTATTCCCGACCTGTCAGGAGAACAAGAAGAGTTCGAGGCCAGCGACGCACCCCCACTTCTGCGAGAATAGATCAAACAGTTGAGATCACTCAAAAATTTGTTTCGTCACATGTTGTTATTTATTTCTGACACGGGAACGCAAGAGAGATGGAGTCCAAAACTGCATTACGAGCAGAGAGATGCAATTGTTCGGGATGGGCGTCTAAGTAATTCATAACAATTTTCACGATTTCGCCCATTTTTACCCCATTAGGTATGCACATAGGACTTCCACTTCGAACACCATTAAGACGCGCCGTAAGCAAATGTAAGTTGTTCATATCCAATACTGCGTCAATAAAGCCGTGACAGTATCCAGCTGAATAGTCGGCTGATTTGTGTGAACATAGCGCTTGGAGCTTCTGTGCAGTTGTTTTCAGAACAGCGTGGAACAATAGACAAGAAGAGAATTGTCGAGACCAGCCAGAGTACATTCTTCATGAGCCGGGATTGTAGCAGCTACTGTGCGATGTTGCGCTTTACTCTGCCGAACTTTCCAGCACTCTTACCTTCCAACGATCTTCCGCCCCGGTCATGATCGCATAATAGTGGACTTGCGACTTGTCTGAATGGATTACCTTGCCGCCGTCAAGCACCTGTGTCTCGATGCTCGCGGTGTCTTTGAGTTCAATGGCAGAGCCGTCTGGCGAGTAGAAAATGGCATCAACCTTGTGACCGTTGTCGATGACGCGCGTAGTCAGGCCTTGCTGCTTCTGGTCTTTCACACGCTGCGTGAATTTATCCAGAGCAAAGCCGGTGAAATTGTCATTTAACGGCTTCAGATTGTTGTTAGCCAGTGCTGTGCTCAGGGCTTGCCAGGCCAGTGTGTAATCGCGCTGGACTGCATTCTGGGTTACGTCTTCCACCTCGCGAGGCTGGGCATTCTTGACTGTGAGTTGGACCGCCGGCTTAGTGTCAGCAAAGATTCGTTTCAGGTGCGGCGCAGCAATAGAAATTATCAAAGCAATGCCGCAAGTAAGAGCCAGGATTCGGGCCAGCTTCATTATTTGCCTCCAACGTGCAGCTCATTGCCCAGCACCACGCCTGCGGCCACAGTGATGGTGGCGCTGTCAGAGGCTGGCAGTTCGGCTCGCGCTATATCTTTCTTGATGCGCGCATCCACGGTGCTCTTGCCCGTCTTGTCCGTCTGGATAAACGTGACAATCGTGCCATCGGGCACCGGATTGCCGCTGCAATCGCGAATGGGGTCGGTTTCAACCGTGATCATGTTGCCTGAGTGTCCGGCCACGTGCATGCGCAAATTGCGCTCGCAGGGATCGGCTGCAACCTGCTGCACTACGCGGAGCACTGAGGTATCGCCGGCAGAAGCTACAAATTGTGCTGATCCGGCCTTGGCTGCTGAACTGCTGTCAGTCCAGGCCACTCCGGAACGGCTGGTAACGGTTTTGGCGGCTCCTGTACCGCCCACTGAGAGCTTAAAATTTACCGGCGTTGGAGCGAGCACCATGTTCTGGTATTGATCAAAGACAAATGCAACCCCGCTGATTACATCTTTCTTGGCAACGGGAACGCGCGAAGGCCGGGCCAGGAAGTTGAGCTTGTCCGGTTTGCCTGGTTTTACCCAGAAAACCTGCGATTGCTCGCTGTCGCCTTTGACTACGGCAATCCAACGGCCTGCGCTATGCAACTCTTCACCCTTGATCTCAACCGGGCCTGATTTGAATTCGCGCTTGATGATCTGCCCTGGGCCGATCAGATATAAAGTCCCGCTGCCCTCAAGGTTGATGGTAAGTGGCTGGCCGACAACCGCATTCTGCGGCACTTGCAAATCCGCCGCCTGGGCGCAGTCAGCGGCGAACCAGCAGACTGCAACCAACAGCAATATGAGAATCACGGTCCGCATTGCGTTAGTCCTCTTTCAGGCTGTAATGATTCACAGTCACACGATAACTGTGAACGTTCGCCGCCAAATCATCACGCAGCGCCACGGAGAACGGCTCCGGCGTCTGCGGCTGCAGCGCGTGGTCTGAATACGCATCAGAAACCCAGATCACCTTGCCGGAGTTGTCATAAAACGTTGCCAGCACGTGCGGGATGTTCACTATCTGCCCGCTCTCGTTGAGCAGTTCACCTTTCAGAACTGTGCGTCCGGTCAGGTCTTTTTCAATCCGCTGATGCAGAACGCCAATCACGGGATCAGCCGAGGCCGGCACCAGCATCCAGTTGTGCGTCATGCGAACGCTCTTAACGTCTGATTTCTTGATGCCCGGAAAATCAATTCGATAGGGCGAAACTTCTTTCGGCAGCAGCACGTGCGATGTCTTATCGAAGCTGCTTTCCTCGGCAATATCTTTTCCGCTGTTATCAGTGAGTATTGCGCCTACGGTGATGAATGCCGGAACTGTGTCTTGATTTTCCACTTCGCCCATAATGGTCAGGCTGCCATCGTGCTCCACAGCATTCATGGAGAGAATGCGGCAATCCGGGTTCTCAACGTTTTGCGAGCCCCAATCGTCACCAGGGCCGCGCCAGATGATGTCCCAGCGCAGATAGTTCACCGGAATTACCTGCGGAGGCACATTCACTTCTTTTTCAGCCGGCCATACTACCTTCCAGACGCCTTCATCTTTCACTACTTTAAGGTCGCGTGTGTCATACCACGCGCCAACAGCGGTGGCGTAGGTAAGCTCTGTACGGACTGTGGCCTCATTGTCTGATTCATGCAAAACTCGCGTGTTGACAGAATCAAGCTGCGAGTAGGTGCGCAGGCTGCCGTTGCGGCCGGCTAAGTCGCGAACCAAGCCATCCTGGTCAACATGGCTGGATGCGTCGACATAAGAGTAAGCGCCAGTCCAGTCATGTGACTTAGCGTTGGCGAACATGGATTGCACTGCGCCTTCTGGCGTTGAAGCGGGCGCCCTGCTGCTCTTATGCACAGTGCCGGCGGCGATCAATCCCAGCGTCAAAACGGCAAAGATGATGGTAAGAATACGTCCCATTATCGTGCCTCCCGGAGAAGAGGTTCTTCGCTTTCGACCATCGGGAACTTAAGCGTCTCCCGCGTACGGCGGCGGTCTGGGAACAACAGCATCAGGACCAGCGCAAGAATGCTGCTGCCGATGGGCAGCGTGCCCCAGAGTATGCCTTCCATTGCAGTGGGCGGCGTTCCGTAAGGCATTGGATGTGCCGGCGGAATTCCATCTTTCACCCACAGCGTTACGTTGCCGCGATCGTAAACTTCAGTCTTGCGCCATCCGGCAAACGCCAGAAGCGGTTCGTAGTAGGGATCGCGGACAAAAATGTATTTCAGCCCGTATTGGTCTGCATGCTTCAGTACGGCGCGCAGGGATTCGATTCCGTTGGTCCCGTAGTACTTTGAGTTGGTGAGCTGAGCAGAGCCATATCGCGTCATCTCCGGCAGCAGACGGGCGGAGTTGTATTCACCGTCAACGCTGCTGGCATTCGCGTAAATGCCGACCTCAGACATCTTGTTGCCGAAGCCCAGAGTGAGATAACGGAACTTGTCATGGCCGTCGCGATTGAGGAATGAAACTACTTCCGATGTGCTGAACGGAGCATCGTGGATCGGGTGATAAACCGGCCACGCAACCGCCCATGCCATGGTTGCAGCGCCCAGAGTGCCAAGAGCGAAGGCCGCTTTGTTGCCGTAACGATCAATGAGCTTTACCGCCAGCAAAGCAACAATGGGCAAAGCCATTAAGCTGGCCCAGAAGCAGAAGCGCTCAAAGGTGAGAATGTCAAATGGATTGCGGATATTCTTACCGGTAATCGCATTCACGACAGCGGCCATCGTGCCCAGCAATGCGCGCGGAAACGGCGTGGTGCCGCCCAGGGCAAAAAGCATGGTGAACCAGAAGCCGAAGAACAGCGGCCGCAGCCTGGTCTCTTTCAGGCCTTTGTAGAAGATAAACGGCAGCGCCAGCAAGAGCGCTCCCCAGGGAACCAAAATGTAATTGACGGTTAGCCACCACTGCGAGAAGAAGTTTTCGCGGCTGCCATGCGGAATCGGCATCTGCTTGATCGGGTTGTGCATAAGCGCAACCCAGTACGGCAGCAAGACCACAATGACTCCGGCTATTGTCAGTCCGGCGTAGATTGCTGAACGTATAATCACCCCGCCAAGCGTGGCATCCAGGCCATCGCGTTTGCGGTCGATGATTGCTGTAAACATCACAGGTATGGCGAATATAACGCTGGCGAACAACAGGGTGACGTGGTGAGCTGAAGCCGCTGCCATCGTCAAAGCCAGAGCTTTTATCAGCGCCATGAGGCGCGATTCACGAGCCCATTCATAGAAATAAGCCAACGCTATCAGGTACAACGGCGCTGCCCAGGTTGTAGAGAGCTGCCCTGCCTGATACACAAGAGAAGACAATGATCCCAGCAGAACGCTGCCCGCCGCAGCGTAACTGGCCGCTCGTTCGCTCACCCAGATCCGCGCATAGCGATAAACTCCTATTGGCAGCAGCAAAATGGCGATCAACTGCACCAGCGAATAGGCCAAATTAAGGCCGATGATGTGGGAGAACAAAGCCATCCACTGCTGTTCCATGGGCGGATATGTGGTCTGTGAGAAGCCGGTGAACCACTTTTCATTCCACGGATTAAACCAGTGCTGCGCGTAATGGGCCGCGAAGAATTTGTGGAAGTCCGCGTCGTAGGAGTTGTTGGGGAGCTGCATCAGCAGGAGCGAGCCGTGCACCAGGATGGCCAGCAACAGCACCCAGCTCAAAGGAATCGCCCGGCTGGGCAGTGAAACCTGCCTGCCCGGAGCGATGGTTGGGGAACTCATGAAAAAACCTCCGAGAATGCGACTGGGTAGAGCGTCAAATTAGTAATCGACGATGACTGCCTCACAAGGGATGCCAGTCCCGGCAGCAGTTTTGATCCAGCAGAGACTTCGATTCCAAAACTGTCGCAGAGGTTTTCTTTGTGGTACCGGGATTCTCACCATGCCTGGAAGTTCATTAGGCTAGCAATCCCTTAGCCCGGAAATAGCATCTTGTTCAACATGAGAACAGAGCTGCTGCCGCAGGGCTCGGCAGACTGCTTGCCTAAATCTGAATAGTGCCGCGGACCTGGTTGCCGCGTGTTCCTGCTCCAAAGTTCTTACTGACGGTGGTCCCGTGAAGAAGATTTTTTTGGGTCTCGCGTGTTTCTGCTCCCTGTTGCTGGCCGGTCGCGGCTGGACGCAAACGTTTGACCTTAATGGCAATCAGCAGGGTCAAAAACAAAAACCACAGCAGAAACAAGGCAATAAGCGGCAATCTGCCGCTAAATCGGGCGGTGGTGGCGGCGGCTCAACCATGGCTTGCGGGATTTCCGGCAGCGGTTGGGGCGGCAGCATTGAAGCTGGTCGCTACGCCCGCGCAGCGGAAACGGCGTTGAAGAATGGCAATCCGAACGGAGCCATGAATTATGCCCAGCACCTTACGCAGGTTGCTCCCAATGATGCCTGCAACTGGTTTCTGCTGGGATATACAGCGCGCTTGGCCGGAAGCTCACAGATTTCACTCGATGCTTATCAGAAAGGCCTGCAGCGGGCACCGAACTCTGTTGAAGGGCTCTCTGGAATGGCCCAGACATACATTCGCATGGGCAAGGCCGATGAAGCCAAAAAGTTGCTTTTACGGGTAATCGCCGCCAACCCGCGACGTCCTGTGGATTTGGCGATTGCAGGCGAGCTCTTTATGCAGTCCGGCGATCTGCCGCGTGCTCAGAACTTGCTGGAACGCTCAGAAAGCATTCAGCCAAGTTCACATGCTGAACTACTGCTGGCGATTGTCTACATGAAGGGCAAGCAGACCGAGAAGGCAAAGCAGCTTCTCGACAAGGCCATGAAGCGTGCCCCCAAGAACACTGAAATTTTCCGCGCTGTGGCCCAGTTCTATCGTGAAGAGCACGACTACAAATCAGCCATCGCTATTTTGCTGAAAGCGCCGGTCAAAAATGCCGACGTGATGTCTGAACTCGGCTACACCTATGAGCTTGCCGGAATGAAGAAGGAATCGGCGGATGCATATGAGAAAGCCGCCGGGATGGCGCCTAAATCAGAGAACGTGCAACTGGCGGCGGCGCAGTCGCAATTGCGAGTTGGCAACTTGGACAAAACAAGAACTTTCCTCGCCCGCGCCCAGCAGATTGACCCGAATTATTATCGTCTTCACGCCATACGCGCCGACCTGGCTACGGTTGAACGGCGTGACAGTGATGCAGTGCGCGAATATCTGGCCGCGCTGGCTGCTATGCCTGAAGGCCCGGCTGAAGGAGTTCTTTATCCCATTCAATTGCGCCTGAACCTGATTGACTCTTATCGCAACCTGGATGACCAGGGAGCGATCAACCAGCAGTTGGTTCTCGCTCAGCAGCAGTTGGCCAAGATCCAGGTGGCAGGGGAGGACCAGGTAGAGTATCTGCGGTTGCGGGCCGCCATTAAAGGGCTGGGCAACGATTTTGCCGGCGCAGAAGCCGACTTGAAACAGGCGCTGCAACTTGATCCGCAGAATGACAACGTAACACTGCAATATGGGAGCCTGCTCTGGAAAATGGGCCGCAGAGCTGACGCGCGGCAGGTGTACACCACGCTGCTCAAACGCGATGAGAAGAACCGGTACGCACTGGAAGCTCTGGGCTACCTCTCGCGCGATGATGGCGATAACAAAGCTGCGGAAGGCTTCTTCACGCGCATGGCCACAGCTTATCCGAACGACTATGTTCCTTACATGGCGTTAGGCGATCTCTACACCGCCATGAAGGAGTATCCAAAGGCCCAGGCCAATTATGAGAAGGCGCACTCGTTAGCGCCAACCAATTCGCAAATCGTGGCCAGCGGTTCCAACGCTGCCATTGACGCGGGCAATGTTGACTTGGCTGGACGATGGGTTGCCCGGGCCACCGGCGCAATGAAGAATGATCCCCGCATCATGCGTGAGACCGAGCGCTATTTGTTCCTGAAAGGCAGATATGCGGAGTCTGCGCGCCTTGGCGAACAGGCAATCCAGAAGCTGCCGCATGATCGCGATGCAGCAGTTTATCTGGGCTACGACTATTACAACCTGGGTCGTTACGATGATGTTTTGGCCCTGGCAAGCCGCTATGAAGCCGTTCTTCCCAAAGAGGCCAACTTCCCGCTTCTGGCTGGGCACGTTCATAAACAGAATGATTTATTGCAGCAGGCCATTGATGATTTTTCACGTGCCATAGAAAAAGACCCCAAGATGTTTGAGGCGCTGGTGAATCGCGGTTACGTTCGCAATGACATGCAGGATGCTCAGGAAGCAATCCGCGACTTTGAGCCTGCGCTCAAGATGGATCCTAAGAGCGGTATCGCGCACTTAGGCCTGGCGTTTTCTTACTTGCAACTTCATCGTTCCCGCGAGGCCCTGGATGAGACCAACAAAGCAGAAAAACTGCTAGGACAATCAGGCGCGACGCACATGGCGCGCGCTACTGCTTACCGGCAGATGCGCGTGCTGGATAAAGCCGTGCAAGAGTACCGCGTTGCGTTGAAATATGCGCCGGATGACTTGAAGCTGCATGAAGCCCTGGCAGACGCGCTCTACCATGCCCGCCGTTACGGTCAGGCCATCGTGGAGTTGCAAACCGCGCTGCAGCTTTCGCCTGACGATCCTTTGATCTATGCCAACCTGGCTTCTGCGCACGCGCAGTTGGGGCATCGCCCAGAGACATTTAAATACATTCAGGCTGCTGAGCGAGAAGGCGTGGACCAGTCAGCAATCCTGCTGGCTACCGGTGAGGCCCTGATGACGCTGGGCGACCAGAGCGCTGCAATGGAGCGCTTTACCCGCGCGCTGGATGCACCTGACGCGAATCGCGTGGACGTGCGGATGGAGTTTGCCAAGCTGTTTGTGCAGGAAGGCAAGCTGGACGATGCCAAGCAGGAAGTAGGCCTGGCTTTTGCTGAGTCGCGCATTGGCGAGGCCTCTCCCATTACCGCAGACAATCTGGTTGAGGCTGCAAATATCTTTTTGGCCGCTCATGACTTTGATCTGGCTGAGCGATACTTTGCCAAATCCAAAGATCTGGGAGCTTCAGATGACACGGTAGCCATTGGCTTGGCAGATACCTATATCGCTCAAGGTGACGATCGCAAGGCCGCACAGGAACTCACAGCGCTGGGCCATTCCTCCGATTATCAGGAGAGCTACGATTATCAGCTTGCCTGGGCCAATATCTATTCACAACGGCATGACAACCTGCAAGCCATCTCCGCGTTTGCGCGAGCCAACCAGCTTGCAGAAGACGATCCTACGGCTGAACGGGGACTGTTAGCAGTGTCCGGGCAGGAAGGAATGCCTCTGCCGATGGTTTCAAACCTGAATATCCAGAGCGTTTTCAGCACCGGCGCGATTTTTGAAGATTCCACTCTGTACCAGATGGACAACAAGTTTTTTGGCGCTCCGGTGCCGCCGCGCTCTTCACAAGAAACCGACATCGGCACTACCTTCCGCTATCATCCGCCTGGGCCGCTGCCCATTAACGGCTTCTTCGGCGTGCGGAATTACAAAGGCACAATCTCCATCCCCAGCGAGCTGGCCATCATTCGCCGTAATACTTTTGACACAGTGCTCAATGTGGGAACAACGTACGTAATGCCCCTGGGCAACTCGCACATTGTTTTGGATCCCGGCATTGAATTCACCATACGGCGCGATACTGAATCGCCGGTGGAGATGAACCAGCAGTTATTCCGCCAGTATCTGTATCTGAGCACTTCACCGTTCTTCAACTGGCTGACCGTTCGCGGCAGCGCGATTCATGAAGCTGGTCCCTTTGCTGACCAAAACCTGCATTCGCGCGATCTGGGCGCCAGCGTTGAGTTTGAAGTTGGGCGGCCCTGGGGCAACAATTCATTTGTCACCGGTTACTCTGTCCGCGATCTGCTCTTCCGCCCGGCTATTCGTGAGTTTTACACCACCTCAACATGGGCAGGCGTGGAGCACAAGTTCGGCCAGAAAGCCGCCGTTACTGTTCTGGGAAAATATATTCGTTCATGGCGCGTGCAAGACCTGGAGTTTGCCACAGCACAGGTCCTGGTTCCCGGAGCTCGCTTTGAATTCAAACCAAACGACCACTGGAGTGTGGATGCTTCCGCCGATCTCACACGTGGCGAAGGGTTCCATTTGTACGACAACGTCCAGACCGGATTCCTCATCTCTTACATGAAGCCCCTTCGCCGCAGCGTGAACGATGGCAGCGGGGAATTGTCAGTAGATTATCCGCTGCGGTTCTCCGTTGGGTTGCAGCAGCAGTCTTTCTACAGTTTCACTGGCGCAGCAGGCAGTACGTCTGCTCTGCGCCCGGTTGTACAGATTTCGATTTTTTAGGATTCAGGGGCCATGAAGATTTGTTTTGTCAGCGGCTTTCCGCCGAGCAAGATCGTGCTCAACGAGTACGGCTACCATGTTGCGCGCGAGCTGCAAGCCGACCCGCTGGTGAGTTTGACGATCCTTGCGGATGAATATGAAGGGCAAGAGCCTGAGCTGCCAGAATTTGACGTGGAGCGCTGCTGGAAGGTCAATCGCCTGAGCAATCATGCCCGGCTGCTCCGCGCCATCCGTAATTGCAAACCTGATGTTGTGTGGTTCAACCTGGTCTTTTCCAGCTTTGGCAACAAGGAGCATCCTCTGGCTGCGTTCTCAGGCCTTACCTTACCGGCCTTGACCCGCGCCGCTGGATACTTTACGCACGTTACTTTGCATCACCTGATGGACCACATTGATTTGGACGATGCCGGAGTGCGCAGCAAAACACTCTTTAAGGTGGCTGGACACGTAGCCACGCGCATGCTCTTGATGGCCAACTCAATCTCCGTGCTGTTGCCAGCCTACAGGCGCACACTGATTGAAAAATATCGCGGAGAAAACATTCACTTTCGCGCCCACGGAATTCTTTCTGCGCGACCGGAATACCCTGACTTTTCCCGCCGGGGCAATCCAGAACATCGCATTCTGGCTTTCGGCAAGTGGGGGACTTACAAGCGCTGCGAAATGCTGATTGAAGCTTTTGAGCAGGAAGTCGCAAAGAAAGTGCCGAATGCCAAACTGATCATTGCAGGCACCAACAATACCAACTCACCGGGATACATTGAGGGATTGCGGGCAAAGTACTCCAATCATCCAAAGATTGAGTTCACCGGATACGTGGAAGAAGAAGATATACCTGAGATTTTCGGTACTTCGTCTTTCATGGTGATGCCTTATACCTCAGCCACCGGTGCGAGCGGCGTCGCCAATCTGGCAGCTGCCCACGGCGTGCCCATTGTCTGTTCTGACGTGCCTGATTTCCGTGAGATGGGCGATAGCGGCGGGCTTGCGATTAAGTTTTATCCGGTTGGCGACAAAGCAGCCCTGGCACGCAACATGATTGAACTACTGCAAAACGAGCAGGAACAGCATGAGATGGCGGAGCAGAATTTCTCCGCAGCTCTGCGCATGACCATGCCGCAAATCATCCGCCAGTACGTCCGTGCTTTTGACCGCCATCAGCGCGCCCGCGCACTGGAAGCCGTTTCGCGCTTCCGTCGCATTCCGTCCTGGGTGCCTTCACGCTCGGCCATCTTCAGGGCTTCACGCTGGGGTACTCGCCTCTAGAATTATTGCGCCAGTATCCAGCTTGCGATCCAAAGCCGTCAATTGAGAGGTCCTAAGTTGCCCGCTTGAAATTGAGAGGCAACGGCTGGCCCTGATTCCACGTACCCTGGATCGTAGAACCAGTGGTGAGTTTCCCTTCATAAGTGCCGTGGACCGCGCTGGAACTGAAGGAAAGCTTTCCGTCCTGAAATGAAATCTTGTCGATAGCGATGCCGTTGACCCCTTGGTCAAGGCTGTCCATAGTGGCGCTAAGAGTGCCATCAGCGGCTTGTTTGATATGCAAGGCCAGGCGGAGTTTCTGTCCACCCTCCTCCAGCGTGCCCTGCCAGTTCCCTGCCACCGGAGATGCTGTCGTTTTCTTGGCGGGGCTATTCGGCGCCTTTTGAGCAGTTGCCGCGCCCAGAAACATCAACATGGCAAGTACAATCCCACTTGTCTTTCTGAACAACATCCGCATAAACGTTCCTCCGTACCTCGCGAACCAAATGTACAACGGCCAAAGCTATGCTGCCTGATAATATCTCGAGTTCGCGCATCTGCTTTAGCTTTTATTCCCCGGATCGTCTCCGGCTGGCTTGCTTATTTCTCTTCTAGTACCTGCTGCGCTGGCAGCTCTTGTTGTTCGGGTCGTTTGCCTTGTGCGGCATCGGCGTGCGATGGCCATGGCAAGCTAGGCAGTACGTTGCGGCTTAGCACCACGAGATGTGAGGACTTCCTGCGCTGCGCGATATCCAGAAGCAATTGCTCCGTGCACGGTTGCGTTGTAGCCATCAGCATTCGTGGCTTCACCGGCAAAGTAGAGTGTCTCCGCCACAGGAGTACCCAGCGCCCGCGCAGCATCAATGCCTCCAACAGCCGCATAACTATATCCGCCGCGGGAAAAAGGATCAGCCTGCCAGTCGTGCGTAAACGCGCCGGTCATCTGCGCCTCCAGGTCACGCGCGTCAGTTCCCATGATCCGTGCCAGGGCTTGTGTTGCATTATAGGTGATCTCTTCTGTGGACAGGCCTTTTAGCGCCACAGCGTATCTTCCTGCGGCCCATGCGGTAAGAATGGGAGAAGGCAGCGCATTGCTTGTCCACCACGTTGGGAATTGCGGATCATTGGTGAACAGGAAGCTCATGTCAGACATTTCAGGATCGTGCTCCCAGATTTTTGTGCGGAAGCAGAGCGTGACTCGCACTGCCCCGCCCATCTCAAGAAACCGGATGGCATTTTCTTTTTCAGGCAAAGCAGGCAAAAAAGCAATGTCTTTCGCCTTCAGCACCCCCAAGGAAACAGTGATGATCGCGCGCGGAGCATGGAACTCAGCGTTCGCGGTCTTGGCTACAACTTCACCGCGTCGCCAGTTAATTTCCGTCACAACGTTGTCAAGCAGTACATCACAACGCTCCGGCTCGATGCGGCCCTGTATGGCGCGCACCAAGCCTTCATACCCGGCGGCAAAGCGAAACTGCTTGTCGTCGCCTCTGATGGCTTCTTCTGCATGTGTGTCGCGTATAAGGGAATGCACGCTGATTAATATGGGGTCGGCAGCGTGAAACCCCTCCACGTATCGCAGCGCATGTTCCCGGACCTCACTGCTGACGCCTGAGCGGTCTATATAATGCTGGAAAGACTGATCAGGTTCATCGGCAGGCATTTCCTCAAAAAGCTGTTCAATCTTTCCCATCAGCCAGCCTGCATCAGCCCACTCGCCATCAATTTTCCTGCGAAAGTGGCCTTCAACCGTAGAGATCGGAAGTGCGGCCTCAGCAGCCACTTGAAGAATCTCTTCCGGGCGTCCATGGATAAACTCCGCGCCAAGTTCTACTGGATAGTTTGGTGTTTGTTTAGTCCAAATCCTGCCACCAAGGCGGTCTCGAGCTTCCAGCAGGGTAACGCGCATGCCTGCAGCAGTAAGCCGGCGTGCAGCGGCCAAGCCGGCAACACCACCGCCGATTATCAGGACATCAATTGTATTTTTCATAGACCGGCTGCGCTTAGCGCCTGCTTTTCATCTACCGGCATAGGATAAACGCCGAGCGATCTTGCTGCACCGATATCAACGGTGAGGACTTCGCTCTGGGGCGTCTTTTTAAGCCAGGCTTGTGCGCGAGCGGCGGCTGCAGCAAACGTTCCTTGTGGAAGCACGGTCAAGTCAAGATAGAGAATCTTCTGTGAGTTCGGTCCCAGGCGCACGCCGGTAAAGGCATGTCCAGGGACAATCACCACCACAGGCTGCATGCCCAGATTCTCCATGGCGGAAGCAAAGGCCACGCTTACATCAATGCAATTGGCATTGCTCAGTTGCAGTGTCTCACGCGGCAGGCGGATACGTTGCGTCTCATCGGGATAATTTCCAAACGTATAAATGCTGCTGACGTAGCTGATGCCGGAGCGGCGCATCGCCTCAAACACCGCACGCGCCTGTGCGCGTACCTGTGTCTCCAATTTGGTACCGGGAATAATGTTGTACCCACGGAGATGCCGTCCGGGTATAAGGCGTTCAGCACTGGAAACCAGTTGCAGCACGCGATCATCATGCGGGGTGACCCAACGGGCCAACAGTTGAGCGTTGGCAAATTTTCTGCCCCAGAAAAGATCTGAAGCGCTATGCAGAAACACCGGCCGCTGCTGTGCAAAGGTCCGTCCGGTAGCAGGGTCCTGCACCTGCACCATGAGCGTGGCCTGGCGCATCTCGCCATTGTCATAAGCCTGCGCAAGCAGCTCAGGATCAAGATTGAACGTGCGCACTTCATGCGGCCCGATTACCGCTGTCTGCTGTAATTGCTCGCTCCAGCCGCGCACCTCTGCAGTAATGATCTGCAAGACCGGCTTGGTAGCCGTATTGGCGATGCTGAGCGTCGCCAGCGGCCAATAGTCCGCCGCTTTGGCGCCCGCAAGCGCAGGAAAAATCTCACCTCGCCCGGGTAAATTGAGTTGATATTGAATTTGCAATGGCGAAGCCGGTCCCGACGTGGGCTGCATTTTGGCCGGCAACTCCGGATCAGGCAAAGGTTTGAGTGCTAATTTGGAGACAAACATCCATCCCCATGCCAATGTACCGGCCAGTCCGAGCGTGGTAAAGAAAAAAACCCACGCGAGCCATCGCGCAATCCTGCCTTGTTTCGTCGGTCCACTCATCCCTACTAAATTGGGTGATGAAGAGAGCTGGTAGGTTGCAAGAATTTTGCCGTGTAGGAAGGCAACGCCTTAATCATGCGTAGGTGTCATCGTGATGCTTAGACGTCAGCGTGCCGGATTTTCCGCCGATTTCCGGGGAACTATTTGATGTTGCATGGTTGGTGACGTCTTCCAAAACTCAGGATCGTCAACAATCCACTCGCCCGCAGGATTGCTGATGGCGGGATTCACGGAAAACAGCCAGGTTTCAGCGCTAACAATAGATGCCCGAACGTCCTCATCCAGGCGGCTGCGTACAGAGTCATCCACATCGCTTGAGTAATCGTCAATGGGCGGGTCTAACGCGTTGCCAGCGATCTGCAGGCTGCGGTAGGCGGAAAAAATCAGGTAGATATTGTTCGGCATGCCGGAGACGATCTGATAAACCACCCGATCATCCGCGGCGTTGGCGCGCTGCCGGACAATCCTGAGCGTGCGATGAATCTCTTCAAACTCGCGCTCATGGCCGGGCTTTATGGTGACCACTGTAACAGTGAAGAAGCGAGTCCGCGGCTGCACCAAGCCAACGCCGCTGCCGCTGAGGTCGTCACGATAATGCGCGAAGACAACGCGAGGATCTCTTACTAGGTTGGTCTTGGCTTCTGCAAGGCGGCCCAGATCGGCGCTTAGCGTAGCGTTCTTGACGAACGGCTCACCGCTGCGCTCGACGGCGGCATACGATTCAAAGCCCTCCATGTACCAGACTTCGCTCTGCGGGCCGGTGATGGATTGAATCGCCAAGTAAGGCCAGGTGCTGGCCCGCGCACATGCCAGCGCCGCCTCACCTTCCACACGCGTATACTCGGCCATTTTTCCCGGCTTTACCGGATCGCGGTAAATCTCCAGGATCGCCGGCGGCGAAGCCTGCGCCTGCTGGGCAGAGATGAACGTGCCGGCAGAAAAGAGAGCGAGCAGACAGAGGATGAAACGCAGGGCAGACATGATGCGCCCATTTAAGCAAACAGAGTGGCTGCCTGTCATGCAGAAACTTGAAATCGACAGTCACAGCCCGTTTGGGTGCTAGCGGGTAGCCGCGGGCACTTTGTTGTCCACAAAGGCCACGGATTCTTCCAGCATCTCCTGGACCAATTCAGGCGAGGACGCTTCAGCGTAAATGCGCATGAGCGGCTCAGTGCCGGACGAGCGTAAGAGGACCCAAGCTTCAGCGCCACGGTCCTTGATGGGGGCGTCAAGGAAGAATTTGATGCCGTCGAGGTTTTTCTTACGCAGAATCTTATAGCGGCCCAGTGACTTGGTTTCATTCGCGGCGGCGCGGGCGATAGCAGCGTCTTTTATGTCATTAGGAATGCGCAGGTCGCGTCGGGCGTAAAAATGCGGTCCATATTCAGATTGCAACGCGGCCACTAGCTGGCCCAGGCTCTTGCCCTCATCGGCCATTACATTGGCCAGCAACAGGGCGTTGAGCAGGCCGTCGCGCTCAGGCAGATGGCGCTGGAAGCCGATGCCGCCAGATTCTTCTCCGCCGATCACTATTTGCCGCTCCAGCATGAGATCGCAGATGTACTTGAAGCCGATGCCGCACTCCAGCAACTTGCGGCCGTGCTTGGCGGCAATGCGATCAAGCATGCGCGTGGTGTTAAAGGCGCGCACTACGTCGCCAGACCAGTCATTGTGATATTTCACGACCCACTGCAGCAGAATGGAGAAAATCTTGTGCGAGTCCACAAAGCTGCCATCTTCAGCGGCAGCGCCAATGCGGTCAGCATCGCCATCAGTGATGAACGCGGCATGGCATTTCTCTTTAACAACAATCTCCTGGGCAGCGCGCACGTGCGGCAGAATAGGCTCAGGATTGATTCCCGGGAAGAGCGGATTTACGTCACTGCGAATCTGGACGTGGGGGATGTGTCGTTTGGAAAAAATCTCTGCCAGCACGTTACGCCCAGCGCCGTACATGCAGTCGATGGCAAACTTGAAGTTGGCTTTTGCAATTTTGTCGAGATCGGCAAATTTGCAGATGGCTTCTACATACGGCGTCTTGAAATCAGTTTCTTCGATCCTGGCCGTACTGCTTTTGGGCATGGCTCCGGCAATAACGTTGTCTTCAATCTGCTTAATGATGGCAGGCGTGGCTGAACCGCCATAGGTGGCCTTGAACTTCACGCCATTCCAATCCCACGGATTGTGACTGGAGGTGATCATCACGCCGCCGGCAGTGCGCAAATTTTTTACCGCATAAGAAAGCGCCGGCGTGGGCGTGTAATCGTTCGAAATCTTGATAGGAATTCCTGCAGCGGCAAGGACTTCAGCAGCGGCCTGAGCAAACCGGCGCGAGCCAAAGCGCGTGTCATAGCCGATGACAAGACCGCGGGCCGGATCTTCATTTTTCAGGACATAGGCAGCAATGCCGCCAGCCACCCGGCGCACGTTCTCAAAAGTGTAGTCATCGGCGATTACGCCTCGCCAGCCATCAGTACCGAATTTGATTTGGGCATTCATTGTTGTTGAGTATTACACCAATTCCGTCAGTTTTTTCTCATTCAAGTATTTCACAATTTTGCCAACGTCCTGGGAGTGCTCGCGCGTAGTTACCAGGATGGCGTCTTCCGTCTCTACCACAACCAGATTGTGCACGCCGACAGCGGCAACAAATTTATCAGGAGCGTAGATATAGTTGCCGGTTGCGTTGACAGCGTAAGCATCTTTGCCCTCAACCACATTTTTGGCTTCGTCCTTGTAGTGGACAGCATGGTGCTCATAGAGAGCGGCCCAGGAACCAAGGTCGTTCCAGCCATAGTCGGCGCGAAGACAGAAGAGGTTGGATGAATGCTGGCCCTTGGCAGAGCGAGGCTCCAGCACAGCATAATCAATGCTGATGTTTTCGCACTTGGGGTAGAGCTGCGCGAATTTTTTGCCAAAATCTTTTGTGTTCCAGGCCGCCGCAATCTCATCAAGAAACGGCGCAGTTTCAGAGAGATGCTCACGTAGCGCGCGGGTGAGGGTGCGCGCACTCCAGACAAAAATGCCGCTATTCCAATAGTAATTTCCGGCGTTCAAGAATTCTTCCGCACGCTGCTGGTTTGGCTTTTCTGTAAAGCGCTTTACGTGAAACAGCTCAGACTCGATCTTGTCACCAGTTTCAATATAGCCATAGCCGGTTTCTGCCCGCGCCGGCTGCACTCCCATGACCACGATGTGGTCTTCCTTTGCCGCCAATTCCACGGCGCGCTGCAGGACTTTACGGAACTTTTTCTCATCGCCGATGACATGGTCGGCAGGAAACATGCCGATGATTGCATCCGGTGACAACCGCTCCAGAAGGAACGCCGCCAGCCCGATAGCTGGAGCAGTGTTGCGCGGTTCCGGCTCACTCACAATCTGCCGCGCCGGAACCTGTGGAAGCTGGCGTTGGATTTCAGGGGAAACAAATTCGTTGGTGATCACCCAAAAATCTTTTTCCGAGCATAGAGGCTGCAGGCGCTCCATGGTTTTCTGAATCATGGTCTGCTTGCCGTCAAGCGCCAGTACCTGCTTGGCCAGCTTGCGCCGGCTTCGTGGCCAAAAGCGGGTGCCGCTGCCACCGGCCAGAATCACGGGATAGAACGGCGGTTTGCTCACGCAGCCTGCCTCTGAATGCTGGTGATGATTTCTTTTCTCAGGTTTCTTGGCAAATAGTATTTCTTCATCAAACCCTGCTTAGAGAACCAGCTGTTTCCACCATGGTTGTTGCCGGAGGGCCAACTTTTTCCACTGGCAATGACGCGCACAAAAATTCAATTTCCCATTGCGGCTTGAGCAAAAATCTATCCACGGTGGCCGGAACAATTACAGTTTCCCCACTGGCAAAGGTTACCGGAGCAGCGCCTTCGCATTCAATCACGCCTGCGCCACGTGTTGCCACCAGACACCAGACGCTCCGTTTGGAGTGCCGGGGGCGACGGAATTCCCACGGACGGGCAAAATGGAATTTATCGATAATGAAACATGGCGAAGTCACCAAATTGGCCTGTGTCTTGCCGCTCTCAACGTGTGGCTGGCCGGCGATTACCTTGCCTGCATGTGTCTGCTCTCTGGTTGCCTGCAAGCCGCTTTCAATATGCAACTGGCGCGGACGACCGTAATCATAGAGGCGAAACGTAGTGTCTGAGTTCTGCTGGGTTTCCACGATCACTGAACCAGGCCCAATGGCGTGTACAGTGCCTGCATCCACGTAAAACATGTCGCCAGCCTGGAGATCAATCCAGTTGAGCAACTGCTCCATGCGAACTTCACGGATAGCGCGCTCGACATCCATTTTTGTTATGCCCGGTTTTAAGCCAAGGCCGATCTGCGCTCCCGGCTCTGCGCGCAACACGTACCAGCACTCTGTTTTCCCGCAGGGCTGGCCGAGCCGCGCAGCCGTCTCGTCATCCGGGTGGACTTGTACTGATAACTTGTCTTTGGGAAAAAGAAATTTGATCAGCAATGGAAAGCGCGAGGCATGGCTGGCGGCTTCTCCCAGCAGTTGCTGGCCAAACTCGCGGCTTAGATCGGAGAGGTTTTTCCCCGCCAGCGGCCCATTGGCAATGCGGCAATCGTCGCCGGTGAGCCAGGCTTCGCCAATAGGGCTGCCAAGGATTTCCCGTGAATAGATGGGGGCCAGGTCGCGGGCCCCCCAGATACGCTCATGAAATTGTGGCTGCAACAGCAGAGGATACAAGTCAGGCATGCAAGTTGGGTCCAGACACTTTGGCAGGGCCTAAAATCTTAGACTCGCAGAAAAGCCGAGACGTTGTCCAGCAGCTTTGGTCTGTGGCTATTCCTTAGAGCTTGCCAAACCACTCCTGCATTCTCTCCAGTCCACGCTCAATCTCGGTCGGTGATGTGGCATAAGACAAGCGGATATGCTCGCGCGTGCCAAAGGCCTCGCCGGGGACCGTGACCACATGGGCTTCATGGAGAAGGCGCTTAGCCACGTCCGCTCCCGACTTGACGCCCGATTTGCCAAAGTAAGCCGAGACGTTGGGATAAACGTAAAACGCGCCTTCCGGCTTCACGCAGGTAATTCCCGGGATCAGCTTCAAATGGCCCAGCGTAAGCTCGCGCAGCAGGATGTAGTCCTGCTTCATTTTCTCTACGCATTCCTGCGGGCCGGTAACGGCTGCCAGAGCGGCCATTTGCACCATATGCGCCGTGCTGGAGGTGCTTTGGCTTTGCAGCTTGGTCATGGCGCTGATGATGGGCGCCGGCCCAAGGGCGTACCCAAGCCGCCAGCCGGTCATGGCGTAGGTTTTGGAGAGAGAGCCAACGATTACCAGATGCTGCTTGACATCATTAACTGAACCGGCAGAAAACCGCCGAGGCGTGTAGTTCAGATAGACGTAGCACTCATCTGCAATAACATAGATTCCACGCTTGTGCGCCATGCGAAGAATGGCAGCAAAGTCCGGAGGCTCAAGCACCGCTCCGCTTGGATTGTTAGGGCTGTTGATGATGATGGCACGGGTGCGCGGCGTGATCTGCCGCTCAATCATCTCCGGGGTCAGGCGGAAGTTGTCTGCCTCGTCGGTCTCAACGAAAACGCACTTGCCACCTGCGTATTCAATAATGTCTTTGAACGAAACCCAGTAAGGCACCGGGACAATGACTTCATCGCCGTGGTCGACAATGACCTGGATGGAGTTGAAAAGCGCCAGCTTTCCGCCTGTGGAGACCATACACTCACTGGGCTGGTACATGGAGCCGAAATCGGCGGCATGGCGACGCACAATCGCCATACGCAGTTCCTGGATTCCCGCCACTGCGGTGTAGCGAGTGAAGTTGTTTTGAATGGCATTAATCGCGGCGTCTTTGATGTGCTGCGGCGTAGGGAAATGCGGCTCTCCGGCG
Organism: Candidatus Angelobacter sp.; assembly: GCA_035652415.1. Taxonomy (GTDB): domain Bacteria; phylum Acidobacteriota; class Terriglobia; order Terriglobales; family Acidobacteriaceae; genus Angelobacter. Next base: position 9,278 of record DASRDW010000069.1, on the reverse strand, counting down.
CCGAACTCCACCAGGTCGGCCCCAGTAGCTTTCAATTGTGCGGCTTCAGCCACTACGGCCATGGTGGCGCTGATCTCAATGCGGTTTACGCGATCACTGAATTGCTTTACTGCAGGTACAGTTGCCATTTCATCCTCACTTCAAAGTTTGGCTGCAGCGCCATGGAATTTATCCCGCAGCCGTTGCTCCACCAGTTCCGGCACCAGCCCGCGCACGGAACCGCCAAGGCGAAAAATCTCTTTAACCAGCCGCGAGCTTAGATAAGAATAAGCTTCCGCGGGCATCATGAATACGGTTTCCAATTGCGGCTGCAGCTTGCGGTTCATCAGGGCCATCTGCAGCTCATATTCATAGTCGCTGATGGCGCGAATGCCGCGCAGCACAGCCTTGGCTTTCTTCTGCATGGCGTAATCCACCAGCAGGCCATCAAACGTTTCCACGCGCACGTTTTCGTAGTGCTTTGTCATGTGCTCCAGCATCTCCAGCCGTTCAGCCAGGGTGAAGAGCGGGTCTTTCTCTGAGTTGCGCAGAATCGCGACAATCAACTCATCAAAAATCTTGCTGCCGCGCTCAATCAGGTCAAGATGCCCGTTGGTAAGCGGGTCAAACGAGCCGGGATAAATGGCGCGCACGAGGTTCAAGATTGGAGTCCTGGGTTGCAGTTGAAAAGCCGCTTCTGAAATTTGATTTTAAGCTGCTTTTTGAGGCGCGGCAATGTGGGAAACCCGGCATTATTTGCAAAGAAGCAGCTCTGGCGCAAGCTGCTGAAGACAGGTAGTTTAAGCAAGAATTACTTCAGTGTAGGCTGCACGACGGATTCTCTTTACATCTCAGAGAGCAGACTAGTATGGTTAAATTGCTGGGCCAGACCACCATTCAAAGAACGGATCAGCCGAATGCTACATAAATCTTCGCGCAGTGAAGAAACTTTGCTGTTTGCTAAAAATTTTCTTCAACATCCCATGATGCTGGGATCTCTCATACCCAGTTCACGTTTCCTGATTGACCGCCTGATGAGCAAGATTGATTGGAAGCGCGCTCGCACCATTGTGGAGTACGGTCCGGGCGTGGGCACAATTACTGCGCACATTCTGGAGCGCATGTCTCCTGACGCACGGCTGGTAGTTTTTGAGATGAATGAGGATTTCGTCCGTTACCTGACGCGGACCTTTCCTGATAAGCGGCTGCACGTGATACACGGCTCGGCGGAAAACGTTCAGAAAGAGCTTGACCGGCTGAAGCTGGACGGAGCCGATTTCATCATCTCCGGAATTCCCTTCACTACCATGCCCATAGAGTTGCGGGAAAAGATCATGCGGGAATCACGTGAGGCGCTCAATCCCGGCGGCGCTGCGCTGGTGTACCAGTTCACACGCGCTGTACTTCCATATCTCCGCAGCCATTTCCGCAAGATTGACCAGGACTTTGAACCGCGCAATATCCTGCCGGCAAGATTGTTCTATTGCACTTAGCTATTTCTGTCGCTACGCTCCAAACCGCTTTAAGGGCCTCGTTCCTGGCCACTTGATCCAGCCCTCGATCACACCGCTCGGCGGCACGGGCCTCGCGGCTTTTCCGTAGTGATCCCGCCCTGGTTGCCATGTATCTGGTCGACAAACTCCAGAAAGCGTCGGTGTTCCAGCCGGCAAGACAGTTGGCATCAACGGCGGCATGAACCATCCACGTATGGTGGGCAAAGGAAACTCCTTGTAGAGGAAGGTTACTCAATCGCCATATTCTTTCAGCCATGCTCCTCTATCGCACTAACAAAATCCGAAACGCTAAGGCACAGTTACTAAATCACTCGCATCATCACTGGAGGGAGCGGTGGTGTGCGATAGCTGCGTCAAAGCCCCGGTTGTGGGATCAATGCTGTAAGTAAATAGCGAGCCTGGGGAAGAGATATAGGCAAACTTACCCGAAAAATCAATCGTAACCGAGTCAACATTATTTACGATTGCGCCGGGAATAGGGGTAAACGTTCCAGCGCCAGGATTTACCGCATAGCCTTTTACGGTTTGATTTGCGCTGGTGGCTGTGTCAGTGAATGCTGCCACGTAAAGAAATTTTCCATCAGGCGTGAGTTCTAAAGATTCTGCTCCAGGATCAATGGCAAATGGCGATCCGCTAACCATGCTGAGAGCTCCGCCAGCGCCAACCGCGAATACTGCAACCGTGCCTTCGTTTGCATTAGCTACATACAGGAATTTTCCGTCAGAGCTTGCGGCTATGGGGCCGGCTGATCCACCAGTGGAGATCGGCGCGCCGTCTGCCAATAGCTGTCCAGTTGAAGAAACAATGGAAAACGCTTCAACCAGCCCGTTGCCTGCGTTGAACACAAACTGGCCATCGGCGCTGGCTGCGGCAAAGTTGCCAAGCGGAGGCGCATTTGAAGTAGAAGTCGTTTTGGTCAGGGTGCCCGTGTTCTGATCAATGGCATAAACATCAAAGCCCGTGCTGGCAGAGTCGCCCAGGCCGTTTGGCTCAAACAGAAAATGCCCTGTGCCATCCATGACCATGAAATTATTGTTTCGCTGAGGGAATGTGATGGGGCTACCCGGAACAGACGTAAGCGCTCCGGTCTGCCGATCAATCTTGAATCCGGCAATGCCCGGTTCGCCTATGGTCATTTCAACAGCAGTGGCGTCCACATTAAGCACATAAACGAATCTGCCCTTAACGTCGCCCACAATCTGGATAACGTCAGGCGTGCCTAATCCCTCATCGAATGGCGATCCTGCCACAGGCACAACGGAACCGTTGCTCTGGATGATTCCCGCTTGTATGGTGCCGGTCTCAAATCCCGGTGTTCCATAAATAAAGCGGCTGGCTAAAGCCGGAGTCGGAGTTGGAGAGGGCGTGGGACTTGCCGGGGGAGTCGGAGTAGGAGATGGATTATTCGTCTTCCCGCTTCCGCTTCCGCTAACCGAACCACAACCGGTGAAAGCCAGCAGAAGGATGATTGTTAAAGCCAGAGTGAACAGCGACGGAACCTGTGTTCGGCCCATTTTGTTATTCCTGCGATTCTGCTGGGCGCGCAGCACTGCCCCGCGTGAACTTGTGGCTCTCCAGTCGCGCTCTTGCCAAGCGGGGAGCGCTTAAGGGCCTCCACACAGGGCGGAATGCCCATCACTCATAAAAGATGCAGGAGTTGGAAGAAAAGTAGTATCGGCGCGAAGAATCGAGGGAATTATTGCTGCAGATTATCGAGACGCAAACATTCTTTTTCAAAACGGTCCGTTAGTATCAGGAAAAATAAATGTTCGCCTGCAACCTGAAGGGTCAGAATGCGATCACGACTTTTCCAAGCGTCGCATTCGATTCCAGCCGCTGGTGGCCTTTGCTGATCTCATCCAGCTTGAAAGTGCTATCGATATTTGGTCGCAACACTCCGCTGGCCAGAAGCGGCACGACTTCAGCGGCGAATTTTTTTGTGACCTCAATTTTTTCTTCCAGAGAGCGAGCACGCAGCACGGTACCCCACACTTTGAGGCGCTTACTGAGCATGTAACGCGCGTCAAGTTCGTAGCTTCCGCCGGCGATGGTGCCCACCAGCACCATGCGGCCTTTGTTGGCCAAAAGCTTCTGGCTGGCTTTGACGTAAGAACCTCCAACAAGATCAAGCACCACGTTAATGCCTTTGCCGCCAGTCCACTTTTGCGCGGCTGCCTCCAGTGCATCAAAGTTTTCGCGGACAACGGTCCCTGCTTCCAGCCCAAGCGGCTTTGATTGCTCAATTTTGTCAGCGGTCCGCGAGGTTCCATACGGCACAGTCTGGATAGCACGGCAGAGTTGTACCGCAGCCAGGCCCACGCCGCTGCCAACGGCGTGAATAAGGACGGTTTCTCCGGGGCGAAGAGTGGCTTGTGTCCAGAGAGCGTCATGCGCGGTGATAAAAACCTCAGGAATTGCGGCTGCTTGTTCAAAACTGAGATTGGAAGGAATCTCAGCCAGCAGATGTTCTGAGGTCGCCAAATACTCGGCATGTGCACCGCCGCCGATTAAGCCAAAAACACGTTGCCCAGGTTTCCATAGCCGCACTGACGAGCCGATCTCAGCCACTTCACCAGCAAATTCAATGCCGGGAATCTCTGCGGGAAAGCCGGACGGAGGAGGATATTTACCTTCCCGTTGCAGCAGATCGGCACGGTTAAGCGAGGAGGCGCGCACGCGCACCAGCACTTGCTCATTGTTGATTGCTGGCCTGTCAACCTGGCGAATCTCCAGCACTTCCGGACCGCCGAAACTTGAGATCCAGACTGCGCGCATGGTGTTCATCAAAGAAGTCCCGCTTGATTATAAGTCCCCCAAACTCGATGTGGTGGCCGCCGCAAACGTTAATTCTGCAGGTTCAAGACCAACGCCGGACTGGACTGCCAATGAGCTGACATACTATCCTTAAGTGTTAGGTTTAACATTGCTGGTTCGGGGCTTGCTCCGATATATTGCTTATCCGACATGTACGAGGACTTTCACGCCACAGACCGCTGGACCGGACAGAAGCTACACTGCGTTTATCAGGCATTGATTGTTGCCATCGCCACCCGGCACGCAGACGCCATTGACATTAAATTTCTGGCGAGCGGACGCCCCGTTTGGATCGCTTTGCCGCATCCAACATGGGTGGAGTACAACCAGCGCACTGGCCGGGTGATTACTGATCCGCTGGCCATTCAGATTGCCGGGCATTTCCTGAAGACAGCCATTGAATCCGGCACCTATGAACATGGACGGGAGATGTACACGCTTACAGTAGAAGAAGCGCTCAAACATTTGAATGCGGTGTTGCAAGAAGTGGGTGCGCCAGAAGACGCGCTCATCAAAACGGCCTAGCCGTAGCTCATCAGCCAAAACCCGCTGTATGCGCCAGCCCTTAGACGCCCTCAGGTTTTGAGAACAGGAGATCACGCAATCATGTCACAAACTCTGCCAGCCATTGATACAGCTTCAACGTTGGACACACTTCTTAAGAGCAGCAAAGTTCATATCAATCTTTATTCCGCTCCATTGGTGGAGCACGCTGTGCGCCGCGGTGAAGGTGCAATTGCTGACAATGGCGCCCTGGTGGGTTATACGGGCAAATTTACCGGTCGTACCCCAAAAGACAAGTTCACGGTAAAAGATTCAATCACAGCAGAGAAGGTGAACTGGGGCAGTGTGAACCAGCCTATCGATGCGGACAAGTTTGATGCTCTCTTTGAACGGGTAACAGCGTACTTGCGAAGCAAAGAATTGTTTGTGGAAGACCTGTTTGCCGGCGCCGATCCTAAATATCGAATGCCGATTCGCGTTATCAACGAATATGCGTGGCACAATCTTTTTGCGCGCGCACTGTTTGTGCGCCCGACGGCCGAAGAACTGAAGTCGCACCACCCGGAGTTCACCATTGTAAGCGCGCCGGAGTTCCAGGCAGATCCGCAACGCGATGGCACGCGTTCTGAAGCCTTCATCATTGTGAACTTTACGCGCAAGATCGTGCTCATTGGCGGCACCAAGTATGCCGGCGAGATGAAGAAGTCAATCTTCGGAGTAATGAATTTTCTGCTGCCGCAGAACAACGTTTTTCCCATGCACTGCTCGGCTAACGTAGGCAAAAATGGTGAGACTGCGATCTTCTTTGGACTTTCCGGTACAGGCAAGACCACGCTTTCCGCCGATCCTGACCGCCGGTTGATTGGCGACGATGAGCACGGCTGGAGCCCGAACGGCATTTTCAATTTTGAAGGCGGCTGTTATGCCAAGTGCATTAAGCTCTCCAAGGAAAATGAGCCGCAAATCTGGAATGCGATCCGATTTGGCTCCGTGCTGGAAAACGTTACCCTCGATCCAGAAACGCACGTTCCCGACTATAACGATGACAGCCGCACAGAGAATACGCGGTGCGCCTATCCAGTGGACTACATTGAAGGCGCGATGATTCCCGGAATCGGCGGGCATCCAAAGAACATCATTTTCCTTACGGCAGACGCTTTCGGTGTGCTACCTCCCATCTCAAAATTGAATACTGACCAGGCTATGTATCACTTCCTTTCTGGCTACACAGCCAAAGTGGCGGGAACTGAGGCAGGCGTGGAAGAACCTCAGCCTGATTTTTCCACTTTATTCGGAGCGCCATTCTTTCCGCTGCGGCCTAAAGTTTACTCAGAAATGCTGGGCCGACGAATGCAGGAGCACAGTGCGCAGTGCTGGCTGGTGAATACCGGATGGTTTGGCGGACCGTATGGCGTTGGCTCACGCATGAAGCTGGCATACACCCGCGCCATGGTCAATGCTGCCATTGAAGGCAAATTGAAAAATGTAGAATTTCACACTGATCCCGCATTTGGCTTGACGGTGCCGAAAGAAGTGCCGGGAGTTCCAACGGAATTTTTGCACGCGCGCGATGCCTGGAAAGACAAAGCTGCCTATGATAAGTCGGCCGCGAATCTCTCCGCCATGTTTGCCAAGAACTTTGAGAAATTTGATGTTCCTGGCAGCCTGCGCGCGGCTGGACCAGGCGCAAAAAAGTAAACGCGGGACTTCATCAAGGTCCCAAAATTAAAGAGACGCGTTCCAAGCGTATACGCTGAACAACTGAGTTTCATATTGGAATTCGTTCGCTCGGTTTTTCCGTCGATTCGTCTATTTTGCTTCTTTGCCCGACTTATAATGACTTTCTAATAAGTCAGGAAAGGAGCGTTGTATGTCGAATTTAAAGGAAACAAACCGTGTGCTTAGCCGGGCTGGCGCCCGTATTTTGAGTGATGAGGAAATTCAGCAGATCGCCGGCGGATTCAAGGTCGGCAAATCCTTTGGCAGCGGACTCGGTACCGGAGCTTGTGTCTATGATCCCGTAGCCTGCAGAGTCATCAGTGGAGATTGCAGTGACATCCCGCCGGCTTGCCTGGGCCAGTAGTCCTCACTCTCTCAAAAATCAGCTAATTAAAAAAGGCCCGCTGATCGGGCCTTTTTATTGACGTTGGAGTCTCAGATAAAGTTAGGAGTAATTCCAAAGGCTTCTTTTGAGAGACGACATAAGCCTATGGCATCTCTTTTGCTTTTACATCAAACTGTATTAAGGCGCCAGCACGGACACCTTTATGCGGCAATAAGTCAGGCAGCTTTGTTTTCGAGGCTTTTGTTTACCGCTGCGCTAATCCGTTCAATGAATGAAAGCGGCTGCTGGTCTGAAGCAGGAGAATGACCCAGCCGGTCGCGAAGAAGCTGTAGAAACTTAGTGACGCGTTGCAGACGCTGCGCTTCAATTCCGTCACGCACGCTCTCTGGATCGACTGCGGACGCCGATTCCAGATATTGCCAGAGCAAAAGCCGCATATCGTCCACAGCACTCTTGAGTCCGGCAAGCAAATCCACGTCGAGTTCAGCAGCCGGGATCGATTGTTTTTCCGCCGATTCCGGCGCCTGCATGGCCAACCAATAGAGATCGCCGTGCAGCGCGTTCAGCGCGTTGGTGAGATCTTTAAGATGCCTTACCAGTTCCGAATTACCAGCTTGAAGCTGGCCTTCCGTCGTCATGGGGGATTCCTTAATCATCTAACCTACTAACTATCTATATAGTGTCTAGGATGCTCCTTATGTTGCATTTATGCCGGTTACCCAAGGACATGTCCACAGCCTGAAAACTGACTTTTATGAAGTAACCCTTAACCATGGTTGGACGCAACGCAGGCGATCGCTGATGTGGGAATTTCTTAGGTTTTAGAATAACTTACAATGGATGCGATGTTTCCGGGCCTGGTCAGAGACTTGTATTACCTGAATATTGGGATCAGGCGTGGAAACAATGGTTCATAAGGCGTTTTTCCTGCTTTTATCAGGCAGGCAACGCTGAGCAGATAGGTGTTAAGTTACCCTGTATTTGCAAGACTTCAAACCATAGGTTCCAGCGCAAGCGAACGGTACTGTAGCTCAACAAAATCCACTAATCACCATGTATACCCGGCAAATCAAGGTACGGTACAACACAGGATCGGAAACCCTTGCCTGCCCGATCAAGTGGCTAGATAGTTTTTCCATGCGCAACTTCACCAACGATTCCATTTTTGATGACACGCTTCCTGTGGCCGATGGGTTAATGCGCGTGGGCCAGCGTGTTCCTCTCGATCGTCTGAAAGAGGCGATGGAAGATTGGTTCCGCAGGAAAAGCTATCTAAGCAAAGGGCAGCACTTGCTGGTGGAAGAAATTGGTTAGGCGCATTATTTTGCGGCGATTTGACTGTGCTGCAATGGGTAAGCTAGCCTCATAAGCTGGTCTGCAGGCCTTGTTTATGCTTTGCAGACGTCGCTTTTGCAAGGAATATGGGTACAGCAGTCCAGCAGATGCAAGCCGTGTCTGCCGGACATCGGCGGCGTGCCCTTCAAAGGTTCTGGAAGTCCCGCAATTCAATGAGAGCTCTGCGTAAATCTTTGATTCTTCAAGTGCTCGCTATCTGCGCGGCAGCGCAGATAGGGTACGGAGAGGGGCTGCGACCCACCCATGCCAGCAAGGGCATGGTGGTGAGCGTCCATCCGGAGGCCTCCAAGGTTGGCGCTGAGATCATGCAGCAGGGCGGCAATGCCGTTGATGCAGCGGTGGCTACCGGCTTTGCGTTGGCGGTGGTGCATCCTTCAGCCGGAAACATTGGCGGCGGCGGTTTTATGCTGCTGCGCAAAGCCAACGGTGAAGTCCATTTTCTCGACTTCCGGGAAAAGGCCCCCAAGGCCGCCAGCCGCAACATGTACCTCGACGCGCAAGGCAATGTGATTCCCAAAGCCAGCCTTGTTGGTTACAAAGCTATCGGCGTGCCGGGATCGGTGGCGGGACTGCTCTATGCACAGCAGCACTGGGGCAAGCTCACGCTGCGCGCCGTGATGGAGCCGGCTATCCGCTTGGCACGTGACGGCGTGCACCTGACGTATGAAGAAGCGCGCTCCATGCATGATCAAGAGCTGGCACAGTTCCCTGATTCCAAGCGCATCTTTCAGCGCGACGGAAAATTCTATGAGCCAGGAGATCTCTTTCGTCAGCCTGAGTTGGCGCAAACGCTGGAGCGGATTGCCGCCAATCCTAAAGGCAATGAGTTCTATAAAGGCGTCATGGCAAAAGAGTTGGCGAGGGAAATCCAGCGCGGCGGAGGGCTGATTACTGCCGAAGACCTGGCGGAGTATGAAGTGAAAGAGCGGCAGCCGGTCCGGGGTACTTATCGCGGCTACGAAATTATCAGCGCGCCACCGCCCAGCTCCGGCGGCATCACCATGATTGAGGCGCTGAACATCCTGGAAGGCTACGATCTGGGCAA
>DASRDW010000068.1:0-4396 GCA_035652415.1 Candidatus Angelobacter sp. | reverse complement strand
CATCAGGCCGGGCGCAGACACCAAAAGCATGGAAGCCAAGATGCAGGTGACACTGCGGCAATTCCTGTTAAGCCCAGAGAGCAAAGTTGAAGACCGCTTTCATTCTCTGATCGCCAAACAAACGTTGCACTTCTCGCCCGGAGGAGGCGGTCTGCAGAGGATGCGGGATGAGTATCAGGACGGGCTGCACCTGCTGATGTGGATTTCCGCTTTTGTGCTGCTGATCGCCTGCGCGAACCTGGCAAACCTGATGCTGGTGCGGGCCACCACGCGCAAACAGCAGATTTCTATCCGCGCCGCTTTAGGCGCTCCGCGGCCAACGCTGGTGCAGCAGGCTCTGACAGAGAGTGTTGTGCTGGCGATGATGGGCGGCATTGCAGGAGTGGCAATCGCCTATGGCGGCACTCGCATGATCTTGAGCCTGGCTTTTGGACATGAGTATGTACCGATCCATGCTTCTCCATCACTGCCGGTCCTGGCCTTTGCTTTTGTAGTCTCATTCCTTACCGGCATCCTGTTTGGCATGGCGCCCGCATGGATGACGGCCAGCACCAATCCCGCCGAGGTATTGCGCGGAGTTGGACGCACCGCGGGAAACACTGGCAGCTATGGGCAAAAGGCTCTGGTCGTAGTGCAGGCAGCGCTATCACTCGTGTTGTTATGTGCAGCGGGGCTGCTCTCGCGCAGCTTGAACAATATGCAGCATCGGAACTTCGGCTTTGAAACGGCAAATCGGTACATCCTGCATATTGATCCGCAGATGGCAGGATACTCACCAGATAAGCTGGAGCCACTCTACAGGCAACTGCATAATAGTTTAAGCGCTATTCCGGGCATTCAGCAGGTCAGCTTTTCTCTTTATAGTCCCATGGAAGGGGATAATTGGGGCGAAGGCGTGTATATCGAGGGCGAACCGCCGCCAGCGCCAGGAACGCGCGATCACAACGCATCATGGTTGCGGGCAAGTCCAGGCTATTTTGATGCCATCGGCACCAAGGTTCTGGAAGGCCGCGCCATCAATGAACAGGACACGCCGGCAACGCGCACCGTCGCGATGGTAAATCGCTTTTTCGAGCAGAAGTATTTTAAAGATGGACATGCGATTGGAAAGCATTTTAGTGACGATCTGAAACATCCGGGCGCATTTGAGATTGTGGGTGTGACAGAAGACACGAATTATTGGGGTGCTAACAGCAAAATGCGCCCCATGTATTTTCTGGCCCAGGGACAGAGCGCGCACAATCCTGACCCGCGCTATCAGCAATTTGAAGATCGCTCCAAATACCTGAACGCCATTGAAATACTGACGCATGGTGAAATCTCAGGCCTCGAGGTGCAACTGCGCCGGGCGCTGGCGCAGATCAATCCCGACCTGGCAATCGTCGATTTCCAAAGTTTTGCCGAGCAGGTGAAAGGAAATTTCACGCAACCGGCCATGATCGCAAAGCTGACCTCGTTCTTTGGCATTCTGGCGTTGATTTTGGCTTCGATTGGCCTTTACGGGGTCACATCATATTCCGTGGAACGGCGTACCAGCGAGATCGGGATTCGCATGGCCCTGGGCGCCAACCGGATGAACATGCTGGGAATGGTTTTGCGCAGCGCATTTGTTCAGGTTGGCATTGGTCTGGCCATTGGCATTCCGGTCACGATTTTTGGTGGCCGCGTTATGGCCAGCCAGCTATACGGCGTGAAACCGTATGATCCTCTGGTTCTGTCGATTACTGCTTGCGTGCTTGCGTCTGCGGCATTCATTGCCGCGGTGATTCCGGCGCGGAGAGCAGCCAACACAGAACCTATGCAAGCATTGCGAACGGAGTGAGCAAGCAAGGAGCAAAAAAGAAGTTCTCGAGTTGTGAGAAATTTATTTTTGTCTCAGCTCAACGTAAGTTCGCCAAGCTTGGCTGCTTTACCAACAACGGCGGCGATAAAGCCAGTACAGATTGCATAGGTATAAGTTTTTAGCCTCCGGCTTTTTGTGCGCGGGCACGCTTCGGTGCAGGAAGAGGAACGCCGGCGTGAGCAAGAACAGCCGCCCAGCAGCCAATGGCGCTGCAAACAGTTGTCCAGTATCCGTACTTCTTATAGATGTTTGCGCCTTCAGTCCTCTTTTCCTGAATGGTACCCTTGCCACTGATCTGCGGATCAGAAGCATTGCGAATTACCAGGTAGGGAGGAGCAGATGCTTCCAAATCCTCTGCTACCAGTCCCAGAACAGCATCTCCCATCTCTACGGCAGAGCCTTTGTCCTGGAGGTTAAAGAAATTCGTATTGTCATCAAAAGCAAAGAAATCTGTTGTGACAACTACGTCGGGCTCGCCGAGAGGCGCCGTGTTCTCAAAAATTTCAGGCTTGCGCTTTGCCGGCGGCAATTGCTCAGCATTGATGCCCAGCAGATTTTGATTGGCGAAGGCAAAGTACTTGGCGTCCATCTGGAACTTGCTGCGGAAAAGCTCATGCGCCCAAGGCTTTTTGGCGAAAGATTTAGTGCAGTCAAAACGGACTTGATTGGTCACAATCACGTCGCCTAATTCCACCTTGCTGCCAATTCCGCCGGCTGTCCCGGTGGTAATCACCAGCTTTGGCTTGACCTCAGCGATGAGTTGCTTCCACAGGTCCTTGATTGGAAGATCTGGGCCGTCCTGGCTCATATGAAGTTCGCTCTTGAAGCAAAGTACGCTGGAGTCCCCAATTTTCATCGGGAAGAAACTGCCCAGCTTGTGGCTCTTGGAAGCAGGCGCCCCGTTGCGAATCTTCTTGGCGTACTTTTGCTCGAATTCATGGCTATAGTCAAACCAGGCCGAGCGGCTGGGATGACCGGGTGTGAGAACGTCAGCCAGAGCGCGGGCTTCATCCACTGTCCAGGTAACCACAAGATAGTCGTAATGGCCCAACGCCGCATCGGCCCTGGGTTTGGTATGCGGAGGCTGCGGCTCGGGAGCTAGAGAAGCAGGCCATGGAATCGGATGGAGGACCTTGCGCGCGCCAAACCCAAGCCCGGCTTCTTCTTCGGCTGCTGAATCATACTCGATGATTTCCTGCGCAAGCGGATCAGCCTGGAACGCAGGTTTCTCAATTTTCTGGAGCGAGAGAGCGCGCATTTTGTCGTTCTTCAGGAAGGTGAAATCGCGTTGCGGCTTACGCCAATAGGGATCCTGCGCAAAGCTGGCATCAAGGGCCTGGTTCACCAGCTTATTGATTGTCTGGTAACTGGCAGTATCGCTGTAGGCTGCCAGGGTTGCGCCTGCAAGTGTGTGCGCATCATCGCCCACATTGGCGATGCTCTTGCCGTTTTGGAGCAAAGTAGCAACTCGTGATGCCGTTGATTCGTCAGTGTCATCCCAAGTCTCGAGTTCCTGGATGGAATGGCCACCGAGAGCTTCCAACTTCACTGTGGCGATGTAAGCGCCTACCCGGGCCGCTGCATCGCTCATATCATCAATTGAGAAGGTGTCATTAAACATCACCGGGCCGGCCAATTGCTGGGGAACGGCGCCTTCAATACGCACGTTCTGCACGCCGGGTGCAAGCAGATGCATCAGGGCTTTAAGATCAGAACTGTACCGTTTTTTGCTGTCTGTTGAGAGTGAGATGAGGCTTTGCACCGCCCCGACAATCAGGGGCAGCCGTAGCACGTCTGTAGGGTGAGGATCGAGAGAGCCTGAGCTTGGGTCGGCGCCGGAGTCGCTGCGCAAGAGAGGCGTGTCAGTACGGACTGCTTCCGCATTGAGCGCGGCAAAAAACACAGCCAAGTTTAATCCGAAACTTGGTCCGATATTCAAAACACCGTAAATATCAGAGGCAGCCTCATCCATCCAATAATCCCAGAGCAGCCCCATCTTGCTGCCAAAAGCATCATGGCCGAACAACTGATGCACCCCAGAACGCAGTTCCGGTAAAAGCTCATTATCGGCATGGAGCACGTCATGCCCGCCGGTCTCATGCGCAAGGGCCGCCCACAAGACAGGATGATCGCGGTAGGTGGCGGGAAGACTGACTACACCCACATTTGATCCGATGAAATGGCTCACATCGTCACATGGCAGCGTAAATGGGCCCTGGTCGCCTTCATGCTGGAAAACAGCCAGAGGCGGTATGGTTTCACGCAGCGGAAAGTTGGCCCGCGTCCGGCGATCATTGGACAGAAACGACCGGTAGAGATCAGAAATGACAGCTAAAAAACGCTGCAAGTTGGGGCGATGCTTGGCATCATCATGCTGGTATACCGCGCCGGCGAGCGTCTCTACAAAAGAAGCGCTGTCTGCATCGGCTTTTGCCTGCTGGACCAGCTTCGGCAGGTGCGGTTCCAGCGCTTTCAGATATGTATTGCGATAGAGAAGCGGCAAAAAGCCGCCAGCACCCTTCACGGCCTTGGTTTTATCGGCGGGAGGTGTAG
>DASRDW010000067.1:0-4999 GCA_035652415.1 Candidatus Angelobacter sp. | reverse complement strand
CCGGAATTTGAAAGCTGGCGCCGCAGCGTGGATTACTATCCTGAAGGCTTTTTGATCTGGCTGGAAGTGGATACGGTCATTCGCCAGCAGACCAACAGCCAGAAATCAATCAATGATTTTTGTCGCATCTTCCATGGCGGTGGAAACACGCCGCCCATGGTAAAGCCCTATACCTTTGATGATGTGGTTAATACGCTGAACCAGGTTACGCCCTATGACTGGGCAAAGTTCCTGCGCGACCGCCTGGATTCGTATGGGCCGGGCGCTCCGCTGGGCGGCATCACCAACGGCGGCTGGAAGTTGGTGTATGACGATCATCCTAGCGAGTACACCAAAGCCATGGAGCACGTGCGCAAATTCGTGGATGCGCGTTTTTCTCTCGGTCTCTCACTCGATGACAAAGGCGGCATTCACGACGTAATCATGAATAGCCCAGCATGGAAAGCAGGCGTTGCACCGGGAACTACGCTGGTGGCCGTGAACGGACGGAAATTCGATCCGGACATCCTGCGCGACGCGCTCAAAGCCAGCCAAGGCAACGGCCCTAATCTGGAACTGCTGGTGATGAACGGCGATTATTACAAGACGTTTACCCTGAACTACCACGATGGCGAAAAGTATGCTCATCTGGTTCGCGATGAATCAAAGCCAGACGTGCTGAGCCAAATTATTACGCCATTGGCGAAGTAGCTTTTCTGAAATCCCGAACCCGCGGAACCAAACTTGTGGGACTGCTCTAATAACTGGAGTTCGCGGGTGAGGGAACCCTACTCGCACAACCCTGCGTGGGGGTAAGCTCCCAATGTGCTTCGTGAGGGTAGCGGTCCCTCGCGCTGCTCGGGATTTCAGAAAGCGTCACGGCAATTCTTCCACTCCCGCAAACAAATCCGTTTCCATCTCGGCTTTACGTGGAGTTATAGCATTGGCCAGGTGAAACACTTCCATGTTCGTGCGCTTGCGGACGGTATCTTCAAAGAAGCTGAAGAGCGGCGCCTGTGTGGTATGGCACTTGAAAGCAGCAATCTTTATATCAATTTCTCGCTGCTCCAGATTAATGATGGTTGTGGTGGGCGCCAGAGAAACCGGCTGGCGTTGCGGTATGGTAAAGAGCGCGGACGCGTAATACAGCTTCTGTGTCTGGTGCGGAGCAAGGCCATTTTCAAGTTGCTCAGGGAAACGATTGGTTCGTCCAGCCCAATGGCACGCCATGGTGGCAAAGATCGAGACCATGGAATGATCGGGATGGGCAGTAATTGCGCCTTCAGTACCCATTGACATGACTACGTGCGGCTTTATTTCGCGAACGCGGCGCGTCAGATCGGCTACCACTGCAAAAAAGTCCTGGCGATCAAGCTTGCCATCAGGGTAATCAAGCACCTGGCCATGGCTGATTTTGAGCAGCTTGCCTGAGGATTCAAATTCGCGCCGGCGCAGAGCGGAAAGCTCATTATCCGTTTTGGCGCTGCCGCGATGTGTGGCCGCCTGGCCGGGAGTAAGGCAAATTACATGAGTTTCAACGCCGCGCTCAGCATAGCGCAGCAGAGTACCGCCAAAGCCGCCCGCCTCATCGTCAGGATGGGCGGTAAAACAGAGCAGGCGAAGCATCTTTTTTCGTTTTACCCTTCTCTCATCAAGTGACGCTTCTTGTGTATCACGGCGCAGCCTTGTCGCGCCAGATGTGGGAACGCAAACAACCAGATCTAAAGATCGATTTCGGAACCAGCTATGAAAATTTGTCGTAGCCCTGTTGCCTGGATATCAGCCGTGTTCCTTTCCTTTCTTATGGTTGGCTCAGCAGCCGGATTCAAGAACAACGCTGGATTGCACTCCGCCATGCCTGCCGGTTATGACGTGGTTGCGCTCAGGCCTTCAGGCGCGAACATCTCCCTAATGGGGCTGATTGAGTGCCCGGAACTGGAAGGCGCTCAACAAATTTCCGAAGGCAGGGAAGCAGAGGTGATTTCCGCCGACGGCAAGCGCATGAATAAGTTTCCCAGCCACTTCAACTTTCGCATCACCGCATCATTGCGCAAGATCATTCTGGATAAGCCGATGAGCTCAGTTACAGTTCTGGATGATCCATACGACCTTTTGCTGAAACTTAAGTTCCGCATCAAGGCTTATCGCGGACTGGAAATGCGCGAGATCACGCCAGATTCAGTGGAACTTATTGGCATGCCTGCCAGCGTGCGTTATGACGAGCGGGTTTACCGCATCGGCGTCAATCTTGGCGATGCCCCCATTACCGATAGGGTTGTGATTGATGTCCTGACTCCGGAAGGCAAATTTATTACGCACTTTCCTTTTAGCGTGCTCTAGCTCTTGGCCGGCGCCGGTGTTGGTTCAGCGGGCTGCCATTTTTGGCCTGCAGGCAAAGCCACATTCTGGTCCGGCATGGCCGTAGCACTGGGTTCGGGAGCAGGGAACCATTGGCGGATTTGCGGCATGGCGGCGCGCGCAACCACCTCACCAGCGCGAATCAATTCCGGTGCGCGCACAAAATCGTCATAAGCGAACTCGCCGATCTGCGGAGTCAGCACCACGTCTGAAGCTCCCTGCCACGGCCCGCACATTCGATCCTGGGCGATAGAGAAGCATTGCCCAATCACGTCGAAGACGTGCCGCGGCCCGCCTGGCTTCACCCAATGCGCCGCCAGATAAACTGAAATCACGCGCTCCGCTCCCATCTCACGCAGAGGCAGGGCCGGGACTGCATGGGCCAACAGACCGTCAACCAGAAGACGTCCGCCAATCCTTACCGGCTGGAACATTCCCGGATAAGCGCAACTGGCGCGCACAGGATCCACCAGATCGCCGCTGGTAAAAACAGCCGGCTCGCCGGTAATAATGTCAGTAGCGGCAATGGCCAGCGGTATGCGCAGCTCTTCAAAAGTTTTGCAGCGCAGAATTTTGCGCAGAAAAACTGACATCTTGTCATTGCTGAAAAGGCCAAAGCGGGAGAAGGTCCAGCGGGAAAAATCTTTAAACCGGACAAGCGCAGCGATTTCTTCTAATTCCTTGGAGCAGATTCCGCTGGCATAAGCTGCGCCAATCACCGATCCAACACTGGTGCCGGCGATAAAGTCCACAGGAATCTTTTCTTCTTCCAGGACTTTGAGCACTCCAATGTGCGCCAGGCCGCGGGCAAACCCTCCACCCAGCGCCACGCCAACTTTCGGCAATTGGGGCGGTTCGGCCTGCACCTCTGGGACAGTGTGGCGGCTAAGCTCACGGCCCAGGGCCTTGACTGAACGTACGATCCTGTTCAGCGGATTCTTCACCGGCGCTCCTTAAGGCGCGCTTCCGCACAGCCTGTGCACCTACTAACGTAAGATGCTGGTTTACCGCAAATGTTGCACACTAACTTGAACGCGAGAGTTGCACCTATAGTTTCACTTTATTTTTCATTGCATGATAAATAACTTGCAGTAACCTTGGTAACCTCTCTTTAGGCCCTTTTTGGGAGCAAAACAAAAAACGGGCAAAAATCTCATTCCTGCCTAATGAAATGCAGGCAGGAACGGGCAGTTACCAATTATAAAAATGCTTCGTGAATTCTCCGCCGGCGCGCTGGTTTTGCGCCAGATGAAAAAACAGTGGTGGGTGGCCGTAATTGAGCCTGGGCGTGAAGGCGAACCGGAAGACCGTAAAGACGTGGCCGCGCTGCCCAAAGGCAACGTTGATGCCGGAGAAAAGCCCCCGGAAACCGCGTTGCGCGAGGTCCATGAAGAGACCGGCCTTGAAGCTTCACTGGTTACCAAACTGGGCGACATCAAGTACTTTTACGTGCGTAAGTGGGCCGGCAATGAAAAGGTTTTCAAAATCGTCTCTTTCTTCCTGACCAAATACAAGTCCGGCCAGATCGGCGATATTACTCCCGCAATGCAGCACGAGGTGCGCCGCGCTTACTGGCTTCCGCTGGATGAAGCTCCCAAAAAGCTAAGCTACAGCGGCGAGAAACAGATGGCGGCAAAAGCGCTGGAGTACCTGAAAGCCCATTCCGACCAGCTTGATTAGCCAGGATCAGCATGATCGAAGATAGCGTGGACCGCAGTCGCTCGCCTACATCCTATCGATTTAAGCGCTGCCAACCCCGGTATGGCACTCGTGTGAAAACAGAAGCCAAAGTGCCATTCAACATTCAACAAGGTAGTCATAAGACAGTCGAATTTTATTTCCCTGCCTTTTCGCATCGATAACCTGCAAGTTCTGATTCTCGTTTGCAGCTTTTCGGAGCGAACGCCCAACCCATTTAAGCTACAATCCCAGGAACTCTTACTGATGAGGTTGACCCTATGCCGTATGGATACTATTTGCCCTACATAGCTGATTCTGACCAGCCGTATTGGCAGTATCCTGACGGCCAGTTGCCCAATCCAAAGAAGAACCCTGCAGGAACCATTCCCAAAGGCAGCCATCTTTTCCTGCAAAGACCACCGGACACGCTGGGCACACACCAGAGCGCGTATCTTTATGGCATTGGCCGTATCCTTGTAAAGATCGGCGGCTTCCGTCCTGCGCCTGCATCGCCCACAAATTGCTAGCTTGTAGATTATTTTGTTATTAAAAAAACCACCCCTCCCACCGCCGGGTTTGACGATGGGAGGTCGAGAGAAAAACCAGAGCAAAGATACTTTGCCATATATTCGCTTGCGAAACAATAGCGAAAAAGTACATTGTCCTTTTTCGCCCGGCCGTCCGATTCATCCGGAGAGCGTGCCTTCACGATCTCAGTGTGAGAATGCTCTCGAAATTCAGAATTCTGAGTCTTGGAATATTTTTAATTTCAAAGCATCAATCCAGCTATCCAGTTTCACGATTCTCTGAGCCGGACTCTAATTCCATGCGGCAGCGGCCCGCCGCATAAAGTAGGGACAACTCAGCTGCAATTTAAATCCATCCCATTTTTCAGCTCTAAAATTCCTTCCGGAGATTATCGTATGCAGTATGTTCGTGCTGGACTCCTCTCTCTTATACTTACAACGTTTGCAATCGCACA
>DASRDW010000066.1:0-8816 GCA_035652415.1 Candidatus Angelobacter sp. | reverse complement strand
GGAAAAGATTGTGCGCGCCACGGAGCATATTCGCGAAATGGCGGAGTTCATCGCGGCACTGGAAAAGAAGGGGATTGCCTATCGCACTGAAGACGGCTCGTACTACTTCAGCATTGCCAAATTCCCAGAGTACGGCAAGCTCTCCAAAAAAGATTTTGGCGGAATTGAAGTAGGCGCGCGCGTGGACGTAGATGAATACGAGAAAGACAATGCGCGCGACTTTGCGCTTTGGAAAGCGCCGAAGGAAGGCGAAGCTTTTTGGGAAAGCCCGATTGGGCCGGGGCGTCCGGGCTGGCACATTGAATGCTCCGTAATGTCAATGAAGTATCTGGGTGAGACTTTTGACCTGCATGGCGGCGGCGAGGACCTGACCTTCCCGCACCATGAGAATGAGATTGCACAGTCAGAGTCGCTGACCGGCAAGACATTTGTCCGGCACTGGATGCACGTGCGTTTTCTGTTGGTGGAAGGCGAGAAAATGTCAAAAAGCGCAGGCAATTTTTATACCCTGCGTGATCTGCTGGTGAAAGGCCACAAAGCATCTTCCATTCGATTTCTGCTGACCTCTTCAGTACCTTATCGCAAGCAGCTCAACTTTACTCTTGATGGCCTGAAGCAGGCGGCGCATTCCGTGGAACGCCTGCGGACTTTCCAATCGCGAATGAGAATGTCGCAGCTTCCTGCGGGCACCAACCCGGCGGCGCAGGAGGCGGCGACCAAAGCAAAGCAGGAGATGCGCGCCGGGATGGATGACGATCTGAATACAGCAAGGGCCTCAGCGGCGATCTTTGATATGGTGCGTGAGGCAAACACTCTGGCAGACCGCGGTGAGCTGCGCGAGGGAGACAAAGCACCTCTCCTGGAAGTGCTGGAGCAGTTTGACGAAATTTTTGCCGTCTTAAAAGACGATGACGCAGAGAAGACCCGGGCCGCAATGGAATGGGCCAAAGCTCAGGGAATCGCGGTGGAAGCAGGAGTAAGCGTCAACACAATCTCTGATGAGGAAGTGAACCAATTGATCGAAGAACGCAACGCAGCAAAAAAAGCGCGGGATTTCGCTAGGTCAGATGCCATCCGCAAGCAACTCTCAGAAGCAGGGATCGTAGTAGAAGATACGAAAGATGGGATTCGGTGGAAGCGGAAGTAACAAAATTTAGTAATGCGTAAATTGGTAATTTGATAGCGGAGTGTTTATACAATCTCAGCCCTCAGCGGAACACTCAGAGAGCAGCCACTAGGATTTGACGCTGAGTCGTTTTTCTAAAGCCAGCCGCACCTTGCCAAAGTGGGCGTGGTCATCACTTTCCAAAGACTCCAGCGTATTAAGCACCGTGGTATTGATCTCAAGCTGTGCCTCTTGGGTAAGTCCCAGCATGTCTTTCAGGTCGCGGGTATTCAGCAGTCCTGCCTTGCCTAGCTCATTAAGCCTCTGGACAACCGAATCGAATGCGCTATTGAGCATGGCCATCCGCATGTAGACCTCTGCTCTTTCGCGGCTATTGAGTGCTGGCGCTGCCATCTCTCTTTTCACGATTGTACTATAGTACAAGTGCAAAAGGGCATCCTAACGCTGATGCTTAGGGCATGTCCACTGATATTTCCAGGCGTTTTGGAGCGCGGCTTAGGGACTTGCGGCTTGAGCGAGAAATGCGGCAAATTGATCTAGCCGAGCGTGTCGGCATCCAGGAATCCTATTTGTCCAACTTGGAGAGCGGAAAGAAAGAGCCGTGCCTTGAAGTAATAAAGATGCTGGCTGATGGCCTGGGTGTATCGCTACGGCGGCTGTTTTGGGATATGTGAAACAGGATGGAGTTCCCTCAATCTCCTCCAACGTTCACAATCTTCGGGCAGGTCTCTTCGCTCATTGGAGTTTCAGCCTGTGCTTGCTTCAGCTTTGAGGTGTTCACCAGCGCTACTGAAGCGATAATAATTGCGGTTCCAACTATCATAAAAACGTCTACACGCTCGCGCAGAACGAGCCAGCCAAGAATCAAAGCCACAATCGGATTGACATAAGCGTAGGTTGCGACCTTTGGCGTGGGGACATGATTCAGCAGATAAATGTAACAGGTGTAGCCGATCCACGATCCCGCAACAACCAAATAACCAATCGAGCTAAGCGCCGGCACGCTCCAGTGCGCTTTGAAAAGCTGGCCGGTGAGCAGCGCGATGGCAGCGTTGACCACGCCGCCCAGGGTCATTTCCCAGGCGGCGGAAGCAAAGACATCAACCGTAAGATTGAAGCGATGAGAAAAGACTGAACCCAGCGCCCAGGCAAAAGATGCAGCCGCAAGAATCCCGCAGCCAAAAAGTTCCTGATGGCCATGGTGTGTGCCGGAGAAGATGCGCGGCCAGAGCAGCAAGAGCAAGCCGCCGATCCCCAGGGCAAGCCCGAAGATGCCCTGTGGCGACATGCGGCCGGCGCGAAAAATCCAAGCTTCAATGATCACAACCCATATTGGAACAAGCGCAACGATGAGGGCAGCAAGGCCGCTGGAAACGTATTGCTCTGCCGTGAGCACGCCGATGTTGCCGATGGAGAGCAGCAACACACCGATCAGTAAAAGTCGGCGGAAATCCCGGCGGCTAATGCGAATTTTGCGCCCCAGCAGAGCACAGGCCAGCAACATGATTGGACCAGAGATCAGGTATCGCGTGGCTCCGGCGACATAAGGCGGCAGATCGCGCACGGCGATACGCATGGCCAGATAAGTGGAGCCCCAGAGCACATAGACCAGTCCGAAAGAGACTGTGATCCGCAATCCGCGCTTCTGTTCCGCCGGTGTCATTTGGTGTATGCCCTTATCATCTGACATTGCGGGCTGCCTGGTCGATGCGAAAAAACTGAATGGTGCGAATCGGGCGCGGGAATGTACCGTAGTAACCGTCAGCCGCATCAAATTTTCAGGCTATAATGGAAGTGAAGATGACCTCGCACCGCACATCATGGTTTGTACGCACGCCCAAGCGATCACTGGCGTGCTGGGTGGATTTTCTTGTCTGCCCACGGCGTTATCTTGCGGTGCTGCCTTCGCATGCCCGCGCCAACCTCTTTGCCGGAGATTAAGCTCTCTCATCCTCAAAAATACTGAACCGGCCTGATAGCAGGCAGTAGTCCGTTCCTGCTTGCACGGGCCGAAGGCATCCACACGCAACCATTTTGAAAAGAGGATGAACATGGCAACCCAGACCATTTCCAATGCCGGACCCAAGATCCGGACAAAGCTGCCCGGCCCGAAGGCGCAGGCAGTTCTGCAGGGCGATCAGAAATATATTTCACCGTCGTACACGCGTTCTTATCCGCTGGTGGCCAAGCGTGGTCGCGGCGTAGTGGTAGAGGACGTTGACGGCAACGAATTCCTGGATTTTTCTGCCGGAATCGCCGTGGTGTCCACGGGGCATTGCCATCCGGAAGTCGTAGCAGCCATCCAGAAGCAGGCAGGCGAACTGATCCACATGTCCGGCACGGATTTTTATTACGAAAACATGGTTACGCTGGCAGAGCGCCTGGCCAAAATTGCGCCAATGTCCGGGCCAGTGCGCGCGTATTACGGCAATTCCGGCACGGAAGCGATTGAAGCAGCCATGAAGCTGGCGCGTTATTACACCAAGCGGCAGGGTATCATCGCGTTTTACGGGGCGTTTCACGGGCGCACTATGGGAGCGCTCTCACTCACGGCTTCCAAAACGCAGCAGCGGCGGCGCTTCTTTCCGCTGGTACCGGGCGTGGCGCATGTGCCGTATCCCAATGTGTATCGCAAACCGGAAGGCATGACGGCCGAAGAGCACATTGCTGAGTGCGTGCGCTTTATTGAAGACCGCGTGTTTAAAACCATCATGCCACCGGAAGAATGCGCAGCGATCTTTATTGAACCCATCCAGGGCGAGGGCGGCTATCTGCCGGCCCCGGCTGAGTTCCTGCGCGAGCTGCGGCGGATCTGTGACCAGAATGGAATCTTGCTGGTAGCGGATGAAGTGCAGAGCGGCGCAGGGCGCAGCGGCAAATGGTGGGCCATCCAGCACACAGGTGTGGAGCCGGACATCGTTACTATTGCCAAGGGCATTGCATCCGGCATGCCGTTGGGAGTGACGCTGGCGCGCGCAGAGATCATGGACTGGGTGCCGGGATCACATGCTTCTACTTTTGGCGGCAATCCGGTTTGCATTGAAGCTGCGCTGGCGACCATGAACGTGTTGGAGCGTGAGGGCATGCACAATGCCGAAGTCGTAGGAGCGCACATCATGAAGCGGCTGAATGGCTGGGTGAAAACTCATCCTATGGTCGGGGACGTGCGCGGCCGTGGGCTGATGATCGGCGTGGAAATCGTGAAAGACAAGAAGACCAAAGCTACGGCGCATGACGAGCGCGACCGCATTGTTGAATTGGCGTTTGAGCGCGGTCTACTGTTTCTGGGAGCGGGTGAAAACTCCATCCGCATTGCTCCACCGCTGGTGGTAACTCAGGAGCAGGCCGACATCGCCATGGACGTGCTGGAAGAGTGCATCAGCATAGTGGAAAAAGAGAACAGGTAAATCTTTTCGAAAGAGCTTGCTTTCTGAAATCCCGAAGCGTACCGAGGGAGCCCTATAGTCTTGAGAAATGCCTGCCAACAGAAATGTTTGGCAGGTATTTTTTTGTCTTGTAAAAAACTGAATAAATCTTGTGCGCCTACAGATTTTCGATACTATAGTGACCTCTCGCTTCACTCGAGATTACAGAAAAACCAGAGATTCAGAAGATATGTCCAGCTCGTTCACACGGTTAACACTGCGCATTCTTGATTCCGCTGGGAAAGTGCTTCCTCTAAAAAAATCAGTGCCGGAGCATCTCCACACGGGAATGCGCGGCGAGGAAGAAGCGTATTTTTATCTTCGCAAGCAGGGTTATGTGATGATTGCGCGCAATTATCGCAGCCCGCGCAGCCGGAGCGAACTTGATCTGGTTGGCTGGGACGATGGTACGCTTTGCTTTATCGAGGTGAAGACCCGCAGCACGCGAAACTTTATCCCGGCTGAGGCTGCTGTGGATGCAGAAAAGCAGCGCGATCTTTCGCGAGTGGCACGAGAATTTCTGCGCAAGGTGAAGAGCGGGCCGCCGGTGCGGTTTGACGTGGTCAGCGTGTATTTTTTGGGTGGCAAGGCGGAGATAGAGCTGTTTAAGGATGCGTTTCGCATGGCGTAAGATATTCATGTGCCAGAGCTAAGAAGAGATCCGGTCACAGGCCGTTGGGTCATCATCTCTACAGACCGTGCGCGACGGCCGGGTGATTTTTCACGCGAGCGCGTGGTGATGAAGGGCGGCTTCTGCCCGTTTTGCCCCGGCAATGAAGACAAGACGCCGCCGGAAATCCTTGCTTATCGGCCCGGCAACAATCTGCGCGACACCACTGGCTGGAACCTGCGCATCGTACCCAACAAATTTCCCGCACTCGGCATTGAAGGCGATCTGGACCGGCAAGCCGATGGCATGTTTGACAAGATGAACGGCGTGGGCGCACATGAAGTGGTGATTGAGACGCCTCACCACTTGGAGACGCTGGCCACCATGCCGTTGAAGCGTGTGGAAGACATGCTATGGGCCTTCCGCGATCGCATCCTCGACCTGAAACAAGATCGCCGGTTCAAGTACATCCTGGTATTCAAAAATCATGGTGAAGGCGCAGGCGCAAGCCTTGAGCATCCGCATTCGCAGATCATTGCCTTGCCAATTTTGCCAAAACAGGTAGTGGAAGAGTTGGATGGCGCCAAGCGCTATTTCAGCAGCAAAGAGCGCTGCATCTTCTGTGACATTATCCGGCAGGAGATGGAGGCCAAGGTTCGCGTAGCCGCTGAGAACCAGGATTTTGTTACGCTTTGCCCGTATGCACCGCGTTTTCCATTTGAGACATGGATCCTGCCCAAGCGGCACGAATCAGCCTTTGAAAATGCGCCTTCCACACTCTATGAAAACCTGGCCCGGATGCTGCGCCTGGTGCTGGGCAAAGCCGTCCAGGTGCTGGATAATCCCGCTTACAACCTGATTGTGCACAGCTCTCCGGTGCAGGAGAACACGCAGGATTATTATCACTGGCATTTAGAGATCATTCCCAAGCTAGCCAAGACCGCGGGATTTGAGTGGGGCACGGGCTTTTACATCAATCCCACACCACCTGAGGAAGCAGCGAGATACCTGAGGGAAGCCAGAACGGAAGATACGGAGAGGGTGGAAGTTGCAAAGACAAAGTGATAACACGGTAAGTTCAATTTCCACTCGTGAAATCAGTGATGGAATTTTGATCTTATCTAGTCGTAAGAGAACTGCCGGGTATAGGGATCCCTCCGCCTTCGGCGTCGGGATTTCAGAATAAGACTTCAGGACTTCGGAAAAATCAGACAGCCACTTCGCGCAGGTTCTTCACCAACTCAATCACACGCTCAGCCACGTAATCAATCTCAGCTTCAGTATTAAAGCGGCCAATGCCAAAGCGGATGGCGCAGCCGGCGGCTTCGTCGCTCAGGCCAAGCGCTTTGAGCACGTGCGAGGCCTCAGTCTTGCCGGAAGAACAAGCCGAGCCGCTGGAGAGGGCGACATCATGCAGGCCGGTGAGCAGCGTTTCACCTTCTACGTGTAGAAAGCTCATGTTGAGGTTGCCGGGAACGCGATGTTCCATGCTGCCATTGATTACAACCTGATCGAGCGCAGAGGTGAGGCGATCACGAAGACGGTTGCGCAGGCCGGCGAGACGACAGCTTTCTTCCGGCATCTCCTTTTGTGCGATTTCACAAGCTTTCCCGAAACCCACAATGCCAGGGACGTTGAGAGTACCGGAGCGCAAGCCGTGCTCATGGCCGCCGCCATGGATCATCGGCTGCAAGCGCGCCGCCACACTTGAGCTGACAAAGAGTGCGCCACAGCCTTTGGGCCCATAGAGCTTATGCGCGGTCAGGGAAGCCAGATCAACATTGTCACTTTGGACGTTGAGAGGGACTTTGCCGAGGGCTTGCACTGCGTCTGAATGGAAAAGGATGCCGCATTCGCGGCAGAGCCGCCCGATCTCTTCAATGGGCTGGAGCACGCCGGTTTCATTGTTCGCCGCCATGATGGTGACCAGGATGGTCTCTGGCGTAAACGAGTCTTTGAGTCGGTCAAGATCAATCAGACCGTCAGATTTTACGGGAAGCCAGGTAATGCGATAACCGTGCTTCTCCAGATATTTGCAGCTATCAAGAATAGCCTTGTGCTCGCTCACAGCAGTAATGACGTGGTTGCCACGCGAGCGCTGGGCCTCAGCGACGCCGAGGACAGCGAGGTTGTCGCTTTCAGTGGCGCCGGAGGTAAAAACAATCTCCTGCGGAGACGCGCCGATTGCAGCGGCGATCTGACGGCGGGCCGATTCCACAGCCGCAGCAGCTTCCCATCCAAACGAATGGCTATTGCTGGCGGCATTGCCAAATTTGGAAGTGAGGAAAGGCAACATGGCCTCTAGAACGCGCGGGTCAAGCGGTGTGGTGGCGTGATTATCAAGATAGACCGGAAGTTTAAGGGAAGCGTTACCGTTGCTGCTCATCTCATTACAATTTTACTAAAGGCGCGACTCTGGGTTACGAAAGAATTTCCGCCGGCATCGGAGCGGCATTCATGCAAGCCGTTGCACAAAAGTAAAAGCCCACCGGCGAACCAGCGGGCCAAGATTTAGGCTAACAATGGCGAGAACGAAAAGCGCTTCTGCTAGGGCTTTGCTTCCGGCCCTGTGCTGCCAATGGGAATTGATGGAATCAGTACTGTGCCAAGCCGGCCAGAAGAACGATCCATAATGCCGATACGCAACACGGCAGTGTTAGGCTGGAGAGCTATCTCCTGGCGAAAGGCCACTTTTGGATGGGTTGCGTTACCCTCCGGTATCTTAAGGCTTTGACCAAACCGTCCGGAAGCCTTGCCGTGCTTGTCCCAGCTTTCGATAGCAAAATCAATCATGGCAACTTTTTGTTTTTCTGCATCCACAAATTGAAATTGATTGCGATCAAGGTCACACTCCACAATGACCGAATTGGGCCCCTTGGTTCCCGGAGAGAGTTTTACATCAACCGAGAGCATGGTGGAGTCCGCTATTTCCGGATCCATCGATGCCACCAGGACATTTTCCAACTCGGCAAGAGTAAGGTTCTTGTTCGCCAGGGCATAATAGCCGCGACGATAAAACAGCTTGAGCTTCTTTCCCGGGACCTTCACCTCTATCTTTCTAAAAGCGCCATTCCATTCGTTATTTGCTGGAGTGTACGCCAGAGTGTAATAGGAAGACCCAAGATCCATACTGTGCCCGATTGCGCCTTTCAAGTCATTGCTGTTATAAAAGGCCTGCCCTCCAGTATCTCTTGCTACCAATTCCATGCTGTTATGGCTGGAGGCAGCTTCGGTCACGTTGGAAGACGTCACGGGATCAGCCACCGGATCATCACGCCTGGTAGACATTTCCATCTGGCCGAATCCTGAAGTAGTCGCGTCAATACCGCCAGGGTTCACTCCAGCAACATCTACGGGATACACAGCGATCTGAGCCTCGGCAAGAACGGATGTGGCCTGCCTGATGGCCTGGCTATAGTCTCTTGGGGTGGTGGAAACTGCGCCTTGGGTTGTCGCGAATTCACCTTCTACCTTAAAAGGAAAGCCGGACGAGAGCCAGATAAGGTTTTTTCTGCCCGGTATCCCGCCCAAAGAGCGGGCGATTTGCTGAAGCGCCTGGACTGTAAGCTCCACTCTCAGATCAGTCTTGATAGCTTCATTATTCTTGAATGAGGCCTTGAGTCGTTCTGCAACACCCGGCACACCCGCGTTCCGC
>DASRDW010000065.1:0-9378 GCA_035652415.1 Candidatus Angelobacter sp. | reverse complement strand
TTAAAAGCTTCAGGAATGAATCCAAACAAGCCCAATAGAGCCTGCCCCAGCTCAGGAGTAAAGGCGTCATTTGGGTCCTTGTCATCGCCAAAGAAAGGCGCGATCACATAGAGCTTCAAGGTATTTTGGATTGGCCTTCCTGCAGGATCCAGGGTTGGACCACGTCCAACGGTGCAGATGGGGCGCTGGAATTCGTTTGCGTCCACGGCGGCTACAAAGCCATTGTGGTCAAGATCGTCAAACGGCTGGTGAATACAATCGAAATTCTGGAAGTAGGTAAATACCAGAAGTTGGCCATCGGCAAATCCTTCGGTCTGGTTTACTGCCAAAGGCCTGGCAGTGTTGCCTTTTGTGTCCTCGGCGAAAGCTCCAAGCGCGAACAGAAACACCATGGCTGCGCTTGCTGCCATTAGTAGACTGGATCTCTTCATTTTCATCCCTTTCTCTCCTTCTCCAGGAAGCGAACTCTGAGAAGCGGCATGTTATCCATTAAGTGCACGACGGCGAACGAACGTTTCTCACGAATATAAGAAATAAAAAAGAAACTATGTCGCGGAAAATTTAGAAAAAAGCGGGAATCCAGCTACTCTGCTTGTTCAGGCTCGTTGGTGAGCTGGCCCAAGACAGCCAGAGTCCGCTGCTTCCCTTGTTGGCCTGCATGATTTAAGCTTTTGCGTCTTTAGGAGAACCGGCCATGAAGCTTTTGCGCGCCCTTTTGCACCTGCTCTTAATCTCTTTATCGATTGCTGCCTTCGCAGCGGACTATCCAGAGCCACAATCTGGCACCTTTGTGCTGAAGGATTTTCAGTTCAAGTCCGGCGAAAAGCTGCCCGAGGTCAAACTGCATTACTACACGCTGGGCACGCCGCAAAAGGATTCAACCGGCAAAGTCCGCAATGCGGTGCTCATTCTGCATGGCACCGGCGGCAGCGGCAGGCAGTTTCTTACTCCCAATTTCGGCGGCGTGCTCTTTGGTCCCGGCCAGATTCTTGATGCCGCAAAGTACTTCATCATCCTGCCGGATAACATTGGCCACGGCCAATCCAGCAAGCCCAGTGACGGGCTGCACATGCGCTTCCCTCACTACGAATATGACGACATGATTGAGCTGCAATACCGCCTGCTCACGCAGGGTCTTGGAGTGAACCACCTGCGGCTGGTCATGGGCACATCCATGGGCGGCATGCACTCCTGGCTGTGGGCGGAGCAACACCCCGATTTCATTGACGCTGCTATGCCTCTGGCCAGCGAACCGGTGGAGATCGCCGGGCGCAACCGTATGATGCGGCGCATGATCATGGATGCCATCCGCACCGATCCCGGCTGGAATAACGGCGAGTACAAGGAGCAGCCGCACGGCCTTGCCTGCGCGCTAGACGTCCTGCTGATCATGGGCAGCTCGCCTCTACGCATGCAGAAAGAAGAACCTACACGCGAACAGGCCGATGACTTCCTGGAGAAGTTCATTGCCGCCCGCATGAAGACGACGGACGCCAATGACATGCTTTATTATTTTGACGCGTCGCGAAATTACAATCCCGAGCCGCAGCTCGAAAAAATTACCGCGCCGCTCACCGCGGTCAATTCCGCCGACGATCAGATTAATCCACCGGAGCTCAAGATCATCGATCGCGATATCGAGCGCGTGAAGAATGGGCAGTACGTGCTGCTGCCAATCACTGACCAGACGCGCGGCCACGGCACACACTCCTGGCCGGCGATCTGGGGAAATTACCTGGAGGAATTGTTGAAGAGATCGGCTAAATTTTGAATGGATACTTAGAAAGTATTTAGCTTAAGCTAGCTAACAGACGGTGGCGTTGTTGTTGTCGTGACACTGGCCATAGAAGGAGCCGTCTTTGCCAAGGTTCGGTCGTACGGCCCGTTACAATTCTGCCAGCGTCTATCAAAAATCTGCCGGAATTGTTCAATCAGGGTTGAATCTTGTGTGCGGAACGAGAACTCTCTTTGTTTGCTGCCAATATTTTTGAAAGCAAAGATCGCTTCTTCATCGTCTTCCAACCACAAAAAGAAATCTGATCGCTCCGGAAAATAAGCAAATTCAACGCCTTGTTCTGACAAGTCCGCGACAAATTTTGCTTGCCGACTACCCAGGAGGCTTCTAAAGCTAATAGCGTCGCTTGGTTTTTGGACTCCGCTATGCAATTTAAAATATTCCTTGAACCTTCGACTCTCACATTCTTCTGCAAAGTCTTTATCGGGAAACTGATCCTCTGTTTCCCGATCTGCTAACTGTTTGTCATAACAGATGATCCTGACCTGAACATTCTGCTTTCGAGCCTCTTTGATCTTGTCGAGATACTCATTGAAAGCTATTGGGGAAGAGTAGTGTCCGTAATCAACAAAGTCCGACATGATATAAACATGTTTGCTCGCTTTCCCGATAACGTCGGCTATTTCAACCAAATTTTTTGGAAACAGCCCAACAAACCGCGTAGACATAGTTCTTGCAATCAGGTTCATCTCTTGCTTCTGAAATCGTGAATCTATGAACTGAATAGCCGCAAACAAAATCGCTAATATCCCAAGCACGTCATAGATATTTGTTTTTTGCAAAACTGGGGAAATCCGAAGCAAACGATTGGCTATTACCGCAATCACGACTAGCAATACTGCCACAATAACGTGTTTGGCCAGCCGAATGTCCCA
The DNA here is from genome assembly GCA_035652415.1 of Candidatus Angelobacter sp. Classification (GTDB taxonomy): domain Bacteria; phylum Acidobacteriota; class Terriglobia; order Terriglobales; family Acidobacteriaceae; genus Angelobacter. The sequence goes on along the minus strand of DASRDW010000065.1, from coordinate 6,708 downwards.
AGTACGCTTCCCAACCGTCAATTGCCAGTCTTGAATTTTCATTCCGATTTTGAATGATTAGAGGACGGACATGAATTTAGTCTCTTTATGAAACGACAATCAAGCAAATTTTCCTTTTTGAGGTTACAAGAAGTGAGGTTAAAGCATTCTAACAAATGAATAGCACGTATTTAATTGAGGCTTCCTTGAATTAGGAATAACGACGAAACTGAAATTGACCTACTAAGCGAGTGAGTGGAAGCTTTTGAGAAAGACTAGGTTGGGTTCGCGAGACATGCGCTCCACCGTCTCTTCCAGCTTCACCTCAAAGCTGTGACCGCATCGCGGGCAAACAACCTGCTGCATCCCCAACGAACGGTTTGATGTCTTCTGCACCGGGAACGAGTCTCCCTGCGGACATTGAATGAAGGTGATCTCTCCTGCGGCCATTGCGGTTTCTCCTCTGATAGAGCGGCAGCGTTTTGCTCGAACGTTTCCGCGAAGGGCCCAACTTCAGAGCAGTTCCACAATAGCTCCGCCAAAACTGTGCCAACAAGTTACTGTGGTGACGTTACGTTAGAAATTTGGTACTGCCGCGGGGTTGGTGCAGAACTAAAGGGATCTGCATACCGCATATTTTGCGGAGACGGGCGTTAATTGCTGCTATTCCCGGTTCCGCTTGCGGTGGTGACTGGAGTCACATTCGGCTTCTTCTCCCGCACCAGAATCGGCAGGCGCGGGAAGGTGAACGTTCCGCCGGCATCGTCAATCACGTTCACCTGGCAGGTGTACAGGCCGGGCTTAAGCTGGGCCAGGCTTACGTCAAATTGGAAGACCGCAGCCTTGCGCTCCGGCGCGTTGAGCTGCCGTGCTTCAATCAGCGGCGTTTCAAACGCTTTAACCTTGCCGTTGAAGAACTGGATGCTGGTCATTACGTGAATAGGATTCTTGATCGGCACAACCTTTTCTCTGGCATCTTTAGCGTCTTTGGCCTCGGCGTTTTGTGGTTCGGGCTGTTTATCTTTCGCCGGATCATAGACCTCATAGAAGAAATAAAGGTGCTGGTCCGGCGTAAAGACATGCGCAATGTTCGGCACCAACTCATTGCCGTCGCGCACCAGCGGATTTTGCGTCTTTTTGGTGTAGGGTTGTCGCTGGCTGGCCAGCACCACGGAACTTATTTTGAGCGGCGCTTTCTTGATGTCGGGCACCACAAAATCGCTTTCAAATGATCCCAGCCGTCCGCTCTGGTTTTCCCGCACCACAAACTTAAAGTGATATTTGCCCGTAATCAGCAGGAAGCCGGTGGAATACTGCACATTCTTGCGCCGCACTTCCTGCGATGCATCCAGCGACAGCTTCACCGTCTCACGCACGCTGCCCACCGGCCGCTTCAACTCATCCTGCACCTCGCCAATAATATCCAGCGTTGCCTTGTCCTTATCGCCGCCTTTGACAAACGGGATCTGCGATCCCGGCACAACCAGTGATACCGGCACATAGAAACGCCGGTCATCCATGCGGAAATACGAGGCGGCCATATACACGGCCACATCAGTATTTGGCAGGTCAGACGCCAGTTCATCCGTCATCTGCTGTTCTTTATCTTCTGCGTTAAAGTGCTGGTAGTCCTTGGGCGCGTAATAACCCTTGCGGAACTCCAGATTCAAACCCTGACGATTGACCTTGACTTGAATATGCCGGTATTTGCCGTCGCGCAGTGGATTGCTGCTCCTGTAGCCAAGCACATAGTAAACCGACGTATCGCGCTGCACCCGGTCAAAGACCTGGCCCAAATCGTTCGTGTCCAAGAACGCTTTGCCGCCGGTATCGCCGGAGAGAGTGGTGAGCGTTTCCTGGCTGGCGAAATTGGCATCAAGCCCGCTTTGAACCGCAGTTCCGCTGTACATGGCCGTGCCCCGCAGGCTGGCCGTTGAAGCTGACCCTCCCGGCGGCTCCGCTTCCAGCCCACGCGCATCGGTTGTGTAAATTGCCACGTTGGCTTTAATGGCTGTGTTGACGGCAGCGCGCAAAGCGGTTTGGTTCTCGATGCCTGTCTGTGTCATGCCGCTGCTGAAGTAGATAATCGACTTCTTCTGGTTGAACTTGGCCAAAATCTGGCAGAGCGACTGCAGTGCCTGCAGCTTGCGATCAGTATTGAATTGATTGTATTCCGTCTCGTCCGGTGTGTAGGCATCACCGGTTTCTTCAATGCCGTCGGCATCGCCGGTGCTGCCGTTATCCATGTCCTGGCCTTCAGCGTGCGCGTAGCGGTTCAGCACCCGCAACAAGCGTACCTGGTCGCCAGTAAAATCCTGATCCAGCCGCAATGACGTCGACAGAGAGACAATCGCAATCTGGTCAGCCGAGGTCATCTTGGTCTGCACATATTTTTTAGCCGATTGCACTGAGCGATCAATTTCATCCGGGCTCATCGATGTGAGATCAAAAAAGAGCACGATCACGCGCTTGTTGCTCAGCGCCTGGTCTGCATCCTTGGTGGTTAGTAGCACTTTTTCTTTGGGTTCTTTGGGCAGGATCGGAGCTGGCCCGTTTTTGCTCTCCTGCGACGGCCCTGCGGATGCCGCTGCGGTCAACGGTTGCATATCAAGGTTCTCAAAATCAAAGCTTGCAACCTTCTGCGGCTTGCCATCTTCCAGAACAGTGAAATCGCCTTGCTTCAGGTCTGTGACCGGCTTTCCTTGCTTATCTCGGGCCACTACATTCACCAGCACCAGTTCGCTCTCGATACGAAACTTATATGTACCTTCCTTGCCTCGATCGCTTTGGGGCTGCTGTGCCGGAGTCTGTGCGGTCGCAAGCGGAAGTACCAACGCCGCAATCAGTGCAACGGAGAGCATCTGCTGCAAACGCGAAAAGCCGGTCATTATGTGAGTCGCATTGTGTGCCATTAGAACCTGTACCTTGCCGTGATCTGCGCTTTGCGCATGGCGCCTGCGCCTACCACCTGGCCAAACGTTGGCGAGCCAAACGTTGCATCAATGGAGGTGAAATGCACGGTATTGAAAACGTTTGTGGCAGAGAGGCGCACCTCAAGGGCCTGCATTTCCTTGACTTGAATGTTTTTGGAAACGGACATATCCACTTGCACCGTGCCGGGCCCAATAATGGTGTTGCGTCCGGCTGTGCCAAAGACGCCAGCCGGAGCGGTGAAGGCAGCCGTATTAAACCATTCCTGGATTGTTGGATCGCTCAGTTGTATTGATTGCCCAGACACCAGATCAGGGCGCGCAGAGCCGGTAACACCGCGTCCCAAATCAACACCGCGACCGAAAATCTGCGGCGAGAACGGCAAGCCCGAAGCCAGCGTAACGTCTCCATTGAAAAGAAAGCCGCCAAAAATGTTCTGCGCCATGCCGCCCTTGCTCAGCCACTTCTTGTCTTTGCCGAAGGGCAGTTCGTAAAGATAGTCGGCTGTAAACCGATGCCGCTGATCAAAACTGGAAAGGCTGCGTTCAGCCGCGATGTCCAGATCATTCTGCGCTACAACGGATGCTCCGCCCCCGATGGAAGAAGCATTGTCAATCGATTTTGAATATATGTACGTTCCGCCCACTGAAAGCCCGTGCCGCAAACGCTTGCGCACACGCAACATCCCCTGATGCAGGATGGAAGAACCTTCAGAAGATTCAAACAAAAATGGCTGAACGCATGGCACGTCCGCCGGTGTAGTTGGAGTGCACGCCGTAAAACGCGGGCCGCCTGTCTGTAACTGATCCGGCGCGCGGACGATATCCAGATGCGTTCCCTTCGCTCCCGTATAGCCAATGTTTACCACCACGCTGGTCTTGATTTCCTGCTGGATATTCAGGTTCCAGGTTTGCACGTACGGCAGCCGATAGTCCGGATCAACGGCGTATGTGTTGGTGATGTGGAGAGGGCTGGATGCAATTGCCTCAGGAAAGCCGTTCTGTAAAGTCAGAAAACTTCCATCGGGCGCGGGATTGTTTTGCGCTACCGCAAACGGCGGCTGGAAGCCAAGCTGCGTTGCCATCTGCCCATATTGGCTGATGTTGTAATTTACTCCGTATCCGGCGCGAACCACCGTTTTCGGCCGCGGCTTCCACGCCAATCCCAGACGTGGAGCAAAGTTGTTGTGGTCAGCGTTGATCAGGCCATCGGGAAATTTCTTGCCCGTGACCGTGCCAACCTGTCCCGGCAGCACTGGCGCTAACTGACTGAAATCGGGTGCCACATCCAGGTTCACCAATTGGTTGTTCAACTCGGTATAAGGCGTTACATACTCATAACGCACTCCAAGATTGAACGTCAGGTTTTTGCCGGCGCGCCAATTGTCCTGCACAAACAGGTCAAAAGTATTGGTGCGGAAATGATAGGCGTCGGCGCCGGATTGCAGAGAGGTTTCCTGGGCCAGGCCCAGCAGGAAATCAGCGAATGGAAGCCCGGTCGCTCCTCCGGTGAATAGGAAGGTGCCGCGCGCATTGCTGGCGTTGCTGGCGTCCACCAACTGATGGCGGAAGTCGCCGCCCCAGGTAAACGAATGCTTGCCATGTGACTGGCTCATGGAATCGCTAATGGAAATATTTTGCGTGGTGCGGAACACGGGCGTGATGTCCTGCAGGCTGCTGAACTCCGGCGCCAAATTCAGGTTCGGCAGGCCAAAGTCTTCCGGTCTTTGTGAGACACCGTTGATTCCAAGCTTGTTTTCAATATTGGTGCGATTAGTAAAGTTATTGGCCGTGTTCACTGCGCTCCGGTTGTAGCTAAAGCGGAGTGAATTCAGGAAAAGCCCTTTGGTCGCTGTGTGCCCAAAGTTAAAGTTGTAGTTATTCACTGACTGCTTGCCACCCAGTCCAGGGAAAGGGTTAAGCACGCTGCTGCGAATGTTGTTAAAGATGAACATCCCGTTGATGCTCTGCGACCAGTGTTCGTCCTCTTTCTTCTGGTTCTGTTGCTGCTGTCTTCGCTGCCGTCCGTCGCGGCCCATGCCAAACATTCCTGGCTGCTGTGCTCCAAAGCTGTGGTTGAAACGGACAAAGCCAGTATCGCTATCACTTGGGCTGGCGGAGACGAAGTGGAAATTTCTGATGGTCCCCGGCAAGTTCGCTGAGGGGATAAACGATAAAAGTTGCGCTGCCGCAGGGTTGATGTTGGTGATCTGGTTGTTTGCCAAAGGAGTGTGCGTTACCGGATCAACCAACTGCACCGGCTGGCCGGAAAAATCGCCTGCGCGCTCCGCCGCCGTGGGCACCGTGGAAAACACATCGTAAGGATTGGTGCTGCGAGATCCGCTGTAATTGCCAAAAAGAAAGGTCTTGGTTCCACCGCTATAAATATGCGGGATATTTAAGGGCCCGCCAATGGTTGCGCCAAAGCGATTTTGGTTATAGCTGGCTTTGTTCTCCGGCTGGCCATTCAGCGAATAAGGCTTGGCATCCAGCCCCGAACCGTCATAGCTGTAAAAAATGGAACCGTGTGGCTTGTTCGCATTGAAATTACGGAAACCGCGTCCGCCTCCTCCCATCATCATGATCATTGGCCCACCACCGCCAAAGCCGCCTCCACCAAAACCTCCTCCGCCCATGATTTGGAAATTGCCGCCGCCACCCTGAATTGCGATCTGTTGACGCATATCAGCCATGCGATCCTGCATTTCTCCAGGATCAAACATGTTTTCTTCGGCCCGCCCCTGCGCGCCAGAGATCGCCACTGACTCATTGCCACCCTCAGCCGCCAGCCCTGCGTTCGGCAAGCCTGCGCTGCTCAGCGAAGCTGCATCTGTGTTTCCGCCGCCCATACTGCCTGAGTCACCACCGGAGCCAGACAAAGCAAGCTGCTGCATACCAGGGCCGTTGCGGCCAATGCTGCCAGATTGCTGCGCCATCTGCTGACGCTGCTCCTGCTGCGCTTCCCGCTCCGCGCGTGAAAGCAGCACCATCGCCAGCTCAGCTTTGCCGTTGCGGTTCTCATCATTGATAAGAACTTCTTGCGTAACCGGAGCAAAGGCGGAAAATTCTGCCCTGATCACATACCGGCCCTTGCCCGTAACCGTGATCTTGAAACTGCCATCCACATCGGTTGAAGTGAAATACTTTTTGCCGGTGAGAGTGTTCGCTGCACTAACCGTAACGCCAGGAAGCGGCACATTACCGGATTTCACTACGCCGGTAATTTCGCCGTAAGGCGCTGCTACAGTCGTTAAAGGGCTAGCAGCGGACTGCATAACTGGCGGCTGTGTAGGCTGCAGCGGCTGAGTTGAGGGCGATGACGGTTGCGCAATCTGTGCTGGTTGATTGGGCGAACCTGCAGGCTGGGCTTGCTGAGTTGGAGCCGCAGGCGGCGTGCTCTGCGCGTACAATCCAGCCACAAGCGTCAGTAGTAACACCCCGTAAATTTTTGAATGGCGCATGTTTGCTCGTGAGTCTAATTTCACTTAGGTGGAGCTGAGGGTGCTGTGCCGGCAGGAGCGGCGCTGTCCGGCTTTTTCTGTTCCTGTTGCGCGCCTCCCTGGCTCATGGACCTCATTTGTGGCCGGCCCACAACCAGTTCTTTGGGAACAAACACGTTGTTTTTCAACTCGCCGCGGCCGCGCACGAAATCGCCAACTTTAATATCTGGCAGCGTAATGCTCTCCATGCCTTTTCTGAAAGAGGTATTCTCATCAACCTCTATCTCCTGTGTCTGTCCGTCCGGGCGAGCGATGGTTAGCTTGGTCTCATTGATGGCCTTCACTTCCCCGGCAATAAA
>DASRDW010000064.1:0-18778 GCA_035652415.1 Candidatus Angelobacter sp. | reverse complement strand
AAAGTTCGTGCTGCACCTCTGCGCTCACCGGCTCAACGCGAATAGTGGTGATGGCAGCTTTAATGGAGGTGAGAGGCGTGCGCAGATCGTGAGTCACGGCATCAAGCAGGGCGGTCTTAAGCTGCTCACTCTTGCGCAGAGCGTCTGCCTCAGCAGCCTGGGCAGAGGCGCGCTCAAATTCGCCACGAACGTGGACCAATTCTTTGCGCTGCGCTTCCGTCAACAGTACGCGTTTTTCCAGTCGCGATGAGAGCTGCCCAACCAGCACCGCCGTGGTCACAAAAACCAGGAATGCCACCAAGTCTTCTGCGCGATTAATACGGAGGGAATAAAATGGCCCGATAAAGAAAAAATTGAAGGAAAGCCCGGCAAGCAGGGAAGCATAGAGCGCGGGGCCGCGACCTGACGTTACCGCAACCAGGATGACTGGCAGCACCAGCACAAGCGCAATCGCGGTCTGGCTAAGGCTGCCGTGCAGTAGCTCCAGCACGGCAATGGGTGCTGCCATGATTGTGGTCGCAATCAGGTATCGGATGGGCCAGCTTCCTCGCCAAGGGCTCACGCTGCCATTGTAGGGCATTCAGAGATAGCAAGATTGCGCTTCTTCAAGCCCTAAAACCTGCGAAAATAGAGGCATGGCCATTGTTGTGATTGGCGGACATTCGCGCAGTGTGGGTAAAACCAGTGTAGTGGCAGGCTTGATTGTCGCCCTGCCGGAGTTCAACTGGACTGCGCTGAAAATCACGCAATTTGGGCATGGAATCTGCTCGGCGGATGGGAAACCCTGCGACTGCGACACCGGCGATGACCACTTCCGTGCGCTAAGCGATGAAAGAGACCTGAGCGGTGAGAGTGACACTTCACGCTTTCTGGTGGCCGGGGCAAAGCGGTCGCTCTGGGTGCGTACACGCCAGGGCCGCTTGGGCGAAGCCATGCCGGATATCAAGCGCAAAATTGCCGGTGCAGAGAACGTGATTATGGAATCCAACAGCGTGATCCGGTTCCTGCGTCCTGATCTTTACCTGACGGTGCTTGATACCGAGACAGAAGACTTTAAGGATTCAGCCCGGGAATTTCTTGATCGCGCAGACGCAGTGATCCTGCATCAGGCCAACGGCAGGGCGAGGTGGAAGAGTGTCTCCATGGATGAGCTGGCCGGCAAGCCCATCTTCAGAATTGAGCCGCCGCCGTATGTTACCGATGAGATTGCTGGGTTTGTGCGGGAAAGACTTACGGCGACGATCTCTGCCCGCTAAGCAAAGTCTCAGGCGTAATTCCTATGCGGCCGCAGTGGAATGCCCTCCGCCTTCCAGACCAATCTTGGCGAAAGCAATGTTCAGCAACTGCTTGCTCAGCAGTTCTAAAAAAAACTCAGTTATCTGGATCACGGTGCTCAGATCATCGGGAGAAACACCACCCGCTTCCGTTTGTACCGGGGAAAGCGGCAAAGGCCGCGGTAGTTCCGCAGCCAACGCCAATGCCGATTGGTGAATGGCCGCGCGGTTCTGCTCATAGAGCGGCGTGAGGATTACAGGCTTGATTGTGTTCCAGTATTCGCGCAGAAAATCAGGCCAGCGGCCAAAATTGATATAGCTGGTGTTGAGGAAGGGCGTCCCCATAGTCCTCTTAATGTCGTCGTAAATCTTGCGCGTCTCCGGCGGGGCGTTGCTTTCGTTTACCAGGATCGGGCGCTCCGGATGCGAGGGATGCTCAGCCGGCGCTGTGGCCGGGCGATCTCCTGCGGCAGGATTTTCAAAGGCCTGCATCTGTGCCCCACAGATCAGCAACAAAACAGAGTTGTTGTACAGATAAAGATCGATTACATCCTTCAGCTCTTCCTGCGCGCCGGGACTGAAGTCCATCTCTTTGACCTTGCGGTTTAGATCGGGAACGCTTAGGTAGTTGTGAACGCGGGTATAGGATTCAGCTGCAATGCGCTGGGCGGCGGAAAAAAATTCGCGGGTCTCCAGCGCAGGTTTTAGGGCGCGCCACAACAGCCTGAAGTATGCCGGATAGGCAGCGTATGCCTGGAACATGGGGTTAATGTAAGGAATGCCGAGGGTGTGCTTGATCTCGGCATAAATTTCCAGAATCTCGCCCTCGGCTGACGTCTCAGGGACAAGGCGAAGCTTCTGCTTTTTCCACACCATATATGCTTCGATGATGAAAGCTGCAGAGAAGGTGAGCCAAATTTGAGTAATTCGCGTTCAGGTCAGCAGAGCCAGTTCTATCTTGGTCCTGTGACAGGAGGCATGGGCTGCTCACGGCGCGGGCTCTCAGTGCGTTTTTGTGTTCCTTCAGTATCCGGCTCGCGCACAAAAGAAGCGGCCTTGGGGTTAGGCCGGCGCGCGCCCTTCTTTAGATTCTTAAGAACGTCATCTTTATCCAGGTTGTAGTCACGGGAAAGCCGGGTCAGGGCCAGAGTGACAATATCCGAATGGTGAATGTCTTCAGTGCCTTGGAACTTCTTGATATCGAGCCAGATTTTGTGCACCAGGTGAACGTCTTCCGTCTTCATGGTCGGCGTGTGCGGGCCAATACGGTAGGTTTCCACCGTATTGTCTGGGCGCACCACATTGAAGACGAATTGACGCTTAGGTTCCTGCATAGCTTCCCAAGCCTGCCCCAGACGAAAGGCTTGCTCTTCGCCTGTCATTTTGCTGGAAAGGCCTGAGACCACAAGCGACGTTTCCAGGGCATTGGCCGTCTGGACGATTGCAGACCAGACGTCGCGTGCGGGGACGACTAACAGAGAGATGCGCTTGCCATAGCTTTCAGCAATCGAGACAGCTTTGGTAAAGAGGGTCTGTTCGTTTTCGCTGAAGATCTGTTCCATAGCCAGATCGCGTTCAGCGCTGCCATAACCGGTGAGCCGGGCTTCCATCACCACAATGTCGGTATCGTGCGTGTCAGTATTCTCCATGGACCAGCGGAGATGGTTCAGCGTGTTGAAATCGCGCACCGTCACCAGCACATTGCCGGGACGCACCTGCACGGTTTCCCTCTCAATGGTTTCCTGGTGCAGCAGGTGGAAGTGCTCTTTCATTTGCTGCTCAACGTGGGCGAACTTGCGCTTGTTGATCCTCTCTGAAACCGTGAAGACAGTAAGCAGCACCACGGAGAAACCTAATCCGGCAATGGTAGCGTTTTGCTTGGTGAACAGGTTGACCACGGCCACGGAGACCAGGACTAGAAATACTGAAGCCAATCCAACCGGGAGCTCTATTTTTCCGATCTTGATATTAGGCGGCACGCGCCAGCCACGTTCGCCCTTGTATTTGAAGCGTAACACCAGCATGGCGACGCTGTTCAGCGTAAAGCTCCAGATCACGCCGAAGGCGTAAGCATCGCCCAGCAGAATCACATTGCCTCCGCTGGCAATGATCGTGAACAGTTGCAGGCCGACAATCAAATTGAGCAGGCGGTAGCTGGTACCGAATTTTTTATGGGGACGGCGGAACCAGTCGGTAAGAACGCCGTCTTCCGAGATGCGGTTCAGCACTCCATTGGAGCCGATGATCGACGTATTAATAGCGCCGGAGAGAATCAGGAAGCCGACTACTACCACGAATACCCTGAAAATCAGCTTCAGCACATGCGGACCAACCATGTACATGGCCATGCCGCTGATCAGATTGTCGCGATAGACGGGAACGCGGACACTGTCGGGAATAATCATTACCGCCAGCATGGAACCGATGCCTGTGAACACGAAACTGAAGATGGCGATAATCAGCGCTGCGCGCTTAAGATTGCGCAGTTTGGGGCTGGCGATTTCGCGGTTCACCTGGGCCAGCGATTCCTCACCGCTCATGGCCAGCACGGAATGCCCAAAAGCAATAATGATCCCGAACAACCCGAATGTCTTCCCAATGTCAGTATTCTTAAGGAAGCCCAGGGCCTCAGGGCTGAATTTAAGGTTTGCTGGAATCGGGAGCGGCGGCAGGTGGGCCCCGGTCTTGAACACCGTATAAAACGCCCACACGAGCAGAATCACTACCATGACCGTAGTGATCTGCATAACGCGCAGGGCCTTGTCACTGGACTCCTCAATCCCCTTGATGTTCTGCCACCAGTAGTAAAGGGTGACAATCAGGGCAAAGGCGGCGGCCGCATGGTTCACGTCCAATTGAGGCGTACCATGAAACATGGCGTGCATGGCCCGGGGAACCCAGCCATGAGCGTCAGCAGTAGCGAAGAGCTCGTTAATCAACCCAGCGATGTATTGGCCTGCAGAAACGCCGGAGATCGGGCCGGTAAGGATGTAATCAAACATCAGGGCAGAAACGCTAAATTTGGCGAATGTCCCGCCCAGCGCCTCTTTCACCACGCGATAGACGCCGCCTCGGGTGAACATGGAGCAGCTTTCCACATACACGGAGCGCACCGCGAAAGCGAAGAGCATGACGCCCAGAATGAACCATGGTGCGGATTTGCCAACAGCCTGTTCGGCAATGCCTCCGGCATAGAAAGCCGAAGACCCCAGGTCATTCAACACAATGGCGGCAGCCCGCCAGTAGGAGATGAAGGTGAGCATGACCGAGGTCGCAACAACAATGCGAACCCGGTTCGAAAGTGGTGGGACAGCTCCTGAGCCTGCTGACATTTTTAAACGTAAACGCGGCCCCTACAAACAAGAACTGCAGGGCCGCCTCAACCCCCATCCTCTTCCGCTTCGTGGTCCTTTAATCGTGTTCCAGCATGCTCTGGGCCGTTTTAATTGCCGTGATGATAATTACCGGCACGGCGCCGATCAGCCCGGCAAAAAAAAGATACTGGAACAACAGCAAAAAATGGTGGAGCACGAAATTCACGATTGTAATTGTAGCCCCGCGCGTGAGAGGAATCAAAAAAAAGCGGTTTTGTTAAAATCTGAGCTCAGTGCGCAACATTCCCACCAGAGCATGGGTTCTGTCGCTGGTCTCCAGCGGCCTGCAAATTCTTGTCTTTCCCAAGCCGAATTTCTATTTTCTGGCCTGGATAGCAATGGTCCCCCTACTTTACGCGCTACTGCGCGGCCGTGGCGGGGAAGGCGAGCTGTTTGATTCTGAAGGCCGTTCCCTGCGCCCGTTTACGTTGTGGCAGGGCTTCCTGATCGCCTGGGTGAGCGGCATTGTCTGGTATGTGGGAACGTGCTACTGGATTTACCCCGTGATGCACAGCTACGGCAACCTGGCAGTTCCGCTAGCATTCCTGATTACAGCTGGCTACTGCATCATTATGGGCTTGCATCATGGCGTTTTTGGTTTCCTTGTGGTGCTGATGGCCCGGCGATCGACGCTGGGAATCCGCCGCCCGTTGCTGCTGGCCCCGGTCTTTTGGGTAGCGATTGAACTTTTCCGTGATCGCGTGACCGGCGTTCCCTGGGAGCCGCTGGGCAACTCGCAAATTGATAACATCCCGTTTGCCCGGATCGCCCAAACCACCGGCGTCTACGGGTTGTCATTCGCAGTCATGCTGGTGAACTGCGCCTTTGTGGCCGCGCTGTTGCTTGTGGGCAAGCGGCGCAAAAATCTCCTGCTTTCCGCCGCCGCCGCGGCCATTGCCTTGCAAATCGGTGTAGTGGCCAAACCGGCTCCATTTCCAACAACCCAGCAAGCCGTGCTGTTACAGGAAAATGTCCCTCTGCTGGATCAGCCGGCATGGACTCCACGGTATTTTGACCAGACCATCGCTGACTTGGTGAAGGCGAGCGTTGACGCCGAGCCGCGACAACCAGCCAACGATCCGGGCCTGATTATCTGGCCGGAGTCGCCCGCGCCGTTCTTTATTGCCGATCCACGGTTACAACACTGGCTGACGGTCTTGGCGCAGGACAGAAATTCTTACCTTGTGGTGGGCAGCCTCGGTGAAACCGATGCGCCAAGTGGACAACGGCAGCTTCTGAACTCTGCTCTGGTCGTGGATCCAAGCGGCAACACGCTGGGCCGCTATGACAAGATTCATCTGGTGCCCTTTGGCGAATACGTGCCTTTCCAGGGTCTTCTGTTTTTTGCCAACAAGCTTACTCGCGAGGTTGGTGACTTTGCCCGCGGTACAGAGCACAAGGTCTTTGACCTGAACGGCACGCATGTTGGCGTTTTTATCTGCTACGAATCGGTCTTCCCGGATGAAGTGCGGGAGTTCACCGCCAACGGCGCACAGGTGCTCATTAATATCTCTGATGATTTGTGGTATGGCGAAACAAGCGCGCCGGGGCAGCACCTGCAGATGGCGCGCATGAGGGCCATGGAGAACCATCGTTGGGTGCTGCTGGCAACGAACAATGGCACCACCGCTGCCATCGATCCTTTTGGCCGCATTGTGAAGCAGTCGCCGCGCAACGTGCGAACCACGCTGCTGGCCCCTTACGCGCCAGACAATGAAAGCACGTTTTACAGCCGCTATGGCGACGTCTTTGCCTGGATATGTGTGGTAATCTCAATCTTGGCGGTGTTTGTGCGCTGGCGCATCCGCGCGCGTACTATGCTTGAAGCCCGCTCTACGTAATTATGGTTGAAGAACTCGAACGCGAATACTCCACCGTGCGTGGCAAGGTGCACGACCTGCGGAGCTATCTTTGACGCTCCCGTCCTGCGCAAACAACTAGAAGAGATTGAAAAGCAAGTAGGCGATCCAGCCATCTGGTCTGACCAGGAGAAGTCGCAGACGCTCATGCGTCAGCGCCGCAGGCTAGAGGAATCGCTGGCCATGGATGCCGACCTTGGCCGGCGTGTGGACGACATTAATGCCTACTTCGATCTTGCGCATGAAGGCGAAGCGGTTACCGACGATCTGCGCAAAGAGATCGACGAACTGCGCGAGATCGCCGACAAGCTGGAGACGCAAACGTTGCTTTCCGGTGAGAATGATATGCGCAACGCCATCGTAACGATTCATCCGGGCGCTGGCGGAACAGAATCGCAGGACTGGGCGGAGATGCTGCTGCGCATGTACCTGCGCTGGGCGGAACGCCAAGGCTTTACGGCGGAAGTGAACGAGTATCAGCCGGCGGAAGAAGCCGGGATCAAGTCAGCCACATTTACTGTTACCGGCGACTACGCTTACGGGCTGCTGGTGAGCGAAATTGGCGTGCACCGGCTGGTGCGCATCTCGCCCTTTGATCAGGCCAAGCGCCGGCATACTTCGTTTGCCAGCGTATTTGTCTCACCGGAAATCGATGAGTCAATTCAGGTTGATATCAAGCAGGAAGACCTGCGTGTGGATACGTATCGTTCCGGCGGCAAGGGCGGACAGCACGTGAACACTACAGATTCTGCTGTGCGCATCACGCATATTCCCACAGGAATTGTGGTGGCTTGCCAGAACGAGCGCTCACAGCATAAGAACCGCGAGCGCGCCATGAAGATGCTGCGTTCAAAGCTTTACGAATTTGAGCTGGAGAAAAAACGCGCCATCAGCAAGAAGCTGGAAGACTCTAAATTGGATATTGATTTTGGCTCGCAAATACGGTCTTATGTTTTGCATCCGTACCGGCTGATCAAGGACCATCGCACTAAAGTGGAAGTGGGAGACGTGGATCGCGTGCTGGATGGAGACTTAAAGCCGTTCATCCGGGCTTTTCTTGTCGCAAGGCGAGATCAGGGGAGCAGTTAATTTTCTGCAATCTCGAGCGCAGCGAGGGATCGCTATTCCCGCGAAGCACAAGGGTGAATATAACTTTAGGTGATCGGGATCGTGAGTTGTCCGACAGGTGAACAACAAGTATTTCGTAGCGATAGGGTTCCCTCGCTCCGCGAGGGACTCCAAAAAATACTATGGCCCCAATTCTGGAGCTGATTAAAAAAAATGCAGTACCCGTCAATGTAATGCGCTCTGCCGCCAAGGGCGGGCTGCCGCTTCCTGCCGCGGAGATGCTTGAAGTCCTGGTCTACCTTACGCAAAACCCGCTGTTCGGCCAGGATGCGCGCATGACCCTTGCCAAGTGGGACGCGCAATCTGCTATCGATGTCCTGCGCATGGACGACACAGCAGCCGAAGTGCTGCTGTATTTTTGGCAAGATGCGAACCGTCGTCCCGGGCTGATGCCCACGCTGATTGAGAACCCGGCGATTCCAGAAACGCTGCTCATGGAATTGGGTAGCAGCGCTCCCAGAGAGATTGTGATTATGCTGCTGGCAAGCGAACGTGCGCGACACGCTCCTGCTGTGGTGGAAGCGCTGCTGACCAATGAATATCTGACCCCGGCAGAAGCTGATGCTTTACGCGCGGGTGGAGTACAGCCAGCGCTAATTGAAGAAGAGCCGATTGCAGCAAGCCCAGAAGAAGAAGCTGCTCTCCAGGCTTTCCAAAAAGAACATGCGGCGGAAATCGCAGCGGCTGAAGACAGGCCGTTTGAGCTAGCGCCGGAAGAAATGCCAGAAGGGACTGTAGCTCCCGCTGGCAATAACCAGCCGGAAACGCCGGCCAATCAGTTAGGCAACACAGCAGCGCTTGCAGCATCAGTTTTGGGACGTGCCGATGCCAGCGAATTTGATGAAGCAGAGCAGAAGAAACTGACGATCCTGCAGAAAATTTCAAAATTGAATGTAGGGCAGCGAATCAAACTGGGGTTTATCGGCGGCAGGGAAGAGCGCACGATCCTGATTCGCGACTCAGCCCGCCTGGTGCAGAACGCGGTCCTCCAATCGCCCAAGCTCACCGATCCTGAGGTGGAAAGCTTTGCCGGCGCTAAAAACCTGCATGAAAATGTTTTTCGCGAGATCGCCCGTCAGAGGCGTTTTTTAAAGCTTTATCCTGTGGTGCGAAACCTGGTGAATAACCCCAAGTGCCCGCTGGACATCTCACTAACGCTGATTAAGACCTTGATGGTGCACGACCTGAAAAGCTTGCGCCACAGCAAGAGCGTGCCGGATACCATCCGCAAGATTGCGGCCAAGCTTTACCAGGAGAAGGCATCAAGGGGCGGGGAAAAAAAAGAATAGTCGTATCAGCGTTGTGCACTTGAGAATTCTGATGGGTGCAAATTCTGCTCTGAGACCGGAGACCAGTGTGAAAACTACCGCAACTGATGAAATCGGCGCACTCCTTAAGCGAAGCAAGACCATTGCCGTGGTAGGGCTCTCCAACAACCCGCTGCGTCCAAGCCACGGAGTTTCAGCCTATATGCAGAGCCACGGATATCGCATTATCCCGGTGAACCCTGAAATCAAGGGCGCATTGGGAGAAAAAGCGGTGCCGACCTTGTCCCATGTGGACGAAAAGATCGATATCGTGGATGTCTTTCGCCGCTCAGAATTTGTTCCTGAAGTGGTAGATGAAGCGATCCGGCTGAAGGTCACGGCCATCTGGCTGCAGGAAGGCGTAATCCACGAAAAAGCCGCGGAAAAGGCGCGCAAGGCGGGAATCTTAGTGGTGATGGACCGGTGCATTTTAAAAGAGCATCGGGCGCGGTTCAGATGAATTGAAGGGCATTAGCCATGCTAATGCCCTTTGATTATCTGCTGAAGTAGTTTCGATTTGCGCCGTCATAGCGCTTAGACTTCATACAACACTTCTTGAAACGTGCGTCCTGAGCCGCATGGGCAAAGGTCATTTCTGCCCAGCTTCTCTTGCAGGTCTTTGATTCCTCCCTTGAGCGCTCTGAAAGCCACGTTTGACGCTGGTTTCAGAAGGGAAACCCGCGGCGGCGCTTGCTGCTGCGGACTAAAGTAAGTTGTTCTTCAAACTGGAAGTTCATGATAGTTCTCCTTTGCACAGATTTGGCGCCCGCCACATCACGCGAAGGAGTAAAACCAATCAGAGTATAGCGCAGATTACCGACCCGAACGGAGCAGTCTTATTTTGAGCCCTCTTCTTCCGTCTTTCCTTTGTGTCTTATAGATTTTGGTCTTTCTTCTTGTGGTTTCGCCGCTTCCGCTCGTCGCAGCTCTTCTTTCTTTTGCTTGATCTCTTCCATTCTCTGCGCCAAAAGTTTCTCTCTGCCTTCGTGAGTCGGGTGATAGTATTCGCGGCCGCGCAAATTATCCGGCATGCACTCCATGTCTGCGACTTTGGATTCAAGGTCGTGCGCATACTGGTAACCTTTGCCGTAGCCAACCTGCTTCATCAGGTTGGTCGGCGCATTACGAATATGCAGTGGCACTGGTTCGGCTGAGGTTTTTTCCACGTCTTCCAGAACCACTCCGTAAGCGGTGTAAAGCGCATTGGATTTCGGCGCCAGTGCGAGATAAGCGACCGCTTGCGCCAAAGCCAGATTGCCCTCCGGCATGCCCAGAAAATCAATGGCGTCTTTGGCAGAGAGGCAGAGATTCAACGCTTCTGGCGCGGCCAGGCCAATGTCTTCTGAGGCCATGCGCACCACGCGCCGCGCGATGTACAGCGGATCTTCTCCGGACTCCAACATGCGGGCAAGCCAATAAAGTGACGCGTCAACGTCACTGTTTCGCACCGACTTGTGCAGCGCCGAGATCAGGTTGTAATGCTCTTCACCGGACTTGTCATAGAGCAGGACATGCTTCTGCAACGTGTCTTTCACGATCTGCTCGGTGATCTCTCCGCTTTCACCGGCGGTTGCTGCAGCTACTTCCAAAACGTTATAAGCGGAACGCGCGTCGCCGCTGGAGTACGAGGCGATCTGCTGCAGGATTTCATTGGTCGCTCGCAGTTTCATCTTGCCCAGCCCGCGTTCTGTGTCTTCCAGCGCTCGCCTCAGCAGCGTAACAATCTGTTCTTCCGTAAGCTGATTCAGGATGTAAACACGGCAGCGCGAAAGCAGAGCGCCATTGATCTCAAATGAGGGATTTTCTGTTGTAGCGCCGATCAGCCGTATGTTGCCGCGCTCTACATGAGGCAGAAAAGCGTCCTGTTGGGCGCGGTTGAAGCGATGAATCTCGTCGATAAAGAGGATCGTACGCGTGCCATAAGCGCGTGCCTTTTCCGCATCGGCCATTACCTGCTTGATCTCTTTGATCCCGGAAAGCACGGCGGAGAACTCAATGAATTCGGCCTTGGTCACGTGCGCGATGATTTGCGCCAGCGTGGTTTTTCCCGTTCCCGGTGGCCCCCAAAAGATGATGGAACCAGGATCGTCACGCTCAATCTGCAAGCGCAGTGGCTTGCCCGGGCCAACGATGTGCTCCTGACCGACAAACTCATCCAGCGTGCGTGGACGCATGCGGTCCGCCAGCGGTCGTGCGCCGCGATTTTGCTGCTCCGGAAGTGCCTGAAAAAGACTCATAGCAAAAAGATGCAAAAACCCTTTACCACGAATAAACACAAATAACACGGATCAAAAGAATTCGAATGGATTTCTCCAACTATAAGAAATTCGTCTTACCCGTGTTCATCCGTGGTGAGGTGTTTGTTTCTTTGCCGCGAAGCTTCGTAAAGCAGAATCGACGCTGCTATCCCCGCATTTAACGATTCCACCCGTGCAGAATGCGGGATAGTAATGCGCTCGTCTGCCAATGACAACAATTCTTGGGATATTCCCGCACCTTCATTTCCAATCACAATCATTGCTGCGCCGGTGAAGTTTGCTTCTTGCAGCGGCTTGCCTTTGTGCGACGAAGTAGCAAGCATGCGCACGCCATGTTGCTTCAGGAGCGGAATACTTTCCATCAGTTTTATTCGGATAAGCGGCTGACGGAATAGCGATCCTGCCGAAGCCCGCACTGTTTTGGGGTTGAAATGGCTGACGGTTTTTTCTCCTAATAAAACCGCACGCACACCAAAGGCTTCTGCCGAACGGATGATGGTCCCCAGATTTCCGGGATCCTGCAAGCCAGCCACTCCCAGCAGCAAAGGAGTCGACGGAATCTGCTCCAGAACATCTTCAAACTTGGCCGGACGCAGCTTTACCAACGCAGCCACTCCTTGCGGGGATTCCGTGCTTACAGCGCTGGAGAAGACGTCATCAGGCAGCAGCAGCGCTTCAACCTGGCTGGCAATTTGCGGCAGCAGGCGGGTCGCGTGCCCGCGACCAGCATCGCTAAAAAAGATTGCCTGGAAGCGCAGACCGCTGCGTATGGCTTCTTCTATCTGCCGGATGCCTTCCACAGCAAGGGAATCCCCAGCGGTCCCATCCTGAGTAAAGGCCTGACGCAGATTTTTTACCAGCGTATTCTGGCGGCTGGTAATGCGGCGAAGGCGGGATTCGACCTCATTTTGAACGGTCATTCGATGCCATCATACTTACCTGGACCGGGATTTATAAAGTCCTGCTCTAGGCTTTCTTTGCAAGCTGGTTTATTCTTAATCGTTTGTCGAACCGGCTGAGCGAGTCGATTTTTGTAGAAACGCAGGCCTTGGTTCGAATTATTGTCTTCCGGGGGAGTCCCTTTTGGCCGCTGAAATTGTAAAAATCAATCCTGAGACGCCTGATCTTCGTCTGGTTTCCTATGTTGCTTCCCAAATCAAAGCGGGGCAAGTGGTCGGTATGCCGACCGATACTTTTTACGGTCTTGCGGCTGATCCGCTGAACCTGCGCGCCGTTGATTTGATCTATGAAGTGAAGACGCGCAGCCGCCATAAGCCGCTCTCTCTGCTGATTGAAAGCGTGGAGCAGGCAGAATACCTGGCGCGTCCGCTCCCTGATGCTTTTTATAACATTACGCGCAAGTATTGGCCGGGGCCGCTTACCATTATCGTAAAAGCGTCATCGCGCTTGCCGCTCAAGGTCACAGCCAATACCGGCAACGTAGCGCTGCGCGTGCCGGCATCGCGCGTGGCTGTGGAGGTAATCCGTGCAGCAGGAGTGCCGATTACGGCGACTTCAGCTAACATCAGTGGCGCCAGTGAATGCACAACTGCTGAAGGTGTGCGCCAGCAGCTGGGCAGCCGCATCAGCCTGATCGTCGATGGTGGCACCAGCCCGCGCGACGTGGCTTCCACTATCATCAACATGAGCGAGCCCGATCGTATCACCGTTCTGCGCCACGGGGCCATCCCGGAAAGCGAACTGTCTGAGTTCCTGAATTGAATGATCAGACGCTGGAGAAAATGGTTGTGGCCAATCGTGCTTGTTCCCGCGATTTTTGCCGCCGTGGTTTACCGGCGGATTTTAGACCAGTCTGAAAAGAATGAAGCGCGCCCTGCAGACGTCATTGTAGTTTTTGGCGCGGCTGAGTATGACGGGCGGCCTTCTCCGGTTTACAAGGCCCGGCTTGATCATGCCGCCCAGCTTTATCATCGCGGCCTGGCTTCCATAGTCATCATTACCGGAGGTTCAGGCAAAGATCCACTCTTCAGTGAAGGCGTGGTTGGTCGAGAATACCTGAAGACTCTGGGTATTCCTGACAGCCAGCTCATTGCAGAAACACAAAGCCCTGATACTGCTGAATCGGCGCGCCGCGTTGCCACCATCATGTTTGCCAACAACCTGCACTCATGCCTCGCTGTGAGTGACGGCTATCATATCTTTCGCATCAAGCAGATGCTGGGGCGCGAAGGCGTAATAGTCTATGGCGCGCCGCGGCCTAATTCCCGCCCGCAAACGTTCTGGAAACGGCAGGAGTCAGTGTGGCATGAAATTGGCAGCTATACGGTGTGGCTGCTGCATTTGTCTTAAATTTCTAGTCGGTATCGATTTGAAACCTTTGTCTCGCAAATAAAAATTAGTCGCGCTATCGGTTCATTCTGGGAACACGTTTGTGCGCTGGTCAGCCGATCTCATTTTTCTTTTTTGTAGCATTTCGCCGATTCGGCTCTGTTCCAATAACCGGATTTAGTCCCCTCCTTGTGGAATACATTCATTTGCCTGGCTTAGACTTTTTTTTTGCATTCCATCGCAAGAGCGATGATGGAGGGACTATATGCGCGATTACGTTAAGTCGTTGCTCCGGATGTCAATTCTTTTTGTCTTAGTCATGGCCGTGATTGTTTTGACCCAACCAAAACCAGCATTGGCCCTTACCGACTGCTGCCAAACCTGCCGAAATGCCGAGCAGACATGCCTGAGCAGTTGCACGGGCACTCCGTTGCAAATTTCAATTTGCAGGAGCGGCTGTATGCGCCAGGAGCAGACGTGTATTGAGGTTTGTCCGGCCTGCATACTGGAGTAGCCAGAGCCAGATTTTTGGAAAGCCTACCACTCAAAGTGAGCTTTCCTTTTTATTAATCGTTAGCTTGAAATAAGAAAAAGAGAGGCGAGTATGGCAGAGACCGTTGTTGAGAATAAAAAAGGTGGCTTATCGAAAAAGATCGAGATGGCCGCGAATATCGGCATTGTGATTACCGCAGTTTTAGTAGTCATTCTTTTTGTGAGGAACTACACGCATCGGCAGAGCGATCCTAATCGCACGGTTGCTCTGAACTCGAAATTTGCGTTGAAAGATGTGAACTGGCAAGCCAATGACAAGACCCTTGTCTTTGGCGTCTCCACCGCCTGCCACTTTTGCACGGCGAGCGCCCCGTTTTACCGGAAGCTGGTGGAAGCATGTAAACAACAGCACGTCCATACCGTTGCTGTGCTGCCGCAAACGCCGGCGGAGGCTCAGGCGTATCTCTCGGGAGAAGGTGTAAGCGTTGACGAGATCCGGCAAGCCACCTTGTCAGACCTCGATATCAACGGCACACCAACCCTGGTGCTGGTGGATCGGGGAGGCGTCGTCAAACGTGTCTGGTTGGGAGAGCTGCCCAGCACAAAAGAAAACGAAGTGGTTACATCTCTTGCGCAATCGCTGTAACTTGGTTTTCAGCTTGCCGCGATTTCTTGAATTTGCGCAAGAAAAATGCGGCCCTTTCGGGCCGCGGCCGCGGCAAGAGAACTTGTCCCGGCGAGCTTTAGTGTGACTTTACCTGATACTCAGAAAATGCCAGCTCCATGTGAGTAGGAGTTCCGTCCATGGTGCTGTCGGCAACCAGGCTGGTTGGCAGTTGCAGGCCGTTCACTGGATTGTGTTCGATTTTTACTTGCAGATGAACTACTCCGGGGCCGGAGGTAGGAGTGTAATCGCCAACGTATTCGGTAAGGATAAAGCCGTTGGCGGTTTTCTGAACCTGCGGCTTGATGATGCTCAAAAATTGCGGCGAGGTCACCTTGATTTCGCTAATGACCAGGTCTTTGCTCATGAGCGTCACAACGTCTGAGTCGCCCTCTTTATAGGAAAGACGATACTGGTTGCCCAGGTCTTCCAACTGGAACGCGCTGCCCGCTTCAGGAAAAGGCGAGTTCAGCATGAAGAGTGACCATGTAGAGAAAAAGCCGGAGACTGCCTGCTCAATACCGCCGTAAATCTGTTCAAAGCCCTGCCGTACCTGCTCATTCGGTGGCTCAGTATCCGCGCGATGGTTGACTGTGACCGTGCCATTTTCATCCAGCAGCATGGTGAAGTGGATCCCGTTCAGAAGCTGCAATGCAGCTGCCAACTGCGTTGAGTCAGACACGCCTTGGTCTTTCAATACTTTTTCCCAGTTGGGCTTGATGGTGGACTGAAACCCGTCCAACCCTGCTGCGCGCAGGCTGTAATATGACTGCCGCGCGTGCTTTACAATCTCCTGCTGGGCTGCAGGCGACAGGCCGGAAACGTGTACGACACGAGGCGATTGGGCCAAGGCCAGTGTGGATATGGAGACAAGCAACAAGGGCAGGCAGATTTTGAGCCGGTTAGATTTCATCGTTAGCTCACAAGTTGGAAATTTGGGAACCCAACCTATTTTTGAGCCGATGAGGAAAGAAACGAAAGGAAAACGGCCACACTGTGGTTACTGTGGTCATCAGCAATTTTGGCAATAGTACCAGGCTTTTAATGAAAGAACGGAATCCGGCAAATTAGCTCCGATCGCACGCTCCTACTTCTCAGAAGAAAAGCCATGCTATACCAACTGTTGCCGCAGTGCTGAACAGGTTGACCAGGTCGTTATCGAGTTTGCCGCGGCGTTCAAAAACAGATCCCAGAAAGCTATCCACAAGCGTTCCGAGAAAACCTGCTGTAATGATTGGCACGGCTGCTGCTGCGGGAACCATGTGCGAAAAAATAGCCACCACGGCTACGGATGCCGCACCAAGCAATGCAGCAACAGTGCCGAATAGGCTGATGCCGCCGTCTGTCCCAGGTTGAACTGGTTTGAGAGTTGTTATCAAAATGGTCTTTCCTGGGAAGGCCATTCCGATTTCGCTGGAACCGGTATCAGCAGCGGCTTCAGCCAGGGCAGCAAGCGCCAGCACCGGCCATCCTGCCGGGGCCACGGCGACCACGAGAGCAGCGATGCCCAAATTGGCCATGGCTTGTGCGGCTGTGCGTCCGCCGGAAGGTTCTGCTGTGCGCAACTGTTGCTTGCGACGATAACCAACGCGGGTAGCAACCAAAGTGACGGCAAAGACCACCAGCAGCGCCAGAAACATGCGGAGATCGCGGATGGCCATAATAAATGCCACGGCAGAGCCGGCCAGCGCGCCGCTGATATTTACGCCTCCCGCAAACCAAGCTAGAAGCGCAAAAACAGCAGTGATCGCCAAGGCAGATAAAAAGCGTTTTTCTGCGGGCGGGAACTCTGCATGATGGAGCAACTCAAAGATGGCCACAATAATCATGGCAAAGGCGAGCGCCAGCGTGTCGCCCATCCTGAATGTGCGCGAGTTCTGCAGTCTTTCTTTCTCCTGAAGCTCCGTTGGGGCTGGTGGCGGCATGGAAGCTCCTGTAACGCATCCTACACAAGAAAAGGCCGCTATAGGAACCGGGCGGCCGGAATTGGGGTGAGTATGGCTGCTTCCGTGTGGACTGGATATCTGACTTTTGGACTTATATCAATGCCTGTGCGGCTCTTTTCCGGAGCGCGCGGTACGCGAATCTCATTTCACATGCTGCATCGCGACGATAATACCCGGGTGAAGCAGCAGCTTTACTGTCCGAATGACGAAAAGGTCATCGACCGCAGCGATGTGGTGAAGGGCTACGAGTTCCGCAAGGGCGAATACGTGGTGGTAGAACCGGCTGAAATTAAGAAGATCGAACCCAAAACAGCCAAGACCATGGAGATATTGGAGTTTGTGAAGCAGGAGGAGATCGACCCGGTTTATTTCGAGTCGTCTTATTATTTGGCGCCGGAAGAAGCAGCGAGAAAGCCCTATGCCCTGCTGGTGAAGGCCATGAAGGACACCGGCTATGTAGGCGTTGCCAAACTGGCCATGCACAATCGTGAATACACCGCGTTTCTGCGTCCGTATGAAAAAGGTCTGATGCTGCACACCATGTATTACAAGAATGAAGTCCGTGAAGCTCCGGATTTTGGCACCGAGCATGCCAATTTGAAAGATGGCGAGGTGAAGGTGGCGCACCAGCTAATTCAGGCTTTGGCCGCTAAATGGGATCCAGCCAAATATTACGATACGTTTGAAGAGAACCTGAAAAAGCTAATCAAGGCGCACATGGAAGGGAAGCAGATTGTTGCCGTGGAGAAGGCGCGGCCGGCAGCAGCTCCTGCAAATCTGATGGAAGCGCTCAAGCAGAGCCTGGCAGAGATGGAAGGCAAAAAGAAAGGTCCGCAGCGGGTTGAGGCGTCACAGCGCGAATCAGTTGTAGAGATAAATTCTAAGGCTCGTACGAAAAAGAAACCACCAAAGCGGGCTGCATAAGTCCTGCGTTTAGGCTAGCCCGCAAACGTTTTGATCGACTTTGTTAACAGCGCCTCAGCATAGGTTACTTGGCTCGCGGGTGAGTCCGATCATATACCTCCATTACCAGGCCTATGGAGAGCTGGGTATATTTCTGCGTGGTTGAGAGGCGCTCATGCCCCAGCAGTTCCTGGATCGCACGCAAGTCAGCGCCTTCACTCAGCATGTGCGTGCCAAATGCGTGGCGCAGGGTGTGAGGATGTATGTCCGGAGGCAAGCCCTTAGCTACCGCAATCTGTTTCACAATCCGGCCAACGCTGCGCGTAGTGAGCGGGCCGCCACGCTGATTGATAAATAAGCGGCGTGTTGTTTTGCGTATCTGATCTAGAATTTTCTGCCGTGCTCCGCGATAAGCTTGCAGCGCTTCCGCCACGGCGCCTTCCAACGGTACGTACCGTTGTTTCTTGCCTTTTCCGCGCACCAGGATGACGCCGTTCGCCTCCTCAATATCGCCCAGCTCTATTCCAACCAACTCTGAGTTGCGCAGCCCGCAGCCGTAGAGCAGTTCAAAGATCGCGCGATCACGCTCTGGAAACGCCGCCGTCTCCGGCATCTGAGTGTTAAGAAGCCCGTTGATCTCTTCCATGGTTGGCACACGAGGAAGTTTCTTGGGCAACCGAGGAGTGGATACCAGAGCTGCGGGGTTCTGCTGAACCATCCCTTCACGCGCTAGCCATTTATACATGGAGCGTAACGCCGCAAGCGCGCGCGCCATTGATACCTTGCTCAGCCCACAGGAATGCAGATGCGAGAGAAAGCCACGGATGGTTACGTGGTCAATATCTTTCCAGCGCATCTCCGGCCCCAGGTACTCAGCAAAGCGAAGCAATTCATTTCTATACGCGCGGAGCGTATGCGCGGAGGCATTTCGTTCTCCGCCCAGCGATTGCAGAAATTTGCTGATACCTTTCTGTATCTCTGGACTGACCGGGCTTGTCGCCTGCTTCATTGGTTGTTCTCCGGCGCGGACGTGCTTTTGCCGCGAGGATGAAATTTGCGATAAACGTTCTTCAGCCGGTCAAGGGCCACATGGGTGTAAATCTGGCTGGTGGAGATATCGGCGTGGCCAAGGATCGTCTGCACTGTGCGCAGGTCTGCGCCGTTTTCCACCATGTGCGTGGCACAGCTATGGCGCAGCATGTGCGGGCTGGCATGGCGGCTGGAAGCTGAGGCTTTGTTTACCATCTGCCACACGCGCTGGCGTGTAAGCCGCGCCCCACCGCG
>DASRDW010000063.1:0-10799 GCA_035652415.1 Candidatus Angelobacter sp. | reverse complement strand
GCATTTACGCTTCACTAAAAGACGTGCTCAAGCAGATGACCGGCAAACTAGAGTTTGGCCTGAAAGTTACCTGGGACCGTGACCGCATTATTGAAGAGCTGCAGCGTGAGCATGAAGAGATCCACCGCTTCCACCAGGAACTGACCCGCAAGCACCTGCAATCAACGTATTTTGCCCGCATGCAGCTTGGCCGCATGATTGATAAAGCACTGGCGGAGCTGGCCGCCAACTACGTCCGGGAAATTTATGATGGCCTGCGCGCCGTGTGCGTGGCTTCGCGCGATAACAAGCCCATTGGCGACAAGATGATTATGAATGCCGCGTTTCTGATCCAGAAAGCGCGGGAGAACGATTTTGACGCCGCCGTGAACCGCGTGGCCCAGAAATTCGGCGACCGCCTGAATTTCAAATACACCGGCCCGTGGCCACCTTACAACTTTGTGAACATTCGCCTGAAGCTGGAGCGTGGCAACCAGGGATAGAACAATCGCCATGATCGCGGAAGGCGCGTGATCGCATGAATCAGAAAAGCTTTGATTCATCATTGCTTTAACTTTTTAAAACTTTTTGTTTCACCAAAAAACAAGGCCGGCATTGCTGCCGGCCTTTGCTGTTGAGCAGTGTTTGCGAGTTAGAAGGTGAAACGCGCTCCAAACTCGCCGGTGAACGCACGCGGCAGCGTGCTGCTGGTGGGATTGATGAACCCGATCGGGTGTCCAAAACTCGCAAGCCCCTCGGTTCCGTCGAAGTTATTGCCGTAATTGGCATGGTTCGTAAGGTTGAAGGCCTGGAACATGAGCTGCAGGTTCCGGTTTTCACCCAACTTGATGTTCTTTGCCAAACGGGCATCCATGTCAAAATACGGATCACCACGCAAGTTAAAGATTGGATTCAAGCCGCAGGTTCCATTGTAGTATCCCTGCTCTGTACAGCCCGGAGCAAGAAGTACTTGAGCTTGGCTACCACCGCCCAGGCCTATCTGGTTGCTCTGTCCAATCGCGTTATATGGCCGCGCCGAACCGAACTGCAGGATGGGCGAAGCCTCCAGACCCCAAGGCAAATGGCCGATAGCAGCCAGTGTCAGATGGTGCCGCTCGTCATTAGCCGCCGGACCAAAGTCAATCGCCGCAAGCGGGATGTGCGGATCCCTTGGATAGTTACGGAATGCGGCAACACCTTCGTCATAACCCACGGCACGTCCCAGGGTGTAATTCGCGGTCAGATCCATACGGTGGAAGCCACGCTGACGGTAGCTCAGGTTCAGGCCGTCATAACGCGAGCGGCCGATCGATTGCTCGTCACGAACGCTGCCCAGCAACGGCACGCCCGCGTCCGTGAACGCGGCATCGAGCGGGTGGAAGAATCCGAGAGAGATGTTCGAAGGATCAATTGGAGTATTCGCATCTACATTGATGGTTTTGTTTTCATGCAAGCTGAGCACATGAACATACTCGGCTTCAAAAACTGATTTACTGTTGATCGCCCATGTATAACCTCCGTTAAACTCTTCCGTCACCGGAGTGCGATAGTTGGGGTCCATAAGGCGGCCAGTGGAGCCTTCGAGCAGTGCCGCTTGAGGGGCTGGAATCGTTGGCAGTGGATCTCCCAAATGCCATGCCGATAATGGTATGCCAGTGCCGGGCACGATATCGCCAGCGCCGTTGAGCGAGAACGCTTGCTGGAAGATCGTCGGGTTAGCCTGCTGCTCCATGAACAACGGAATGTTCTGGAAGGTATTGTCATAGTACATGCCGAAGCCGCCACGCAAAATGTGATTGCCATGGCCGTTTAAGTCATAAGCAAATCCAACGCGTGGGCTGAAGCCTTTGCTGTAGTCATTGGCTTTCTTCGACACCAGTGAGGCTGCCAGCGGGCTGAATGCTGCCGCTGCGTGCAGTTCCTGGAAGGTGCGGCTGTCACCGATGTCAGATCCGCCAACAAAATCAAAATCCTTGTCGTAGCGGAGGCCAAGATTGACAGTGAGACGTGAGGTCATTTTCCAATCGTCCTGGAAATACAAACCAAGCTGTTTTGCATCCCTGATGATAAAAGTGGGATCGCCCACCGAGATGCTCATGCCGTTTCCGTTGTTGTTGCCGCCAACCAGCAGCCCGGGAGTGTTGAAGCCCTGTGGTAACGCCAGAATGGCGCTGGGCAACTGGTTGAAATCGAGCTCGAGCGTTGGGTTGGACTCAAAGAAGCCACCCATAAATGGTGTCCAGATGTAGTCGACGCCAGTTTTGAAGGTGTGCCTGCCCATGGTCTTGGCAATGTCGTCCTTGAACTGGTACTTACGCTGAATTGAGTTCTGTGGAACGTTGGTGTTGGTGCCGAACTCAATGCCGGTTGGGAACGTGAAGAGCGGGGTGCGGCCGTTGCTGTCAATCAGGTTGTTCCAGTATTGGAAGCCAAACGTGAATTGGTTGATCAGCGTGGGGGTTAAGGTAGAGTTCACCGTCAAATTGGCAACTTGCAGGTGGTTCTTGGTGAAATTGCCTTCAGTCAAATCAAATAAACCGTTGCTCTGGTCGTTCAGGCTGTTATTGGCCTGCGTGGATACCGACAGATAGGCGGAATTATTGGGATTGAAAACGTAGTCAAGGCGGCCGTTGAGACGGTTTTCAAAGAACGGCGTTGGGATCGTGGTAGCCGGCTGCGCACCCAGGTTCGTTACCAGTGACAATTCCTGAAATGCAGCGGGAGATTCAGCAATCGAGGTATGCTCGCGCTGGCGTTCAAAAGCAAAGAACGCGAACAATTTGTCTTTCTTGATCGGTCCACCAATGGAGCCGCCGAACCACTGCCGAGAGTACGGCGGGTTGATGGAAGAAGTGGTGCCGTCGCCGTTCGGGGTCTTCTGGTCTGCGTTCAGGGCTTGAGCGCGGAAGAAGCCAAACGCGGAACCGTGGAAGTTATTGGATCCAGACTTCGTGATCACGTTGATCGCGGCGCCTGCCGAGCGGCCATTCACGGCAGAGAAGCGCTGCGTGGAAATTGCGAATTCCTGCACTGCTTCGGCGGGTAGCTGCATTACAGGTCCACCTACCGTATTGTCTTTGTTGTCGACACCGTTCACTGTCACGTTTACGTTGCGGCCATCATGGCCATTGACTGAAAGGATGGCATAGCGATTTTTGGTCGGGTCGTAAGAGTCAGCAGCTTTTACGCCAGGCGCCAGGTATGCCAGATCGGCGATGTCGCGGCCAATCAGCGGAAGCGACGTAATCTGCTGAGGAGTGATGTTTGTGCTGACGTCAGTCTTGGTCTGATCAACCAGCGGGGCCGCGGCAGTTACTTCTACAGTTTCGCTTACTCCGCCCGGGTTCAAAGTGAAATTCTGCGTTGCAGTTCTTCCAACCAGGATTTCCAGATCTTTTACTTCTGCACTGGAGAATCCCGGAGCCGTGACTTTAATCGCATAAATTCCGGCCTGAAGGGATTCAAAACTGTATTCGCCGGTATCGCTTGTCTTGGTGGTACGGACAGCGCCCGTTGCTTTGTTGGTGAGTGTGACTTCGGCCTTATTTCCAATTACGGCCTGGGTTTTATCTACGACCGTGCCCTGCAGACTGGCATTGGCTGTTACCTGCCCGAGCAAGCTGCTACTGCTTAAGAGCGCTAGACAGCTTAAAATGGCAATGAGTGACCATCGGTTTTTCATTTGCTCTCCTGTGTCTCGTGAAGATGGGGGTTCTTGGCACTCTCCCAAAGTGCCCATAGTTCTTGACTTGATGGAAAAACTGAACTTTGCCTTACTTTACAAATGAGCACGGCTGTGACCAAACGGGAGCTCTGATCTCCTTCTGGTGCTGAAATAGTGCAGCCCAATAAAAACAAATAAAATTATGAGAATTATTAATATTATTAAATATCATTAAACCAAACAGGGATATATATAGTGTTTATTCTTGCATCGGCAGGTGTTTGGGTGGGACTAAATGCATGTTTCCAACGCTCAAAACCTGTATATCTATGGAATTCTGTTTTTTGTAGGCCAATCCTATGATTTGACATTTTTGAGCGCAGATTCCAAAGCCGCAATGGGCTTGCCTGATCCAAAGTTAACTTTGTTCCTGTGCCTGTCACCTGGGGTCTTTGATCCACTGATCCCGATAAGCACCAACCTGTTTTGGCGAATTTATCTTTCGCTAGTGAACATCTCTGATCAGGGTACTCAGCTCAGGTTTAAGGGATTTTGTATTATCCTTTAGATATGGCTACCAGCGCCTCTGCACCGCTGCACGAATTCCAGACTGACGATTCCCGGCTCCAGTCGATTGCCGAGAAAGTTTTTGCCCGAGAGCGCCTGAGCTTTGACGACGCAGTCACGTTGTACCGCTCACCTGACATTCTTGCCATCGGCTGGCTGGCCAACCATGTGCGCGAACGGCTCCACGGCAGTGTGACCTATTTCAACGTCAATCGGCACATTAACCCAACTAATGTTTGTGTGGCGGCTTGCAGGCTGTGCGCCTTTGGCCGCAAAAAGGATGCGCCCGGCGCATACACCATGGCGCTGGAAGAGGCTTTTGAGACTGCGGCTTCAGGCTATTCAGAAGCTGTCACGGAATTTCACATCGTCGGCGGGCTGCATCCCGATTTGCCGTTTCAGTATTATCTTGACCTGATTTCAGGATTGAAAGCTCGCTTCCCGCAGGTGCATCTTAAGGCGCTGACGATGGTGGAGATCGCTTTTCTGGCCAAGCGCGCCAAGCTCTCTATTGAAGAAACTTTGCGGCAGCTCAAAAATGCCGGCTTGGATTCGCTGCCCGGAGGCGGCGCGGAAATCTTTAATGAGCGCGTGCGCCGCGTGATCTGCGATCACAAAATTGACGGCGAACAATGGCTTGAGACCGCCCGCACAGCGCATAAGATCGGGCTGAAATCAAACGCCACCATGCTTTACGGCCACATTGAAAATGAGGAAGACCGCGCCGACCATATGCTTCGCCTGCGCGCACTGCAGGACGAAACCCACGGCTTCCAGACATTTATCCCACTGGCTTTCCATCCCGCCAATACGCCGCTGCAACACTTGTTTGTGACTACGGGAATGCTGGACATCAAGCAAATTGCCATCGGCCGCCTGGTGCTCGATAATTTTCCGCACATCAAGGCCTATTGGCAGATGCTCTCACCCAAGATCGCGCAGATCTCACTGCGCTTTGGCGCCGATGACATTGATGGGACCGTGATTGAAGAAAAAATCTATCACGATGCCGGCGCTACCACACCGCAAGGCATGGTACGCAAGGAACTGGAGCGCCTGATCCGCGAAGCCGGCCGCGAACCGGTTGAACGCGACACAATGTACCGTCCAGTGATCAGGACGGAGACTTCGTTTACCATTTCGGTGTAGCTTTTTCTGAAATCCCGACCCTGAAGCGTTCTTTGCGAAGGGGGAGGGAATCCTATAGTCAGAAACCCTTTTGAGGAAAATATCAGGTTTCTACATAGTCATAGATAAGTTTGGGACATGGAGAGCCTTTTAAGTTTTGCGGCTATAGGGTTCTCTCGCTCTGCTCGGGATTGCACAACATCACTCCCCAAACACCCTCTTAAATATCTTCCCCACGTTCCTCAACTGCCGCTCGATTGAAAAAGCCTGCTCAATCTGCTTGGCAGGGACGCGTGAAGTGATTTCAGGATCGTTCATTACCAATTCGCGGAAGGGCTCCGAAGCCTCGAGCGAAGCGAGGGGTCGCTATTGTCATAGATCAGTTTAGGACATAAATAAACTTTTTAAGTTTTGCGGCTATAGGGTTCCCTCGCTCCGCTCGGGATTGCACAACATCACTCCCCAAACACCCGCTTAAATATCTTTTCCACATTCCTTAACTGTCGCTCAATTGAAAATGCCTGCTCAATCTGCTTGGCTGGCACGCGTGAAGTGATTTCAGGATCGGACATCACTAACTCGCGGAAGTTCAGGTCTTCTTTCCAGGCGCGCATGGCGTGCTTCTGCACCAGTCGATACGCATCTTCACGCGACATGCCGTGCTCAGCCAAGTCCAGCAATAGCTGTCCGCTGAAGACCAGACCACCGGTTGATTCCAGATTTTTCAGCATACGGTTGGGATAGACCATCAGGGTATCAATCAGGTGGATGGTCTTTGCCAGCAGATAATCCACCAGGACAGTGGAATCGGGCAGGATCACGCGCTCTACCGAGGAATGTGAGATATCGCGCTCATGCCAGAGGGCCACGTTTTCAAACGCTGCCTGGGCATTGGAGCGCACCACGCGCGCCAGGCCGCTGATCTGCTCGCACGTAATAGGATTGCGTTTGTGCGGCATGGCGGAAGAGCCTTTTTGTTTCTCACTGAAATACTCTTCGGCTTCGCGGACTTCGGTCCGCTGCAGGTGGCGGATTTCCGTGGCAATCTTATCGAGCGTGGAAGCGATGGTCGCGAGGGTTGCAATGTAGTAGGCATGGCGGTCGCGCTGGATTACCTGCGTGGAGATTGGAGCAGCAGTCAGACCCAGGCGAGTGCAGATCTTTTCTTCAAATTCAGGCTCCAGATGCGCGAATGTTCCCACTGCGCCGGAGAGCTTGCCCACACGCATCTCTTCCGCTGAGCGCTTGAATCGCTCAATGTTGCGGACGGTCTCAGCGTACCAGTTGGCCAGCTTCAGACCAAAGGTGGTTGGTTCGGCGTGGATGCCGTGCGTTCGCCCAATGGTAGGCGTGTGCTCAAACTCATGCGCGCGGCGCGCCAGGACTGCTTTTAATTGCTCCAAATCGTTGGCAATGATGCGTGAAGCCTCTTTGATCTGCAGCGCCTGCGCTGTATCCACGACGTCATTTGAGGTCAGCCCGTAATGGAGCCAGCGCGCTTCAGGGCCAACTTTTTCCGCCACGGCCGTGGTAAAGGCGATCACGTCATGCTTTACCTCGGCTTCCACTTCCTGAATGCGCCAAAGGTCGAAATCGCCTTTTTCAGCAATGGCCTTGGCGGCTTCATGGGGAACAATCCCGGCTTCAGCAAGGGTAAGGCTGGCGGCAGTTTCCACCTGCAACCAGCAGCGGAACTTGTTTTCATCACTCCAGATTCGGTCCATCTCCGGGCGCGTATAGCGGGGTATCAAGCAGGCTCCTTGGGGCTCAATTGGTTAAATGGACATCAGATCATAAACTCTGGTGCCTTGCTTGTGCCAATTTGAACCAGCAAACTTGAACCAGAAAATCTAGACTGGGCCGGTCTGCAGAAGTTAAATTTAATGTTCCAGCCAGCGGGAATTTACAATCAAAATACAGCAAGGAAAAGAAAAGGGCCTTCCATCGGGTTAGGTGCCAATGCGAAGGCCCAGGCTCGAATCTAGCAGAATGCTGTACATTATGTCGCGGAGCGATATAAAATGTCAAAGGGAAAGAATTTGCGGCCATTAAGCGAGCTGGAATACCTGGCGTTGGGAGAGTTCCGTTATCAATTGCGACTTTTTCTTCGCCACATGGAAGAAGCAGCCCGGTCAATGGGCGTGAATCCCCAGCAATATCAATTAGTTCTGGCCGTTAAAGGCTTGCCCCGCGATGTAACCCCCACCATTAGCCGGCTAGCTGAACGCATGCAGCTGAACCACAACAGCATGGTAGAGCTGGTGGATCGCTGTGAAGAAAAAGGCCTGCTCCGGCGGGCCAGATCAGGGAGTGACCGCCGGCAGGTTACTCTTTCCGTTACGCCGGAAGGAGAAAGCCTTCTCCGCAGCCTGGGCACAGCGGCCCGCCAGGAACTGCGGGACATGGGGCCGTCTCTGGTAGGAAGTATTTTCCGCTTAACCGGCAACAGTGAACATCCGGCGAAACAAACTACCGTACAATTGAAACCACGGACAGAAGGGACCAGACAAGCTGGCTCATGAACGAACCAACTCAGGCGCGGCCCGTTACACCACATCTTTCAGCCTCAGCTGAAACACTTGGAGACTTCACCACAACCTGGCGGGTCTTACCTATCACCCTGCTTGCCATCGTTATTGGTGTGGTCTCGGCTTATGTAGCAGTGGTGCTGCTAAAGCTCATCGCTTTTTTTACCAACCTATTTTTCTTTCATCGCTGGAGTATGGCTCCGGCTTCACCAGGGGATGCTCACCTTGGCCTTTGGGTAATCCTGGTGCCTGTGGTTGGCGGCCTCATTGTGGGCCTGATGGCCAAGTTTGGTTCAGACAAGATTCGCGGACACGGAATCCCTGAAGCGATTGAGGCCATTCTTCTTCGCGGCGCCAAGGTTGAGCCGCGGCTCGCGGTGCTTAAGCCCGTTTCCACTGCGATCTCCATCGGTTCAGGTGGTCCGTTCGGCGCAGAAGGCCCAATCATTATGACCGGCGGGGCGTTCGGTTCATTGATCGCCCAGTTCTTCCATCTCACCTCGGCGGAACGAAAGACGCTTCTGGTTGCCGGCGCTGCGGCGGGCATGTCCGCGACATTTGCTGCGCCATTTGCTTCCATCCTGCTTGCGGTAGAGCTGTTGCTGTTTGAATGGAAGCCGCGCAGCTTTATCCCGGTTGCGCTCGCCAGCATTACTGCTTCCGCTGCGCGTGTGCATCTGCTGGGCGTTGGCCCCATATTTCCCACTCCAGCGCATGATGTTGTGTGGGCGCCTGCTATTCTCTTCGGCTGCCTGCTTGCCGGGTTCCTGAGCGGCTGCCTTGCCGCTCTGGTCACGCAAATGGTTTATGCCTTTGAAGATGCCTTTTCTCATTTGAAACGAGTCCACTGGATGTGGTGGCCGGCCATTGGCGGCCTTGGCATCGGCATTGGCGGTTACTTTTATCCTCGCGCTCTCGGCGTGGGCTATGACGTGATTCAGCAGATTTTGCAGGGGAATGCCACAGTCGAGATGATTCTGGGCGTTCTCATTGTCAAAAGCCTGATCTGGAGCTTTTCCCTTGGATCAGGGACATCTGGCGGCGTCCTTGCTCCTCTTTTGATGATGGGCAGCGCGCTGGGCGCAGTGGACGCGATGTTTCTTCCTCACCAGGGAGCGGGTTTCTGGCCGCTTATCAGCATGGGCGCGATGCTGGCCGGCACCATGCGCGCACCTCTTACCGGCGTGATCTTCGCTTTTGAACTCACAGGTAATTATCATTCGATCTTGCCGCTCTTGATTGCCTGTGTGACCGCGCATTCATTTACTGTGCTCACCATGGCCCGCTCCATCCTCACGGAAAAAATCAGCCGCCGTGGCCACCATCTTTCGTGCGAATACGTTGTTGATCCGCTGGAAGCGCTGGCAGTGGGAGACGTGATGCGGACCAAAATCACCGCTTTTCCCGCTGAAG
The DNA here is from genome assembly GCA_035652415.1 of Candidatus Angelobacter sp. Classification (GTDB taxonomy): domain Bacteria; phylum Acidobacteriota; class Terriglobia; order Terriglobales; family Acidobacteriaceae; genus Angelobacter. The sequence continues at coordinate 1,520 of DASRDW010000063.1, read as the reverse complement.
CCACGATTGCAGAACTACAAGCCGTCCTTGAGCGCAATATGGATTCGCGCGGCCAGCGCGTTTATCCCGTGGTGGGCGAGAACAAGCGCCTGCTTGGCGTAATGACGCGCCACGATATCATGAAGATCCTGCAGGATGTGCGCGACGGCAATGAGTTGCACGTGCGCCTCTCAGACATGATTGCCTCCCAATCCCCTGTGGTTGCATATCCTGATGAGCCTTTGCGACTGGTTGTGAACCGCATGGCCGCAACCGGCCTTACCCGTTTCCCTGTGGTGCATCAGGATGACGGACAGGAATTGCTGGGCATGATTGCATTGCCAGATCTGCTGAAAGCGCGTGAGCATTCCGTGCAGGAAGAACATCTCCGCGAACGGGTTTTGCACCTCAGGGTTCCGCCATCATTGCGCTGGCGGAGCTTTGGCGGAACGAGCAAAACTGCGAACCAGGCTAAACCTGGGGAGACAACAACGGTGGAGGAGCCAAGCACAAAAGAGAGCTAGACTTGCTGAGCTAGATCTTCTGCGCTAAACCGGGTTGTTCTTGTTGATGCCGAACAACTCGGCCATCTCCTGGTATTTAAAGCCCATGCCTGGAACATAAGGCTGGATCCACTGATCGTTGAGCACGAACTGAGGGATGGCGCGTTTGCCGGTCTGGCGGATTACTTCCTCAGCCGCACCAGGCGTCTCTTCAATGTTGATTTCCTGGTAGGCAATATTGTTTTGGGCGAGCCAGCGCTTAGCCACGCGGCAGTCGCCACACCACGGAGCGGTATAGACGATCAGTTTCATATCAATTTGCTCGAATATTAGATGATGGCGGCAAATGTAAGTCGCAGAATTCTCCCGCCAATTCACTCCGGAAGTGTTCTTTATTTTATCCCGACTTTAGACGTTCTTCGTCTGCAGGAAAGTACCCTTCTCCAGTTCGGTAAAAGCCTGGCGGAGCTGCTCCTGCGTGTTCATCACGATTGGGCCATACCAGGCTACCGGCTCTTCCAGCGGCTTGCCGGAGACCAGCAGAAAGCGGATGCCTTCATCGCCGGCCTGCACGGCCACTTCATCGCCGCGATCAAAGAGCACCAGCGAGCGATTTTCGGCGGCGGATGGCGGAGCGGTATCAAGCCATCCGACGGCCTCTGTGGGCACAGCCAGCGGCTCTGAGGCGTTGCAGAATTTGCCCGATCCACCGAACACATAAGCAAAGGCGTGGCGCGTGACCTCAACCGGCAGAGATTTCTTTCGGCCCGGCGCGACCGAGACATCAAGATAAATCGGATCGGCAGCAATGCCATCCACGGGGCCTTTCTTGCCCCAGAAACTTCCGCACACCAGGCGCACGTGCGTGCCATCATCGTCGGTGATTTGCGGAATCTCTGCGGCCTTCACTTCCTGATAGCGCGGCGGGGTCATCTTGAGCCCTGAAGGCAGGTTGGCCCACAACTGAAAGCCGTGCATGCGTCCGGTGGAGTCGCCCTTGGGCATCTCCTGATGAATGATGCCGCTGCCGGCGGTCAT
>DASRDW010000062.1:0-4585 GCA_035652415.1 Candidatus Angelobacter sp. | reverse complement strand
AGACTGCTCCGTTTGGCCGCCATAAGACCTGGAGTCCGCCGCCCGGACGCCCGTTGAACACGCCGTAGGATTGCCAGCCGTTAACCAGCCACGGTTCGATCTTCAATTTTTCTGTGGGAAAAATCTGAACGCGTATGCCATTGAAGAACCAGGGAGTGTTCGACGAAACATAGGACGGCTGATAGGCCCAATTATCGAAGTTGTAATAACTGAACAAGCCGACGTAAGACATGAAAATGCCTGCGTCGACGTTGATCCCATGTAGAACGTTGAAATGGTAGCCGCCATAGGCTTCTGAAAGATAGCGGTAAGCATCGGCCAGGTTCCACTGCCCGCGTCCAGGACTGGCATCATTGCGCGGTGTCATGGTGGAATACATGCCGAACTGCGTCATCACGCGGCCACGCACGTTGCCATAGTGAAAATCTCCGCCTACGCCCAGTTGCTGCACCTGAAATTCTCCAGTCCGTCCGCTCTCGCTGGTGCCGGTAAGCGTGTGGTCCTGGGGATGATTGAAGTCATAAATGTAGCTGACGTCTGCTCGAAACTCGCCGGTGAAGACCTTCGAATCTAGCGGCGACTCTGTGGTGCGGCTGTTGCCGTTCAACCAAGTGAAGTCGGCAAAGGAGAAAGGAGCTTCTGCTTCGCTTGTGGAAGGAGAAGAGGAGGAGTCTGCAGCAGAGTTTGCTGCCAAGGGCTGATTTGCAGCCGTGGCTGTCGTGAGGTTCGTTGTGGATGCTGGAGCTGGCTGCGTTACGTTGGATGATATTCCTTCCCGTGCTTCCAGTTCGGCAACGCGGCGCTCAAGGCGATCAATCTTCTCGAGCAATTCGCGTTCGTGATCAGACAAGCTTGTGGAACCACCACTTTCCGGTGATGCCTGACCGTGGGAAGTGGCCGGAAACAGAGCCAGCAACAAGATGACAGCGATGAGTGACAGAAATCTTCCAAGGGTGGATGACAAGTTTCCTCCGAATTCAACACTTCTTATCGAGCGCCGCACCTATGCCGCTGCCGTTGAGACTTGTAATACCTAGCACGTCATGCGATAGCTCCTGCAACAGCTCTTCACGCGCATCCGTCTTGAGCTGAAGCTGCAACTCACGCAAGGCAAGCGCTACCACGTGGTAATGGTGAAGGCCGCTGAACTCAACATCTTTCGTGAGGTCCAGCCAGATGGAGTGCATCAACTCAACATCTTCAGGACGCAGGTTCGGCGTATGCGGTCCCAGGCAATATTGCACCGTTGTCCCGTTGCGATCGACCAGTTCGAGGGACAATCGCGGTCTGGGTTCAGGCAGGTGCTCCCAGGCGTCGCCGCTCAGCTTGGCTTGCTGATCAGGAGAGAGCTTTTCTGAATAGCCTGTAACAACCTTGTCGGAATGGAGCTGTTGCGCCGTGAGCAGAATAGTGTCAAATACATTGCTACCGGGGACGACCAGAAGGGAAACGGGTTTGCCCTGTTTTTCGGCGGCAGAAACTACGGCGCTAAATAATTCTTGCTCGTAATGGTCAAAAATGTCTTTGGCTTCATAGGTGGCGCTGCCGCTGAAAGAATGTTCACGATGGTAGAGCCGTGCGGTCATCACCACAACGTCCTGGCGGGAGGTATCGGTCCGCTGCAAAACTTCGCGCAGGTAAGCAAGGTTGTTAGGATCGCGCACCGCCACCAAGACATTTCCTGGCCGTACGCTCAATACTTTGTCGGTGAGCGCGCGGTTGCTATAAACGCGAAACTGTTCCACATGGTCAGCGTTTTTGCGGATGCGAGCAGAGAGGCGTTCGCTGAACGTAAAGAGCAGGAAAAAGAAAGCGCTGAAAGCCACGCCGGCGACCGTAGCCGATGGCTTGGTGAAAAGATTAGTGATCGCCACCAGGAAAAGCATAAGCGCGATCAGCCCCAGGCCAATTGGGAGCTCTGTGCCGGCGATCTTCAGGTTTCCCGGAACTTTCCACTCACGCGGCTCTTTGTGAGTAAAGCGCAGCACCAGCACGGCAAGCGCCTTGAATGCGAAGCTCCAGATCACGCCAAAGGCATAGAGCGCTGCCAGCAGATAAACATTTCCGCCACTGATGACGATGGTCAATACCTGAAGGCCGACAATCAGGTTGATGAGGCGAAATGTGGTCCCATACTTTTTATGCGGGCGGCGGAACCAGGGAGTCAGCACGCCGTCTTCACTCACTCGGTTCAAAACGCCGTTGGCGCCCACAATTGCCGTGTTGACTGCGCCGGAAAGAATCAATGCGCCAACGATCACAACAAAGCCCTGGAACAGCAGCTTGAGGGTGTAAGGGCCGGTCATATACATGGCCAGGCCGCCTATCAAGTTGCCAAAGTACGTTGGGCGCACGCTATCGGGGATAATCATGACCGCGAAGAACGAGACAAGCGAGGTAAACAGAAGACTGTACAGAAAGATCACCAGCCCCGCCCGCTCAAGGTTCTTGAGTTTGGGCGCCTTAATTTCCCGATTCACCTGGGCCAGAGATTCTTCTCCACTCATTGCCAGCACGGAGTGGCCAAAGCCCACTACCAAGACAACAAAAGTTAACCGTGAAAACCACGAACCTGAGAGCCACCCGAAAAATCCACCATTCAACTTCATGTTTGCAGGAACGGGGAAGGGCGGCAGGTGGAACCCGGTTCGCGACAGCGTAAACAGGCACCAGCCGATCAGGATTACAACCATCACGGTAGTGATCTGCATGATCCGCAGGGATTTTTGACTGGACTCGTGAATTCCCTGAATGTTCTTCCACCAGAAATACACTGTGACTACAACGCCGAACGCGGCGGCAAACGCGTTCATGGGGACGTGTATAGGATGGCCAAGCCGCGCGCTCAGGTCCTGCACGAACCCGGCCATGTATTGGCCTGCGGAAACGGCGCTGATAGGGCCGGTGAGAACATAGTCGAAGAGCAAAGCAGAGACGGAGAGCTTGGCCAGGGTTCCGCCCATGGCTTCTTTCACCACGCGGTAAACGCCTCCGCGCACGAACATGCTGCTGGATTCAATGTAGACAGCCCGCACGGCATAGCTGAAAAGCATTACAGCCAGAACAAACCACGGCGCGCTTTTGCCAATCACGTTTTCCGTATCGCCGCCAACGTAATAGGCTGAAGATGCCAGATCGGCGAGAACAATGGCTGCGGCGCGCCAGAAAGAAATAAACGACAACATGACGGTGGTTGCCACAAAGACCGGGATGGCTGGCCGGCGGAGTTTTTCCAGGGTTGCATTCATAGAGCTTCTTCCCTCGACGACCATAAGGCCGCAAGGCATTAAGAAGGCATCAAGATTTCAGTAAGAGAGAGAAAAGGAAGCTTATTCCGGGTCGAACCTGTAGCCGATCCATGGCTCGGTGGTGATGTACCTGGGCATGCGTGGATCGCTCTCCACTTTTTTGCGCAGGTTGGCGATGAAGACACGCAGATATTCTGGCTGCTCAGTGCTGTTGCTGCCCCAAACGGCGGAGAGGATCGCGCGATGAGTGAGGACCTTGCCGCGATTCGCCATGAAATATTGGACCAAATCGTATTCTTTAGGGGTGAGATGGATAGGCTTGCCGCCAACTTCTACGCGACGCTGCTGCGGATCGATGCTGAAGTCGCCGACGACGTAAGCTGAATCTCCTTGCGGCGGTGCAGAACGGCGCAGCAGAGCGCGTACCCGCGCGGTGAGTTCAGCCATGCCGAAAGGCTTGGAAACGTAGTCATCAGCGCCAAGATCAAAAGCTTTTACCTTGGTAGGCTCGTCTTCCTTCACAGAGAGCACCAGCAGCGGAACTTCAGAAATCTGGCGGATGCGCGAGCAAAGCTCAAGGCCGTCAAAGCCGGGCATGGAGATATCAGTAATTACCAGGTCAGGCAGCCAGGCGCGAAAGCTTTCCAGGCCGGTACGGCCATCATTTGCTGTTCTGACCTGATATCCCGCCGATTCCAGCCCGCGCAGCAATACGCGGGTAATCTGCGATTCGTCATCCACGATAAGGATCTTTTTAGGATTTTCAGTCATCTGGTCATGCCTGCCCTGCCGGGAGAGAGAATTGAACGCTTGCGCCCTTCCCGCCGGGGCCTTCTTCAATCCTAATTGTGCCGCCATGCGCCTGCACAATGCCGCGGGCAATTGCCAGGCCTACGCCGAACCCCGGCTGAAAGCCCGCGCGAAAAAATTTCTCAAAGACCTTAACACGCAGCTCAGGCGGAATGCCCGGCCCTTCATCATTCACGGCAAAGCGGATGTTGTCCGAGTCCCGCTCCACAGCAACATTGATCGGCGTTCCTCCGCTGGAATATTTGGCTGCATTCTCCAACAAGGTGAAGATTACCTGCGAGATCAGGCGTGGATCAACCCGAAGCGGCGGCAGATCGGGCTGAATTGCGACTTCCACGCGACGGTCATGCAGTAGAGGTTCAGCACGCTGAAGCGCGTCTTCAACAATTTCCTCCGCGGAGACCTCTCTGCTGGCCAGCGTGATATCGCCTGCTTCCAGCTTTGCCAGGTCCATCATGCCCTGAATAAAGTGATTTAGGCGATCACACTCCTGTTCAATCACTTCAAAAAGTTCGTGCTGCACCTCT
>DASRDW010000061.1:0-6149 GCA_035652415.1 Candidatus Angelobacter sp. | reverse complement strand
GATCGATTGGACGCAGACGTTCTGGAAGAGCCCGCAATACGGGGCAGTGCTGCTGATCACGCAGGCGTCGTACTTGACGCGCGCGCCGTGGTTTGTGGCGGCAGGAGCGCCGAAGAACGCGCACCTGATGCTTGGCTACGTGAGCATTCGCTACATACTGCCGTAAGAACTGCAAACAGAACTGAAATCTTCACCAAAGCGCCGGTGCTCCGGCGCTTTTTTATTCGTCATTCAGACTTGCTGCTAAGAAACCGGCACACAGCGGTAGGCGTAAGCAATTCGCCGACTATTGGTGGCGTAAAATGAGTTGTGGCGTCAACCGCGTTGGTTCGCATTTCTATCTGTTTCTTATGCTGCATTGCTGCTGTTGGAATGGCTGCCCAGCAACCAGCTTCTTCTCATGCGCGCGTTGAGTTGCTTGCGGAGCAGGCCACGACTAAACCCGGCTCGCACGTGCAACTGGGCGTTCACTTTGTTCTGGAATCCGGCTGGCATATTTACTGGATCAACCCCGGAGACTCCGGCCAGCCCCCAACCTTGAAGTGGCAGCTTCCGCCGGGTTTCAACGTCGGGCAAATCCAATGGCCGCGTCCGGAGCGGATGCAACCAATCCCCCAACTGGCTGACTTTGGCTACCACGATGAAGTCTTGCTGCCCGTTACGCTCCGTGTGCCTGCTTCCGCCAAAGAAGGCGAAGCACAGATTGCTGCTGATGCCAAGTGGTTGGTCTGCCGTGAAGTCTGCATTCCTGAGCATTCTTCGCTGCGTTTGAGCCTGCCGGTGGCGGCGACTGCAAAAGAAAATCAGCAATCCACGTCCATCTTTGCCCGGACCCGCAAGCTCTTGCCTCAGCCAAAGCCGCATAGCTGGAAAGTGAGCGTAAAATCTGAAAAAGACGATTTCGTGCTCGCCGTGCTGGCGGGCAAGCGAATCGCGAAAGCAGAATTTTTTCCTCTTGAACCGGGACAGATCGATAATCCCGCTCCGCAAAAGCTTGAGCCGCTGGCGAGAGGTGTAAAGATCACGCTCAAGAAATCTGATCTGCTGCTGAAGCCTATCCCGATGCTGCGCGGCGTGCTGGCACTGCCCGGTGGCCCGGCCTACACGATTGAAGCGCCTGTGCGCCAGTCGATACAATGATTGCGGGAGAAACGCATTCAAGGAGGCGTGATGAAAAGCCTGCGTCGTTCTATTTTGCGGATGGTTGTTGTGGCTGCGCTGGTTGCGTCGGCATTTGCCGTCAAAGTGGGAGATCCGGCACCCGGCTTCACCGCGGTTGACAGCAACGGCAAGCAACAAAGTCTTGCGGAATATAAAGGCAAATACGTTGTCCTGGAGTGGCACAACCAGGGATGTCCTTACACCCGCAAGCATTATGAAAGCGGCAACATGCAGCGCCTGCAAAAAGAATGGACCGCCAAAGGCGTCATCTGGCTTACAGTGATCTCCTCTGCTCCCGGCACGCAGGGTTTTGTTACTCCCACGCAGGAGAATGAATACCTCAAGACCATGAAAGCCGATCCTACGGCTGTCCTTATGGATCCGGGCGGATCGCTGGGGCACCTTTACAGCGCCAAGACCACGCCGCACATGTTCGTCATCGATCCCAGCGGAACTCTGATCTACAACGGCGCAATCGACGATCATCCAACCACCGACCAGTCAGATATCGCGAATTCCAAAAACTATGTTTCTCTTGCGCTCACAGAAGCGATGAGTGGCAAGCCCGTGGCCGATCCTGCCACGCGTCCTTATGGATGCTCGGTAAAGTACAAGGACTGAGGCCGCGCGATTCTCATGCGCCTGCCGCCATACCTGGTTGAAGCTGTTCAGCAGGAGATCGAGCAGATAGACGCGCGCCGGCTGGCCCAGGCTGCCGCGCAACTTTCCCAACGTTATCAGGCCGGAGATTTTTCTTCTCCGGTCTTAACCAATAGCGCGCATCGTGCCGCATATCTGGCCGTGCGTTTACCTGCGATTTATGCGGTCAATCAGCGCATATTCTCTGAAGTGAGATTGCTTTATCCGCAGAGTGAAATCACCAGTATTCTCGATCTTGGCGCTGGGCCGGGTACTGCGCTCTTTGCCGCCAGTGAAACATTTCCAGCGATCAACCGCGCCACGCTGCTTGAGGCTGATGATGATTGGATCACTCTGGGAAAAAAGCTGGCTGCGCACAGTCCTATTGCTGCGGTGCGCCAGGCGCAATGGATCAAGCACGATCTGCGCTCTGGCTTTTCCTGCGATGCGCATGATCTGGTAGTGATCTCTTACGCTCTGGGCGAACTCAATGCTGCTGCGGCGGAAGCCGTGGTCCGCAAAGCATGGTCTTGTGCGAGGCAATTTCTGGTGGTGATTGAACCGGGAACGCCGCGCAATTTTGCCGGCATCAATGCCGTCCGTTCTTTATTGATTGCAAGCGGAGCAGAGATTCTTGCGCCCTGTCCGCACAAGCATCTCTGTCCTATGGCCGCCAGAGGCGACTGGTGCCATTTTGCCCAGCGGGTTGAGCGCACATCTCAGCATCGTCAACTCAAAGGCGGCGCGCTGGGTTATGAAGACGAGAAATTTTCTTATCTGGTGGCCAGCCGTGCACCTTCAGAGGCGCAGCTTCCGCGCATCCTGCGGCATCCGGGTAAGCACAGCGGCCATGTTCAGCTTGAGCTATGCATGCCGGATGGGCAGATGGAGCACCGAACCGTCACGCGATCGCAAAAGCAGGCTTACCGGCTTGCCCGCAAGGCTGCGTGGGGTGACGTGTGGAAGAATGATGTGGGAGAAGAGTAGCCCAGGAAAGAGTGCCATCAGCAAATTTCCTTTCCTGCGGCGCGCTGCTCTGACATCATAATTCCGGACCGGTCAACACGTATGCCAAGCGCCATTGTCTCCATCTTCGCCAAGCCGCCGGAGCCAGGCAAAGCCAATGCCGGCCTGATTCCTGAACTCGGCGCTGAGCGCGCGGCGGAACTGGCGGAAGCGTTTCTGGAAGATACGGTGGCGATGGTGCGAACGCTGGATTGGGCTGAATGCATTATTGCCGCCGCCACGCGATTCGAGCGCCCGTACTTCAAGCCGCATGAAGTCTGGTTGCAATCGGAAGGCGATATGGGTGAGCGGCTGGAGAAAATCGTGAGGCTGGCATTGAAGCGGCGTGAAATCGTGCTCGCCATCGGCGACGACACGCCCAACCTGCCCGCCGCGCATCTTGAGAGCGCACGCAAAGCGCTCAACACCGCTGATGCCGTTCTCGGGCCTTCGCTCGACGGAGGCTTTTATCTGATCGGCCTCAATGATTGCCCGGTGGGCCTGCTGGCCGAGATCCAATGGAGCCATTCCACCACGCTGGCCGCCACCACGGCCAAGCTTGACCAGTTCGGCATGAAGACCGTCCTGATCAATCCCTGGTATGACATTGACGGCCACGATGACCTTGAGCGATTGCGCCGCCAGTTGGCCGGCGATCCTGCTGGCGCGCCGAAGACGGCAGCACTTCTTCACGGTGTCTCACGTTGATCGTTCAAGCAATCTGCATAAGCTGTTTCTGTTTGCTATGGCGCAGCACGGCCGAATACCAGTTGAAGAACGGATATTGGGATCCCTCTGGTCTCAGGCAATCTTTATAAACCTGCGAACATAATTGCAACAGCTTGGTATAGCCCGTCGACTTCCAGCGTGTGATTTCGCGAGAAAAGTCCGGCGAGGCGGCATTGGCAATCTGGAACTCGCGCGCAACTCCATACTGGAATGGGACCAAAGCTCCATCGTGCTCCAACACCAGCGGCGCTGCCAGTGCAGCCAGCGGAGTCTCCGCGGCATTCGGCAATGGAGCAATAGAGAATCCGCGACTGGGATCGGCGGCCAGCACATCCCTGTCTGCGGCGTCGAACTGGATTTTTAACCGTCCGGAGTAGAGCTTCTGCAGCCGTGCGGTTTCCACAAATGCGTGTGCAATTTCAAGCTCGTCCGGGGCTGCACCCACAAGTTCACTTCCCGCTCTTCCTTCTTCTTCCAGGGGATGGACTTGCAGCAAGCTCGCCTGCTGCTCAAGAGCAAATTCGGTCACCCACGCAAGCTCGTTCAGGTTGTGCAATGTGAGTGTAAAGATAAGCCCAAAGGGAAGCTTTACTTTGCGCAGATGGGCCAGGTTTTTTGCCATCATCTCAAAAGCCCTGGGATGAGAACGCATCTGATTATGGGCTTCAGGAATGCCATCCACGCTAATCGCTACCAGATGAGCGTGTTCCGCCAATTGCTCTGTTACCGGCTCGCTGAGCAGCATGCCGTTGGTAGTCATGGTGACAACCATGCCTGCCTGGCGGGCAAACTTCATTACAGGGAACAAGTCTTTGTAGAGAAGCGGTTCGCCGCCGGAGATGCTTGCAACGTTGAAACCTTCGCAGCGGAGCACCTGTAGAGCGTTGATCAGGACGCTGGCCGGCAGTTCTTCAGTATTGCGCGGCCCTGAAGACGAATAACAGTGGCGACATTTCAAATTGCACCGGAGCGCCGGATGCAACTGGATCACGCGATATTCTGCGCCGTTTGGTCCTGAACAATTCATGGAATCTTACCTCACTACATTGGGCTGGCTCCGGGTCTGATCGACCCGGAGCTTAGCCAGTTTTTCCAGCTATCAGTCAACTTCCAGTTCGTACGTGACGTTTATGCGTGCTCCTTCAGGGTTGATGATCCCATAGGGAAATACTTCTATGGTCCCATTGATCTCGCGGCTCAGCACTCCCAGCAGTTCTTGCACAACCTTGCCGGTATTCGCGACATTGCCGACGTTAATGATCCCGCTGACCCGGTCAATCTGCGGCTGGCCGTATTTCCACCAGCGCTCAATTGAGAGATCAATCTTGGCTGCCGCCAGGGTGCTTTTCAGACTTTCCGCAGAAAGCCTCAGCTTTTCTGAACCTCGTTGAGGCATTTATCTCCTTCTTTCCTGCCATCCCTGCTAAGTTAAAGCATCACAAAGACAGCAAAAATCCAACATTGAGCCAGACAGTAACTTCTGGCCTGACAGGTTGTGCAGGAGAAAGCCGGATCGTTACGATTATTTTTGCGAAGGAATGTGATTTGGGAGCATCTGGGCCAAGCGGTCGAAGGTCAGAGTTAGCAAGAATTTTCCGGAAACGGGGCGGGTTGCTGTTTCCGTTTGGTCTTAATTAACTGACAGAGACACCCTATGGTTCTGTGATTCCACGCCGCGTGGTCAAATAGGTGGCAAAGCTGCCCAGCCAGTGTCCGCCTTCATAGTGCTCGCCGGTAACGGCAGCCAGTCCTGCGCTGCGATGATCGGCGGCGGACTTTTCCAGCGCGGCAAGCCTGCGGTCGCCTTTGGGAAGGCCTGACGCAATACCTTCCAGCATCCACGCCCGGCTCAGGTTCAGGCCATCAATGTGCGCAAGCTTGGGATCAGATTGGTCAGGAGATTTCTCCGGCTGCAGCCATGTGCCCGATCCGTTACCGGGAATTTGCGGAAGAAACTTGTGCAGCCACGCGGCAAATTCGTTCTGGGGAAGCACGCGCCGCATCACATCGGCCTCAGCCAGGCACGGAGAGAGAAAGTCTTCTCCGGAAGGCTCATAGGCCAGTGGGCAAGCTTTATCTGCCAGGTAGAAGTCGCGCGCCTTCCTGAGCAGGAGATCAAGAAATTCCTGGTTGCCGGTGCTGCGCGCATAATCGATGATTAGCCCCAGGGCAAATGCGGTCTGGCTATGCTCGCCGGAGCGCACCGGATGGCTGAGTTTTGGCAGCCAGGTTTGCAGGCGCTCCATTGCTGCCTGCTCCAGCGGTTGCAGATTGGCCGCGAGCTCTGCGGGCATTGGATCAGTGGGGTCAGTCTTTTTCCACTCGCGCAGTTCCACGGCAAGCTGCAGAAGCCAGGCCAATCCATACGGGCGCTCAAAGCTGGTGCGGCCCTCGGCGTTTATGTATGCAGCTTCCTGCTGCAGATTTTCCTTGGTCAGGCTCTGCTGCAGCGCCGCGCGCGCTTCAGCGGCAAAGGGCGCGTCAGGAAAAGTCCGGGCCAGCCGCGCCAGCAGCCAGTGTCCGTGCACGGACGAATGCCAGTCATAACAGCCATAAAATGCCGGGGTAAGCTTGCGCGGCGGCGCAACGTCAGCATCACTGTTCATGGAGTGCGC
>DASRDW010000060.1:0-5912 GCA_035652415.1 Candidatus Angelobacter sp. | reverse complement strand
GGATTGCTGTTCACCGTGGAAGTATTCGTCCCAGTAAACGTGGACTTCACCGGGCTGGCCGAGTGAGTTCAGCAGCAACGCAAGGTTGCCGGACTTGGCGATGGCGGCATTGGTGAGGGGTGTGCTGGCAGCCCACCAGATCACCTCGCCTTTACCGACTTTATAGGACACGACGATCGGACGGTCACCATCAGCATAGTGGGCCAGAAAAGCAGTTGAAGTGTCTTTCCAGTATGCGGTGGGCGCCATTTGAACAGCGCCGCCGCGGGTGAGCGAGCTGAGCAATTGCGGTTGGTATTCTTTCCCCTCCGGCGCGGGTAGAAGCTCGCGCTCGGTCTCTGCATGGGGCAAATACACTGAAGGATATGAGCCTGTTTCAAGAATCCTGCCGCCCAGGCTCAGGTATTTCTGCAAAGCGTTTTTTTCTTCGGGTGAAGGCGTCCGGAAAGGCGATGCCAGAACCAGAACAGTATGCGCTACCTCGGCAGGCAGCTTCGTGGGAGATTGCTCCCAGCGCTCTGCGTTGTAACCAAGGTCCTGGAGCAAAAGATAGGCAGCTTTAGCGCCGCGGCTCTGCGCGGAATAAGTGCTGGGAACAACGTTCTCCTCTTCTTCCTGGGACAGGAACGCCACCGCAACAATAAGAGGCAGCAGCACCAGCGCTGACCACATGAGCAGGCGGCGGTCGCTCTTTTCAATCTTCACCGGCACCCCAGCTTTTCCAGTTGGCTCAGGGTGTCATGGAAGTCAGATTCTTCTGCTTCACCGTAGCCGTACCATACATGTTCCAGCTTGCGCGTGAGCGCCGCCAGCACGGGATATTGCGCTGCCCGGGAACCGATCAGGCGCAGATATTCGCGCGGCGTGCGCGCACGGTTCGGCTTCCATGCGCCGTGCTCTTCAAGATAAGAAATGCCGGCCCAGTACGCCAGATGGATGGCATTGCGCCAGTCCTGCTGCTGCGCCAGATTGCGCGCTTCAGTTAGCCAGACGCGCCAGCTCCGGGCGGAAGGAGAAAAAGGAATGATCTCGCGCTGCGGCAATTCTTCTTGTGGGCGGCGCAAGCGGCGGATGGTCCAGATCAGGAGAAAAATGGCGGCAATTGCTACCAGCAGGTAGATGAAAAACCGTATGAGGTCAAAAGTAGAGTTGCCACCAAATCCCCTGAGATGGCGCGCGATCCAACGGAAAATCCTGGCCAGCAGCGCATCTTTGACATTGGGACCGCGAACCTTGTTGAATTCTTTCGTGGACAGAATGGCAGTAAGTTTGCCATGCGCGACAGAAAGATTTGTTCCAGCACTATCATAAGCATCGGCTTCGTTCGTGAGAGCCTGAACATAGTTCTGGATCTGGTTCATCAGCGGCGCACGCTTTTCTTTATTGGCGCTGGAAAGCGTAGCAAGGTCAGATTTGAGAGGCTTGTAATTGACTTTGACTTCGCCGGAGCTTGCGGTTACAGAAACCGCGTCCGGAATTTCGGCAACCAGCTTGCCAGCCTGACCGGGATCGGCTTTGAGCGCATCGATTTTCTGCTCCACGTCATGCAATTGCTGCCGATACTGAGCGACCGAGATGCTTTCTGCGCCTGCAGTCAGTGCGCAAAAACAAGCCAGCAATGCCGACACAAGAATGGAATTGATTGCGCAGCGCTGTTTCATCCGATTGTTGGCGGCGCTGCAGCGGCCATGGGTTGCAGCGTTTGCTGCCCTACAGCTTCCATCATCAATTGCAGATCAAAGGCCTCTTTGCGCACGCGCTGATCGTAATAGACCAGGACCAGGGCAATTGTCGCAATGGGTCCGGCTACAGCACCACCAAGGAAATCTGCAATATAAATCCAAACTGTAGCTAGTATGCTCAAATGTGTTTTGGCCGTCATGAACATAGAGTTGTTGGCAATAAGAGCGGGCAACTGCAATACATAGCTGAGAATAAAGGTCATTAAGGCGGTAAGCAGGATGATGCCTAAGATGCCGCCCTTGGCGCGGTTTGTCAGAAACCTGCTGCGGCGAATCGAGACCATTACCGGCAAACCTTCCAGCGTGCAGGCAGGCACGGCAAGCGCATAACGGCAGAGAGCAAAGAATATCCATACAATCGCGCCTACAATCAAAGCCAATCCCCCGAGCATGAGTACCAGCGCCATTACGATACCTGCGCCAGGGCTTCCGCCGCCTTTAACAAGCATTACCGTTGACAAAGCCGCCAGCACAACTAATGCATAGCTGGCCAGCAGAGGTCCAAAGGTAATGAGAGAGATCATCAAAAGTAGACCTATGATGCGACCGAAGAGATGCTTGATCTTGCTGTAAGACTCCGCGATAGTCGTTGTCTTGCCCAGATGCACCATGGAAACCGCATAGGCTGTTGCGCTGGAGGCCAAAGCTGTGCCCACCAGATAGACGATTGCGCCCACGATGGATGCGATGACCATGCGGATAAAAAACGCCTCCATGAACTGGGGCGTCATTGCTTCAGGCTGCTGCGGCACTGTGATTGGCCCAAAGATATTCAACTGAATCAGCAGGGCGATCAGCTTAAGCGTGGGCGTGATGATGGCGATACCGGCAAACAAGACAAAGTTGTTGCGGTAGAGATAGAACGTACGATCAAGCACCTGCGAAGTGCTCATAGGGCGTAGAGCCAGGTCCATAAAAACGGTTCTCCGTCCAAGGGGAAAGGGTTGAATAGTAGCATAAAACATCCAGCGCTTATGGGATAGACCTCTCCTCACTTTTGTGAAGCTTTTCTGCAATTGTCTGGATCACCTGCCCTTTTCCGACTTGGCTCCAACGGTAACCAAACGTGCTTTGGCTTGCTGCCTTTTGATAGGATTACCAGCTTCCTTTGAGGGGGGACTGATGAAAAACTTCATCCTTTCTATAACCACGTTTGCCCTGGCCGCACTGGCCACAGGCCAGGAGCAGAAACCCCAACCCCAGCAGGTCCATTACGTCCATTGCGGCGCGTTGTTGCAGCCGGAGACCGGCAAGCTGGTGCAGAATGTGCTGATCACCGTGCAGGGTGAGCGTATTTCTGCGGTGCAGGAAAATGCCAATCCACCGGCGGGCGCAAGCGTGACGGATCTTTCAGACCATACCTGCCTTCCCGGCCTGATTGATACGCACACGCACGTGCTGTTGCAGGGCGACATTACCGCTGAGGACTATGACAAACAGCTCCTGAAGGAGTCCACAGCTTACCGCGCGATTCTGGCGACACGATCAGCCCGGCGAGAGCTGGGGTACGGCTTTACCACCATTCGCGATCTTGAAACCGAAGGCGCCTGGTACGCCGATGTTGACCTGAAGAAAGCCATCAACAATGGCATTATTCCGGGACCGCGCATGAGGGTCGCTACGCGCGCCATGGATGTAACCGGCGCGTATCCGTTGCAGGGATATTCGCCTGAAGTGCCAGTGCCGCATGGCGTGCAGATAGTGGATGGTGTAGAAAATGGACGCAAGGCTGTCCGCGAGCAGATTAGCTACGGCGCTGACTGGATCAAGGTTTATGCCGATCGCAGCTATTTTGTCCGGCCAGATGGCGTGCTGGATGACATTCCAACCTTCACGCTCGACGAGCTGCGCGCCATCGTGGATGAGGCCCATCGCGAGCATCACAAGGTGGCATCACACGCCATGGCGCTCAATGGCGTGCACAACTCTGTAGAAGCTGGCGTGGATTCCGTGGAGCATGGCAACTACATTTCCGATGCTGACCTGAAAACCATGGCGCAAAAAGGTATTTTCTATGTGCCAACTATTTTCGTAGGCGAATATGTAGCCCCAGGACGCGCTGCTGCCGGAGCCAAGGTCTGGCTCGACATGCTCAAGATCCATGAAGAGACGTTCCACCGTGCACTTAAAGCAGGCGTAAAGATTGCTTTTGGCACTGACGTAGGCGGCTTTGACTGGAGCATTGATCCCGCGAAGGAATTCCCTTACATGGTTAAGTACGGCATGACGCCGGCTCAGGCCATCCGTGCCGCCACCACCAGCGCCGCGGAATTGCTGGACATGCAGAATGACATAGGCAGCGTTGCTCAGGGCAAGTATGCCGATATTGTTGCGGTGAAAGGCGATCCGCTGGCAGACATCTCCCTCCTGGAAAAAATTGATTTTGTAATGAAAGGCGGAGAGGTATTTAAATCGCCCGTACACTAGCTCCAGCACGGTATAAGCTTTGCTATGCCAACCCGGCAGCACGCAAATGAATCTATGTAAACAAGATGCTTCTTTGGGTCATTCTAGGTCTGTGTTGGCTCGTGATACTGTTTGCTGGCGTATCGCTATTCCGTATTGCAGGCTATGCTGACAAGAAAATGCGCCGCCTAGTCCATCGCCCGCGCCACAGTGGGGACCAGGCAGCGTAAAAAATCGCCACGGAGTTTATCTGTCCTATTCTTTCGCCGCTGTCTTCACAGCCGGTGGACTTTTCTATTGCGTTGTTACCATCCACTGCGGCCCATCCGCCTGGCCAAACGGTGACTGGATGAGCGGAACTAATGTGCCATCGGGCTTGAGGGTGAATACGGAAATATTCCGGGTCCCTGGATTCGCAACATAGACAAAGGTATTGCTGACATCCACGGTCACGAATGCAGGTTGAGGACTGCCGGTCTCTACCAGCGGAAAGGGCGAACCGGCCACTTGAGTCAGCACGCCGGAACTGATGGAGAAGGACGAAACCGTAGCCGAGATTTGCCCGGCAGAGAGCAGGAAAGCACCGTTTGCATCCACTGCAAGCGCAAATGGCCCGGCATTCGTTGGAAAGGGAGATCCTGCCACAGGTGCCAGCGCGCCACTGGCCTGGATACTGAAGCTGGCAATCGTGTTACTGGTGAAATCTGAGGCATACAGGAATTGGCCTTTTGGATCTGTGGCCATTCCCGTCATGTTTGTCCCAGCCGTAAATGGCGAACCGGCAATCTCTGTCAGGGTCCCATCAGAGGCAATAGAAAATGCCGAGATTGTGCCGGAAACGCCGTTGGAGACATAGAACACATTCCCGCTGGGTGGCATCAACAAGGCCTGTGGGTTGCCGGCAACCAGAGATGGAAATGCAAACGGAGAGCCGGCTACGGGAGTCAATAATCCTCTGGTGGCATCAATGCTGAAAACCGAGATTGACGCAGGGACAACTGTTGCAGGCGCAGGCACGCCCTGGTTGAGGGTCACAAGAAACTGCCCTGCCGAATTGATGGCTATGCTTATGGGATTGGCGCACACCGCGGTACTGGCGCAGACTGGCGTTGGTATGGCAGCAGTACCGATGGGCGTGAGCACTCCACCTGTGTGATCTATCGTAAAGCCTGAAACCGTATTGGCGGTAAGGCTTGATGCATACAGGAAGTTCTTTGAAGGATGGAGCGCCAATGATACCGGTCGCGGATTGGTGGGAAAGGACGGTATAGGAAGTGTAATCAACTCGCCTGTGGACTGCTCTCCTAGCGCCTCTATGGAGTTGGAGCCTGATCCCACAGTATAGATAAACGCAAGTGTGGGCGCATTGGCGCTGCTGCTTGATCCCAGGCAGCCGCTGACAAGAACAATCATGAATAATGACGCTACGGAGATAAATGCCTTCATTCGTTTGCTTCCCTCATCTCAATACTCCGGATCAATACTTCGGAGCGCAAGCCGACGGCAAAGCCCGTCTTGATCCTGGCAATGATTTCTGTACCTGCAAAAAAATCTTGAGAATCAGTCTAGCTGTTTTACCCATCTTCTATCCAGTAGGAACGTCACAGCCGCCGGCTTTTTGCATGGCAAAGCGCTTTAATGGACTTTTCCCAGCGTATCGATTTCAATAGCTCTTGGTTCAGGACCCAGCTTTAAATGCCAAATGAGCACCGCGCAAGAATTTAACAATTTCGCTGTCAACCCGCCAGTCCGTGGTTTTTTGCA
>DASRDW010000059.1:0-22009 GCA_035652415.1 Candidatus Angelobacter sp. | reverse complement strand
AAGCTCGCATATTCGTCAGTTTCTTTTCGCGAACAGCATTCACGTCCAAATCGACTTCGCGGGCATTCTCGCCCACGATCATTCCTTCATACAACTCCACTCCAGCGCCAACAAACAAGACGCCACGTTCCTGCAGGCTCCATAGAGCGTAAGCGGTCGATGGGCCGTTGCGATCGGACACCAGGGCGCCCGTCATGCGATGCGGAATCTCGCCCAACCACTCCGTGTAGCCGTCAAACAGCGAGTTCAGGATCACCGTGCCGCGGGTATCGGTCAGCATCTCTGAGCGCAGGCCGATCATGCCACGACTGGGAATGGTAAATTCCAGCCGCACGCGCCCGGAACCATGGTTGTGCATCTTGAGCATTTGGCCTTTGCGCGCGCCCAGCTTCTCAATCACCACGCCGATGAATGCTTCCGGAATATCGACCATCAGCTTTTCCTGCGGCTCCATCAGCTTGCCGTTAATGCGCTTGGTAACGATCTCAGGCTTACCTACGGCAAGTTCATAGCCCTCGCGACGCATGGTTTCAATAAGAATGGAAAGCTGCAATTCCCCGCGCCCCAGGACTTTGAACGAATCCGTGGCGCCCACATCTTCAACACGCAAAGAAACATTGGTGAGCAGCTCTTTTTGCAAACGGTCACGCAGGTTGCGCGATGTAACGTAAGTTCCTTCGCGTCCAGAGAAAGGCGACGTGTTCACAGAAAACTGCATGGCGATTGTGGGTTCGTCAATCACAATGTGAGGCAGTGGCGCAGGATTTTCAATATTGGTGATGGTCTCACCGATACTTATTCCTTCCACGCCCGCGATGGCAACAATGTCGCCCAGTTCGGTCTGATCAATGTCAACGCGTTTCAGGCCGCTAAAGGAAAACAGTTTTGTGATTTTAACTTTTTGCAGCGATCCATCGAGCTTGGCAATACCGACTTCTTCTCCGTTCTTGAGTTGGCCGTTAAAGACGCGCGCAATCGCCAGACGGCCGAGATAGTCGCTGTAATCAAGATTTGCGACCAGTATCTGCAATGCGTTGGCCGCTTCACCTGAGGGCGGCGGGATATTCGCCAGGATTGCATCGAATAGGGGCCGCAGGTTTTCTCCGGGAACGTCAATTCTGTCAGAAGCAGTTCCGGCCTTGGCATTCGTATAAAGCACCGGAAATTCAAGTTGGTCTTCGCGGGCGTCAAGGTCAATGAACAGATCGTAAAGCTCGTTGAGCACTTCCTGCGCGCGCGCGTCTGGCCGGTCAATTTTGTTGATGACCACCACCGGCGGCAGACCGGCCTCCAACGCCTTGCTCAGCACGTAGCGCGTTTGCGGCAGCGGGCCTTCACTGGCATCGACGAGAAGCATTACGCCATCCACCATTTTCAGCGCACGCTCCACTTCGCCGCCAAAGTCGCTGTGACCGGGCGTATCTACAATGTTGATTTTTACGTCGTGATACCAGATGGCAGTGTTCTTGGCCAGGATGGTAATGCCGCGTTCACGCTCAAGCTCATTGGAGTCCATTACGCGCTCCACCACGGCTTCATTAGCGCGAAACGCGCCGCTTTGCCGCAGCATGGCATCTACCAGCGTGGTCTTACCGTGATCAACGTGCGCGATGATGGCGATATTACGAATCTTTGAATTCAAATCTGTCTCTCTGTGTGTTGGAAGAGTGGTCTTCTTCCATTTTATCCGCAAATTGGAGAATGTGCGCAGAGCCCCCTTGCAGGAGCAGAATTGTTTCGCTCGGGCAAATCATCGGCGGTTTGGAGCAAAGCGACAAAATATCAGGTGCGAGATCCCTTTCATGACAAAGTCCGAAACTGCGATCCACTAAAAATGAATTCAGGCAAGAGCGCTGATTGCCAGCTTCCCAAAGTGGAATTTCAACTCACGAAAAAATTTAGTCCGGCAGCTCCGTGAAAGAATTTTGTTGTTACGATGTCAGTCTTATTGGGATGGCCGTCTCTGAAAGGAAAGCAATTCAGAGATAGCTTCTCCTGAGAAAGGATTAATAACATGACAAACAATGTAGACAATCGAGTACTGGGTAGAAAAGGCGCGAGAATACTATCCGATAAGGAAATGCAGGTGGTAGCAGCTGGAACCCTCAAAATTTCACATCTTCCCAATGGGGAAGTTGATGTCCTCGGCGATGTTTAGTGACAATGCGTGTGTTTGAATTCAGTTAACGAATTCCTCTAACGCTATTGCCAGCGGGTTGGAATGAAGCAATAAAAAATTAATGTGAGAGCGCCTTGTCAATCTTGATCCGATCATCGATGCCGACAATCGCGCTCTCTTTCACCGGCTTGTAACCATCTTTCTGGATGGTGATGTCATAGCTGCCCGGTTCAACCTGTATCTCTAATGGCGTGGTCTTTTGCAGCGGCGTTCCATTTACTGTGACTTGAGCGCCCTTGGGTTCAGACTTGATCTCAATCCGCGCCTTGCCTTCTGCTGATCCGCCCCCGCCAAACATTTTGCCCATGCCGCCGTTTACCAGGCGGATATTATCCGTGCGTCCTGCGACCATTAGGCTGGGCGCATAGTTCACTGACTCGCCTGCCACCAGCTTCATCTCTGTGCTGGCATCAAGATAACCGGATTTACGCAGAACGATATTTTGCGCGCCGGGTTCTACAAGAAATTCAATCGGGGTAACTTTGCCGGTATCGCGACCATTGATAAAAACCTCTGCGCCGGAAGGCGAGCCTGCAATGGTGATAAAACCTTTCACAGGGTTTAGCTTCACGTCCAGCGGTGTTCGCGCGCCGGGAGAAATCTGAATGCTGCGTGTCTCCGGAGCATAGCCGGGCAAGCTGAATGTAACTTTATACATTCCCGGTGCAAGTCCTGCGACAGTCTGTGGAGCTTTCCAGAATTGTCCTGCGCGGCCTTCAATCTCAACCGATGCGCCTGTTGGAACCGACACTACAGTCAACTGGCCTTCGCTTGGCGCAGGCGGAGCTACCGGAGCTACCGGAGCAGCAGGTACAGCTCTTGCTGTGCGGCTTGATCGTCCAGATGATGCGCGTGTCTGCGGCTGTGTTGGCGTTTGTATCTCTGCTTGTGCTTTTGCTGGCGCAATCTGATGGCTAAATGGAGCCGGAGCATTCGCTGCGGAGCCCTGCGGCTGATTGGTTACTGCCTCCGGAGCGTCTGACGGATGGTGCTGGAAAATCATTGCCAGCCCTATGATCAGGCAAAGCCCGCCGATCACTCCTCCCACCAGCTTCCAGTGATTGGTAGTTTGCACGCGCGCTCTCGCTGTTGTTGCCTGTTGCGCGGCGGCTCGCGTTGTACCGGGCACAGGCGCTTTAAGCACCTGGCTCGCGGATGCTGACGGAATTGCCTTAAATGACTGGCTTGCTGAAGGTGAAGGCGGCGCCCACATTGACGGGTTCACTGAAAACGCACCTGTCGATTGAGCTTTCATCGCCTGGCTTGCTGAAGGTCCCGGTCCTTGATACGCAGGCCGCGATCCCGTGGCGTTTGCCTTGCTGGATATCGGCTCAGCCTTTGATGCTTCTTCCAGTGCGGCAAACAGCTTCTCTCCGCTCGCATAGCGATCACCAGGATTCTTCGCCAATGCCTTCAATATGACCCTTGAAATTCCTTCCGGCACTCGCGGATGCGCCAGCCCCAGTGGATGCGGATCAATATCGCTGATGGCGCGGTCTATCTCACCCAAATGCTTGCCGTGAAATGGACTGCGGGCCGTATACAACTCATACAAAATGGTTCCCAGGCTAAAGAGGTTGGCAGCCCGATCTGTAGGCTTGTTCTTCACCTGCTCCGGTGAAAGATA
The DNA here is from genome assembly GCA_035652415.1 of Candidatus Angelobacter sp. Classification (GTDB taxonomy): domain Bacteria; phylum Acidobacteriota; class Terriglobia; order Terriglobales; family Acidobacteriaceae; genus Angelobacter. The sequence continues at coordinate 18,203 of DASRDW010000059.1, read as the reverse complement.
CGGTTCGTTCTCCAGCTTCTTCGCCGGAGTCTGTGACAGCAAATTCTTATCGCGCAGCAAACCAAAATCCAGGATTTTCAGCGTCCCATCTGGCAGCACTTTAATGTTGCAGGGATTCAGGAAATTGTGGAATACGCCCTTGGCATGCGCAGCGTCAAGCGCGCTGCAAAGCTGTTTGGCAAACTGCAGCACCTCCGCCATTTCCGACTGGCGTTTTTGCGTAAGCTCTCTGAGCGTCTGTCCTTCAATAAACTCAGCCGTCATGAACACAGTAAAGTCTTTGTAGCCGCAGGTATGCAGCTTCGCAATGTTCGGATGGTCCAGCGCCGTGGCGGCCTTGGCCTCTGCCAGGATCTTCTTGATCAGGTCGCCGGCATCGTCCAGCCATTCCGGCACCTCAAACTTGCGCAGAACAACGTTCTTGTTTTGCTGCGGATTTCTGGCCTGATGAACTGTCCCTACGCTCCCTCGCGGAAGCTCCTTCACCAGTTCAAGACGGTCAGTACGTGGGGCCGTGGGTGTAGCTGTGGCAGTAGCAGTGTTGGCGGTAGTCTCTGAATTTTCCTGCATTGTTGACACACCTTATGCAAGTTCGGGGAGGAGGAACACGGGCATCATACCCTGAAGTCCCTTGCACAATGTCCATCAGAACACTGTCCACTTATTACCAAGGTAATTCAAAAATCTTATCTTTTCTGGATTGGCGAAGGCCCATTTCGTCAATAAATACAATGGTTTGCCCGCAAGTGGATTTTTAGTCCCTGTGGGATTTATTCACCGTCTTTTCACCGGTTTATTTTTGCGATTGTAGAACGCAGGCGCCTGGCCTGCGACTTTTCTGCAATCCCGAAGTTCATCCATGATGGGTTTTCGCGTGCAATGTCGATGATGTCGCGAGAATGGCGGCTATTCAATGTCCCGATTTTCCTCTGTGTTCCTTCGCGTCCTCTATGGTTAAAGGTTTTCAAATCTCCCAATCGCCTCAACCGCGACCTGCTTCGCCTACCTTGCGGACACGACGATCAGAAAGCTGCACCAGCACAAAAATGATCGTCAACATCACTGGCACTTTGCTCACCGCAAAAAGCGCCAATTTTCATAAGCATGTTACGTTCGTTCACCACCCTTCGGCGGCCTTTCTTTTCTATTGAGCAACTTCCCTCTCGGTTCCGTGTTTCATCCACCAGAACCAAACTCAAAACTTGCATCATGGTCATAAACGCTTCATGATGAGCGCGGTTCTACACCTAAATTCCATATCCATATTGAATAAGGCAGTCCGAGAGGAGAGCACTACAAAAATGAAGAAGGTTCTTGTTTCCCTTTTTGCTTTAGCCCTGGTGCTGTACGTAGCCCCGTCAGCCAATGCGGCCAACTGGACTTTCCTGGGCCAGTCGCATGTTGACGGCCAGCATGATCATGACAATATTGAGGTCGGCAAGTTCGCCGGCCGTTACCGCTTTTTACAAATCCGGGTCAACAACGCTCCAGTTGAGTTTGACCACATCGTAGTCCATTATGGCAATGGCGAACCAGAAGTTCTGCAAGTGCGCGATGTGATCCGCGCCGGCGGCCATAGCCGCGCCATTCCTCTGCAGGGCGACCGTTTTGTGAGGAGCTTTGAGCTGTGGTATGGAAAAGCCCATCCGTTCTCCCGCAGACCAGAACTGTCACTCTTTGGCCAACGCTAAGAAGCATTTTGTGGGTGATCTTTAGCGGCCGCTCTCTGGATTGAGACGGCCGCTTCATCGCCCTAACCCGATTCCCGGAATACTTTCCAGATGAGCGTCTTAACCTTCCTCTAAAGGCTTTTCTCCACCAAATTAGGCCTTTCCCTAAATACAGCCAGAGTAGATGCGTCTTTAGTCTCGCTAGTCCTGGGAGGTTAAAGGCGATATTAAGTCGCGCGGGAGCCATTTGGTCTTCAGGAGACGGAAGTCAATTTGGTCAGGAGTTGTTCTCTCTGATGTCAATCAAAGTCCCGCAGTTCCCCACCCTGCTGTGCACGTTCCTCATGTTCTTTTCCTTGTGCTGCAGGGCCGCAGTGCCAACGGCCGGACACGTAGTGGTCGTGGTTGAGGAAAACCAGAGTTACTCAGACGTGATCGGAAATTCATCCATGCCTTACCTGAATGCATTGGCCCGGCAGTACGGCCTTGCGACCCAGTATTACGCCAATACGCATTCTTCAATCGGCAACTACTTCATGCTCACAACGGGCGCTACCACGGCCTCTTCTAATGGCACGGTAAGCGGCGACAACATTGTTCGCCATCTCTTGAGCGCAGGCAAAACCTGGAAAGCATACGCTGAAGGCCTGCCTTCGCCAGGTTATACGGGCGGAGACGTTTATCCCTACACGCGGCAGCATAACCCCTTTACCTATTTCTCTGATGTGGTCAACAGCAACGTCCAGCGCCAGAACTTGCTGCCGATGACGCAGTTCTCAGCCGATCTGGCCAATGGCACGCTGCCGAACTATTCCTTTGTGGTTCCCAACGTACTTCACGACGGACAAAATGGCGCGCTGAACCAGGCCGATCAGTGGCTGCAGGCAAATATCAAGCCGCTGCTCAAGGATCCTGGCTTTCAGCAGGATGGTTTGCTCGTGATCGTCTTTGCCCAGGGCAAGGCCGCTGACACGGCGCACGGTGGCGGTCATGTAGCTGCGGTGCTGGTTGGGCCGGCCGTCAAGAATGGCTACAAGTCCACTGCTTTGTACCAACATCAGAACCTGCTGCGGACAACGCTGGCCGCGCTTGGCGTCAACAGCTTCCCCGGAAAAGCCGCTAATGCGTCTGATATGGGTGAGATGTTCAGCACGCCTCAGGTTGCCACCGCCAGCGCTGCTGCTGTCACATTGGCCGCCGTGACAACCGGAGTAACAATTAGCTCGCCTGCCAATGGCGCTAGGGTCAGCTCCCCCCTGTCTCTCAAAGCAACGTTTAGCGGTGGCATGGCAAATTACATGAAAGTCTGGGTGGATGGTGTAGCTAAAGCTCCGGTGCTGAATACCAGCAGCCTTACTACCAGTCTGGGGCTCAGCATAGGCGGGCACAGGCTTGTGGTCGAAGCAGGATACCGTACTGCCGTTTACAAGTCGACTGTGAATGTGACCGTCAGTGGAAGCTCCCCAGTCTTGGGAAAAACGATTGCGGGAATCCAGGCGATGTCCGGATGGCGGACCTGCGGTGCCTGCGGCAACACCGGCGGTACCGGGGTGGTGGCGCATTACTCCCTGGCTCAGCACATTGCATCTCCCAGCCTGAGCCGCAATGCAGCAAAATTTTCAATTTCAGGCCATGCCTATAGCAACGGGTACTGGTACCACGAGAATTCCGTTGCCAACAAAACCTTTTCCTACCTGGCTTATGATTTCGATATTTACATTCCCAAGGGATATGAAAATTCGCCGCAGGGGATCGAATTCGAAGTCCAGCAGCGAATCAATGGCCGCCTGTACAACTATTCATGGCAGGCGCTCTACTCTGGGAATGTCTGGCGCACCTTTGACTACGGCAGCAAGAGGTGGATCGCTTCCCCGATCGCTTATCACCGTCTAAGCCCCGGCGTGTGGCATCACATCCGCTCGGAATACCACACCGAGGGAAGTAAATCAGTGCACGATGCTCTCACTATTGATGGAGTGCGCTCAGCGGTGCGGATCGTCCACAACTCCGTTGCCACCAGCGGTCAAGAACTGGAGAACGCTTTCCAACTCGACCTGAACAGCAGCGGCTGGCCCGTTCAGGTCTATGTTGACAACATGAAGGTAACCTGGCGGTAGATAATTTCATGTGCCCAACCCTTTGCGGTCCATCATTTCGCAAACCACGAAACTTTTTGATGGCCGCAAAGGTTGGGGTTGGCTGACACTGAATCTTGCCGAAGCGGAACGGGAAGGAGCACTACTCTAGCGGCATTTTATGCTCTATCTGTGCAAATCCGTGTCATCCGGAGGACGGATTCCTAGCCTTGGCGACATACTTTCAGAGTTGATTGACAGCCCGGAGAAATTTGTAGTTATAGCGATCCCTCGCGACGCTCGGGATTTCAGATCGAACTCACTCTCCCTCGTCCGCCACCCCAATCTTTCCCAGCCGATACCGTAGCGCATTCCGTGAGAGTCCCAGCAATCGCGCGGCCTGGCTCTTATTGCCGTTGGCGCGGCGCAGAGCTTCACGAATCATATTGTCTTCCCATTGCTCCAGCGTCATGCCTTCAGGGAGAAACTGATCGTTAGCGGAAGAAGACGCAGCGTTGGCTCTCCCCGGAGAAGAATCAAGATGAATGTCGCCCACATCAATCACTCGCCCTGAGGAAAGCGCCACGGCGCGCTCCACCATGTTTTCCAGTTGACGGATATTGCCCGGCCAATGATAGCCGCTCAATGCGTTAAGAGCAGCCGGAGTTATACCTTCAATCTCTTTCTCATTGTCCGCAGCAAAGCGAGCAAGAAAGTGGTTCACCAGGTCAGGAATATCTTCTTTGTGCTCACGCAGCGGCGGGATATCAATGGGTACCACGTTCAACCGATAGTAGAGGTCTTCGCGAAAAGTTTTCTCTTCCAGCGCTGCGCGCAGATCGCGATTGGTCGCGGCGATCATCCGCACATCCACCTTCAACGTCTTTGTTCCGCCCAGCCGCTCAAACTCGCGCTCTTGCAGCACGCGCAGCAGCTTTACCTGCGTAGGCGCTGGCACATCGCCAATCTCATCCAGAAACAGCGTGCCTTTATCTGCCAGTTCAAATTTGCCCGGCTTGCTGGCCAGTGCTCCGGTGAAAGCGCCGCGCTCAAAACCGAACAGCTCGCTTTCAAAAAGCGTGTCAGGGATCGCCGTGCTGTTGATTTTGATGAACGGTCCTGACGCCCGTCGCGAATTCTGGTGGATGGCCCGCGCAATCAGGTCTTTGCCCACGCCGCTCTCGCCGCCGATCAGCACCGTTGAATTTGTAGGCGCAACACGCTCCACCAGCGCCAGCACCTCCTGCATCTTCTTGCTGTGCCCAACAATGTTCTGGAAGTGGTAGCGCTTGCCCAGGGCCTCTCTCAGCCGCCGGTTTTCATCGCGTACCTGCTGGACATCCAGCTCCTTATTAATGACCAGCTTCATCTCGGCCATGGTGAAAGGTTTCAGCACGTAGTCGCTCGCGCCGGCTTTCATGGCATCCACGGCAGTCTCAACCGAGCCGTATGCGGTCATCACGATAAACGGCAGTGCCGCGTTCAGCCGCTTCCCTTCCTGCAAAAACTCCAGACCATTCATTCCCGGCAACTTCAAGTCAGTCACAACCAGGTCCACCGCCTCCTTGCGTAGATGGATCAATCCCTTCTCCGCGTCTTCCAGCGCAGAGACACTGTGACCGTCTTCGCCCAGGCTGATCTCCAGCAGCCGACGCATGCGCGGTTCGTCTTCAATAATAAGGATGTTTGCCATTTTGTGTCCGTAACCCCGAACGTGATCTGTGCGTTTTCTATAATTCCGAATCCGCGCTGTTGCGTTTTTTCTGAAATCCCGAAACGCGCGTTTTTTTGCGCGTGAAGGATACATATTCCTTCCATGCACTGCTCGTACACGATCATCACTTCACTGAAGATCGTCGTGGCTATAGAGATCCCTCGCTACGCTCGGGACTGCGGAAGAGCGCCTCCACATATCCGCAGTGAGATTTAGCCTTTCCCGATCGTCTCAGCGTCTGCACCCACAGGAAATGTAACCCTGAAACACGCTCCCTGATGCGGTGGGTTGCTAAGTTTTACCGAGCCTCCATGAGCATCCACAATTTTTGAAACAATCGCCAGCCCCAATCCCACGCCGGTCTTTTTGGTGGTTACAAACGGATTAAAGATCTGCTCTTTCAGCTCCGGCGGCACTCCGGGCCCGCTGTCTTCAATCTCCACCATTACCCCGCTTTTGTCCGATGTCCGCTGAACTCGGATCTTCAGTTCCCCGCCCTGCTCGCCCATCGCTTCACACGCGTTCATCAATAGATTGGTGAACACCTGCTCGCAGAGGTCCTGGTCCAGCATCACTCGTGGCAAGCCCGGCGCAAACTCTCGATGCACCTTGACCGCCTTGCAAGCTCCATGATCGGAAACGGTGGTTATGCATCGCTCTACCAAACCGGCCAGATCAGTTGGCGCCAGCGCAAGCTGGGAAGGCCGGGCAAAATCCAAGAAGCGGCTCACCAGCGCGCTCACCCGATTCACCTCAGTGTAAATGTATCCGCCCAGCTCTTTTGCCAGCGGATCAGCGCCTTGAAGCTTCTGCGTAAGTATCTCCGCCGATCCTTTAATCACGCCCAGCGGATTGCGAATCTCATGCGCCAATCCGGCGGAAAGCTGTCCCAACGCAGCCAGCCGCTCTGCACGGCGCGCTTCCTCCTGCGCCAGCTTCAGGCTGCGATTGGCCTCTGCCAAACTCTCTGACAGCTCCTGGTATCGCCGCACCTGCAGCCGATACTGCATCACAAACCGGTTCACCGTCATGGCCACAAAAAAGAAGAACAAGAGGCGCATGGCCAATTCAGAAATGCTGTCTGACGTGATGGTGAAGTGCTGGCTCGCCTGGTAAAGATAAGAACTGTAAGCCGCCGATGCCGCCAGCGTCCACAGCAGCGTGCCTACCGGCCCGTAATACATGGCCGCCGTCATCACCGGCAGATAATAGATGGGGTAATAATCGCTGTTAATGGCCGCGTTCTCACCCGTGTGATTGATGAGCACGGTAGCCAAAACGATTTTGATGACCACTGCCAGCGCCGGCCCGGCTTTACCGGTCAGCAGAACAAACCGGTTCTCCAGCAGTTGAAATATCCCGATGATGAGCAGGATGAGTTGCTTGTGCAGCTCGCCAATCGGGGGAATAAGCGCAAGTCCAACGAGAAAGAGCAGCCAAAGAACATCCAGCCAGCGCGGAGTAGCGCGTTCCTTCATAGGGAGTTAGAAAGAATGTAACACACACGGATTCGACCAATAGCTGTTGTCTGATAAAACAGCAAAGGCTGAAATCTTTCTACTAATTCCTGCTTCCATCACAAAACGACACCCAAAAGAGTCTCGGCAAATTTGATCTGGGCTGTGATGCACAAAGAAACGGTAGCAAAGCATGACGGCTCCGCAGTCCTGGGGTAGGATTGAGTGACATGGCTCTCTCCACTACCTGGAACACTGCAGCGGCATTTGGCCGGCGTAATGTGCTTGCCGCAGCAGGCATGGTGATGGTGGCGATTTTTGTAGTAATAGCTTTGTTTGCGCCGTGGATTGCTCCGCATAAGCCCAGCGATATTGACCTGCCTTCCCGGCTCCAGCCGCCCAGCGCATCCCACTGGTTTGGGACTGACGAACTGGGCCGCGACATTCTTTCCCGCGTGATCTACGGCGCGCAGATCTCCATGCTGGTTGGCACCAGCGTGGTAGCAGGATCGCTTTTGCTGGGGCTGATCCTGGGTTCGATTGCGGGCTATTACGGCGGCTATACAGATAAATTTTTCAATGCCGTTCTGATGAACGCCTTTTTATCTTTTCCGGGGATCTTGCTAGCCATTGCTTTTGTTGCATTTCTTGGTCCTGGGGTTTTCAACCTGATCCTGGCCTTATGCATTGGTGGATGGGTAGGCTACGCGCGGCTGGTTCGCGCACAGGTGCTGGCGGTGAAAGAGAAAGAGTTTGTGGAAGCAGCGCGGGCGCTGGGCGCAAGCGATTGGCGTATCGTTACACGGCACATTCTGCCTAACATTATTCAGCCGGTGATCGTGCAGGCAGCTATCGGAATGGCCGGCGCTGTACTGGCGGAGGCGACTATGAGCTTTTTGGGTTTGGGCGTCCCTCCACCCACGGCAAGCTGGGGATCAATGCTCAACGATGGTCGCGCTCACCTGTTTGACGCGCCGCATCTGGTGATCTTCCCCGCCCTCGCTGTGATGCTGGCCGTGCTCTCATTCAACTTTATCGGCGATGCGCTGCGCGACTATATGGACCCAAGATCGCGGATTGAGGCGGGGTTATGAAGAGCAATTAGCAAATGGACATTGGCTCTTCTTTCTGAAATCCCAAGCAGAGCGAGGGATCGCTATGGCCGCAAGCGAGCTTTGAGAGTAAAAAATGATAACTTCAGAAAGAAGCTAATCGATTTCAGATTGTGTTTCGTTTGAAACGAGTTCACCGGCGGTTCCCGCATGCATCTCTAAAAGAAGATAGGAGTCCCTCGCTTTGCTCGGGATTACAGAAAGTATGATCATCGGCGTTATCTCTGATACTCACGGACTGTTGCGGCCGGAAGCGCTGGAGCTTTTACGCGGCTCAGAGCATATTATTCACGCCGGAGACATCGGCTCTCCCGATATCATTCCTGCTCTGGAGAAGATTGCCCCGGCTACTTACATTCGCGGCAACGTTGACATTCAGCCCTGGGCGAGGCGTTTTGCCGAGACTGAGGTTGTAGAGCTTGCAGGAGTTCACATCTATGTCATTCACGATCTCAACGCGCTCGATCTCAATCCTAAGGCAGCAGGCTTTGCCGCAGTAATCAGCGGCCATTCCCATCAGCCGAAACAGCAGATGAAAGACGGCGTACTGTACTTCAATCCGGGAAGTGCCGGGCCGCGCAGGTTCAAGCTACCTATCAGTGTGGGCAGGCTGCAGATTTTGAATGGCGGAATAGAGGCAAAGATTCTCGACCTGCCGCTCTCATCTGGCCGATGAGGCTAGAAACCTTTCCTGACCTTAGTCGATTCTGCCTGAATTTTCCCCGAAAAAGCACAAAGGCAAGGGACAGGAGTTTCCGCAGAACCATGATAAAAGCTATTTAACACATCAAAACTCCAGGAATAGCTTACGAAGGTGTATGGCAATCGTTATGGCGACATACAGAACAACTAGCTGTATTGTTGCCGGAAATGGAACTTTTCTGCTTCGGGAAACGTATTTTTCACTCGTAAATTGGGGTGATCAATACTATCTTTAACCAGCCCCCCAATACATTTTGGAGATGAGAGAAGATGCGCTATTGCGATAGTGTGAACATAGAAGTATCCAAACGGAGACTGGGCATACACCAAGTTTTGTGGGGAAGCCGGCAATTTCTGTGCATGCTCGCCGTTTTCGCCTTCACGTTTCTGGCGGTTTCACAGGCAGCGCTGGGCCAAACCAAGACGCCTGCTAATCGTGCACCGAATCATGCAGCCGCGGCATCTTCAACGACCAAAAAGCCGGGCGCAGCCACGCCTGACGCGGACATGGCGTGGCTGCAGGACGCGTTGAAGAATCCTGAGCTGATGAATGAGCTCAATCACCTGAGCCAAAGACTGGCCAAAGAGATCCAGTATCCGGCTTTGCGAACGCAAAGCGCGCTGCTATCGCGGCTTCCTCAGAACACAGTCTTCTATGTTGCGCTGCCAAACTTTGGACCGCAATTGCGACAGTCGCTGGATATTTATCGCCAGGAACTGCAGGGCAGCGCTGCAATGCGCGACTTCCTGCAAAAAAACCATCTCAATACTTCAGAGCCCAAGTTTGAGGATGGTGTAGCAAAATTTTGTGACTTCATGGATTACCTGGGCGACGAAGTAGTGATCACTGGCGGATTTAAAGGCAAAGAGCCTAACGGCGTTCTAATCGCTGAAATCAAGAAGCCGGGCCTTAGGGCGTTCCTGGAGAAGATTGATCAGCAGATCAACGCCACATCCACCGAGCATTTGCGCTTCTTTGATTCGCAGCAACTGGAAGCGGCAACAGACCATGCCAATCAGGAACCGGTGGTGCTGATCCGTCCGGACCTTGTTGTCATCAGCACCAGCACAGCAACTCTGCGGGCTTTCAATGCTCAACTGGATAACAGCGGCTCTTCATTCGCTTCCACGGGATTGGGCAAGAGGCTGGCGCAATCTTATCAATCTGGCACCAATAGCGTGGGCGGGGTGGATGTTCAACAGTTGATGGGCTTGATCCCGGAAAATCCGCCGCAGACCAGGATGACGCTGGAGAAAACAGGCTTGGCTGACGCACGATATGCCATGATGGAAAGCCATTTGGCCAGCGGACGCGCTGAAGCAAATATGGAGCTGGCCTTTGGCGGCCCGCGACGCGGAGTGGCATCGTGGCTCTCTACACCAGCGCCGCTGGGAGCACTGGGCTTCATGTCACCAAAGGCTTCCATTGGAGAAGTCTTCAGGCTCAAGAGCCCGGACCAGATGTTTGACGATATCGTTGAGATCGCCGGGCCAGGAGCACTAAGGATGTTGCCGCAAATGGAAGCGCAGCTCAACATCAACCTGAAGCAGGACATTTTGAGCAAGCTCACCGGCGAGATGGGATTTGAAATGCAACTGCCGGAGATTGCTGCCGATACCCCGGCGCAGAAAATGGTCGCGATGCAGCCGAGCTTCACGCTGGTTCTTGGCGTTTCTGATCCAGCAGGGCTGCAACAGACGCTCAAACGCCTGCTTGCTCAGGCGCCCATGCAGAACGACGAGCGGCAGGAAGATGGAGTAACTGTCTCCACGCTGACTTTGCCTTCCGCAAATGGCCAGACGGAAATTAATTACTTCTTTATGGATGGTTACCTGGTGATAGCAAACAATCATGAACTGGCGAAGGATGCGATGCATGCGCATCGCGGCGGAGAGTCGCTGGCCAAGCTAGACCAGATTACCAGCGCGGCAGGCCAGCCAGCCAAAGCCTCTGCGATTATCTATCAGAATACCGGTCTCTTTCTATCCAGCATATTGAAAGAGCTTCCGCCAGACGTGCTTAACCAGATTCCACAAACACTGGTTACGGGAGATGTCAAACCCAACATAATGGTCGCCACAGCCGATGACACTACCTTGCGAGCAACCAGCACAAACGTTATGACGAGCAACGTAAGCATGGCATTGATTGGGGCGGCTATTGTGATTCCCAACCTGATGCGATCAAAGATTTCCGCGAATGAATCTGCCGCGATGGCTACAGTACGCACTGTCAACACAGCAGAAATCACATATAAGACCAGTTATCCGCGCAAAGGTTTTGCCCGATCATTGGCAGCCATGGGCCCGGGGGCGGGCGTGAACAATTGCACAGAGAGCAATACGAGCGCCGCGCACGCGTGCCTGCTTGATAGCAAGGTAGGAAATGCAAGTTGCATAACCGGCAAATGGTGCGAGAAAAACGGCTATCGTTACAGCGTTCGTGGCATTTGCACTCAAACCAGTTGCAGCGGCTATGTTGTGACCGCTACTCCCATCAATGAAAACACGGGTGGAAGAAGCTTTTGCTCCACTACAGACGCTATAGTTCGCTCGCATACCGGTCCTGCGGTGACTGAGCCGCTTACCACAAAGGAGTGCAGCGTCTGGAAGCCGGTAATGTAGTGCCGTGAAGCTTCTGCCGCGAATTCACGCGAAAACACGCACTCTGATTTTTAATTCGCGTTCCTTTGCGTTGATTCGCGGCTAAGCTGGCTTACTGCCGTATGCGCGGGTTGGCCAGCGAATACAGCATGTCAGTCATAAAGTTCACCACCACGTAGGTCAGGCCGATCATCAGAATGCAGCCCTCTACAAGGTAGTAATCGCGGTTGTTGATGGCGCTGATGGTAAGGCGGCCGATGCCTGGCCAGGAAAAAATTGTCTCAGTCACAATCGCGCCGGCTAGCAGCGCGCCAAACTGTAAGCCAATCACCGTCAATACCGGCACCAACGCGTTGCGCAGCGCGTGTTTGTACACCACCACATTTTCTGAAAGGCCTTTGGCTCGCGCCGTGCGGATGTAATCCTGCGCCAGCTCTTCCAGCATCGCCGTTCGGACCATGCGGGTAAGAATCGCGGCCAGCGATGCGCCCATGGTAATGGCTGGCAAGATCAGGTGCGCCACCGAGCCTGATCCTGAGACCGGCAACAACCCCAGCTTGATGGCAAAAAACAAGATTAAGATCGGCCCCAGGGCGAAATTAGGAAACGAGAGTCCCCAGAGGCTTACAAAGCTGAGCAGGCGGTCGTCCCAGCGATTGCGCCGCCGCGCCGAGCGCACCCCGGCAGGAATGGAGATGAGCAGCGCAACAATCATGGAAGCAATGGTTAGTTGCAGCGTCCAGGGATACCGCTCCAGAACTACCTTGGAGACCGGCTGGTCAAAACGCAAAGACCGGCCCAGATCGCCATGCAAAACGCCCTTCCAGTAATTCACATACTGCTGCGGCAAGGGGACATCAAGACCGTAAGTGTGCCGCGCGGTCTGCAAATCCGCCGCGGCAGCGTTCTCTCCCAACATCTGCTGAATGGGATCACCGGGAACAAGGTGGATCAAAAGAAAAACCACCGACACAACCAGCCAGAGGACGGGGACCATGTAGAGCAGGCGGGTTGCGATGTAACGGAGCATGGGTGAAAGAGTATGTTAGCAAATGGATTATTCAGGATCGCCATAATCGCGCGAAACCGCCGACATCGCACGAGATTAGGAAAATCACACAACAAAATGCTTTTCCATTCGCCTGATTTGTGTCACTCTAATTTTCCCCATTGGTCTGCCCTGATCCATAGTCAGCGGCAGTTGGAGCCCTAAATTTTGTCTTCCGCAATCGGCACTTTCACACCACAGTCACGGCTGGAAAGAGTCACCAGTCTTTATGATCGTAATCTTTTTCTGCAGGCGTACGAAGAATGCAAATCTTACTGGTCAAGCGAAACACGGCTAAGCGATCTTTCTATCGACGAGCTGATTATCGGCTTACGTCTGGCTAACCGATTAGGCGCTTCAAAGCTGTCCCGATGGCTTGGACGGGAGCTGATCAAAAGAGATCCTTTACATCCTAAAGTACGCTATTTCAAATTGCACGCGCAGATCCGCGGCAAGCGGTACTTTGATCACCTGTGCGAGATCGCGGCCAAACCAGAGCTTGAAGGAGCGGATACTGATACGCAAGCAAGCTGGCTGGCATACTCGGGGGTGTATTGGGCCTATATTCGTGACTTTGATCATGCTCACCGATGCCTTGATCTGGCCCACAAATGGGGTCCCAACGATGCCTGGGTCTTAAGCTGCGAATCCGATGTCCTGGCGTTTGAAGATCGGTGGGAAGAAGCGCTTGCAGCTGCGGAAGCCGCCTGGGCAATAAGTCCCGGTACACCGTTCGGCACTCGAAGTCTTGCTTCCTGCCTTCTCAACTTACGCCGCGTGGAAGAAGCCGCGGAGCGCCTTGCTGCAGCTGCAAAAGAATCTGAGTCATACGAGAATGCACTGACTGCATGTTGGTATCTGGCGGCGCTGGCAGAGACGCGCGCTGGCGAGGAGCGCATACGCGCGATCGCTACTGCGCAAGAACTGATTCAGCGGGCATCCGCTTTGGCGATCCTGGCCGACCGCGAAACCCGCGCTGCCATCGCGCGCGTCCGGCTCGATATTGCTGAACTAACAGATGATCATGTTGCCATGGAGCATTGGGCGCACGAAGTGAGGTCTCCGTTTCACCGGCGAGTGTTGGAGAATCTCCGTAAAAATCCTACTGGCGCTCGCATTCGGCTGCCGTTTCGTCATGCAGTTCAAAGGCACGACGAATGCCTGCCCACCAGCATCGGCTCGGCAATGGAAGCGATGCAGACTCCTATTGATGCCGACGCAATGGCCGCCGAGCTGACCTTTGGAGGCACTCAGGAATGGGCTGCAGCGGAATGGCTGGAAAAACAAGGTTATGTTGTCCGCTTCTTTGTGGCCACACCGGAAGTTACAACGGCATTGGTTAAAAATGGGTTTGCTTTCGTATTCACGCTGGAATGGGATACGAGCGCCCACGCTGTGGCGGTGGTTGGTCTGGATGAAGCGGCGGGAACCATCCTGGTGCATGACCCCACCAACTTCCGCAGCACTGAATATCTGCTCGATTGGCTGGGAAAAAACTTTGCGCCGCTGGGGCCGAAGGCTATGGTGGCAGTTCGACCAGAACGTGTGCCGTTGCTCGATCAACTGCTTCCGCCGGTGGATGTGCAAACAATGTCGGCGCGTCAGGCCCATCGCCGAGCGGAATTTCTGCAAGGACCGGCAGCAGCGCGTGAAGTTGTTGCCGCACTTGCAGCCAACTTCCCTACACACCCGAACACTCGTCTTTTACAGGCTTTGCAGGACCATGAAGACGGCAAAATCGCCCCGGCGCTGGAGCAGTTCAAAAAATTATTGGAAGAATTCCCTGCATCCCCGGCTGTACGTTCTGACCTTCTGTCATGCTGCCGTTCACTGCGAAACACTGCGCTGATGCGAAAGACGCTGGAAGATGTGGTGGAGCGTGGGCTCCTGCCGGGCGTTGAATCACAGCAACAGTGGCGATACCCGCCTTCGGATTATGTAAGTGAATATGGCGACCTGTTGCGTCTTTCCGGCACAACCAGCGGCAAGGCCCGCGCCCTGTTCCTCTCGCTTCTGTCTCGTGCCCACTATTGCGCGTCTGCATGGCACAACTTTGCTGACTTGTTATGGAATGAACGTAAGTTTGAAAGCGCCTTGTTGGCCTATCGTATCGCCTCCTGCCAGGCAGACCGCAATGAGCATTATGCTCGTGCTTACTCTGATGCACTGGGCCATCTGGGCCGTGAAGAAGAAGGATTCGCATGGCTCGGCCTGCGCGTTTTGAAGTTCGGAAACGCTCTTGAAGGAGTAGCGACACGGCTTTCTTTGATCAAAGCACTTGAGGAGGCTGGCTACCCCGAGCGAGCAATGGGTGTTGCACAGGATGCCGTTCTGGCGCATGGCAGCTCCGCCGCTCTGCTGGGCGGCCTGGCGCCGTTTCAGGCCAGGATGGGCAACTGGGCAGAAGCAGATGACCTGCTCAATAGATTGGAGCAGACGGGAAACACTGCTCTCTTCCATCAGGCGTCTGCTCATCTTCATGGTATTCGCGGAGAGTTGGATCAAGCCCTGGATCATGCAGAAAAATGGCTGAGCGATTTCCCGCTTTCCATGTCTGCGCGGGAAGAAGTTGTAGACCTGATGGCACGGCGAGATGGCGCTAAAGGAGCCATAGACAGGGCCCGGCAATGGTTGGCTGAACGATTAGGTAATGAAAGCATTGAGGAGCTTTATTGCCGCCAGTTAAACCGCCTCTCTTATACATCGTGGCAAAAATATACGGTCTTACTTCGCCGGGTAAAGCGGAACCATGAAGATAGCTGGGCATGGCTGGAGCTTGCATTCTGCGCGATCTACGATTTCGAGTCAGCGAATGAAAAATCGCGGCGCAGGCTGGAGCCGCGGATTGTTCGTTATCTCAGCGAGTGTGACCGCACGTCACCCGGAGAGGCCTCCACACTGCGTGCTCATGCTCTCTGGCTGGAAGCGCGCGGAGAGTGGGCGCAGGCGGTCCCACATTGGATTGAAGCGATTCATCGTGATCCGGTAAGCATGTATTCATACCGGCATCTGTGGGATTGCGCAAACAGACTAAATCATGAAGAGAGGCTCGCAATATGGGGAAAAATGGAAACTTCGCTCGTAAACGAGCCAGGACATTCCTCTGTCGCGCGCGACATCATCATGCTTGCGGCGCAGAGGTTTGGCGTAAGCATGGCGGAAGAGGCGATTGCGCGCTGGGCCAAGCTTCGTCCGGACGATCCGACAATCGTGGAAGGATATATCGATCTTCTGTTGACCTACGGCCACGGCCGCACGGATTATGAGCGCGCTTTGCAGTTGCTTCTGCCGGAATTGAAACGCTTTCCGTTTCATCTTGGCCTGCGTTTGTCGCACGCCAACGCGTTGCAGAACCTGGGCAGATTTCAGGAGGCAGAAGAGGTTTACCGTGAAATTGTTCGCCGGCATCCAGACAATTCATGGTCGCGCGTACGGCTGGCATGGATGAAGCAGCGCCGCGCCGAAACCGAAGCAGCTCTACAGGAGCTTGAACAAGCGGCCGTATGCGATCCCCGTAACACTACCATCTATAAGGCGAAGGTAGAAATCCTAATTGACGAGCAACGATTTGCTGAGGCTCGCGCGATCGTCGGCAGCACATCTGAACGATTTCCTGCAGAAGTTAATTGGCGAGAAGACGCAATCAAGCTCCTGATTGAATGCGGCAATCTCGATCAGGCAATTGCGACTGCGCGGGGCGGAGTCGTCGAGCATCCTCGCGGAGCTTATCTATGGCTTCTGCTTGGCCGGACGCTTTCAGAATACCAGCAATTCGCCGCGCCAGGGGAGATTGAATCCTGTTTACGCCGCAGTCTGTCATTGAATCCACATTTGTCGGAAGCGGCTGACTACCTTGCCATATTTCTGGTGGAGCAGCGGCAATACCAGCAAGCCGAGCAAGTGCTCAGGGAATTGGAAAAGCGCTTGACTGATCCCTCGCCGGTGCTGGGGCGGCTGGCATGGATTCGCCGTCGCAAGGGTGAAACGCAGGCCGCAGTAAAAGATATGGTCTCTCTGGTCCAGCAGTTTCCCTGGTATCGCTGGGGTTGGGGAGTTCTTCTTGACTGGCTGAATGAGGACAAATCATGGGACGAAGCTAGACGCATCCTGGCGGAAGTGATTCCTGAGCAGCGTACAAATACGCGCTGGCGGCAGAAACGGTTGGAAATATTAGCCCATGCCGGCGAGAAGGCCGAAATCATGGACAGCGAATGGAACAGCTTGCTCCATGACTTTCCTGAAGAGATGTCGCTTCACCTCATTCGTTACGACGCGTTGTGTGGAGGCAAGCACTGGTCTGAAGCGGCAGGCGTTCTGCAACATATCCGTTCACTCTATCCTGACAGCCCTTATGTGCTGGCGCGCTGGGTTGAATTGCAGGTGCGCGAACAGAAAAAAGATGCTGCCATCTCTAATCTATTGTCACTTTTCTTTGCTGAGGCGGAGCCATCTGTGTGGCCGCCGAACCACGCTTGGGAGATGATCCAAAATGGCCGCTATGAAGCGGATGCTTACGATGCTGTTCTTACGCAGTTGCGGCAACAAAAACATCCAACCATCCGCGCAATCTCTCTCCTGGCTGACTATGCAATGGATCGCTTTGGTTCGGAAAAACGGGAGCGACAGCACTTTTTCCGCATCTTGTTTCCCAGCCCTGGCGCGCGAGAAATCCTGAAACTATTGAAATTAATTGACGCAATACCGGGCGACAATAGCGTCCACCGTGCAGCGCTTTTAAAAAAGCTCTCTGATTTCGGTTACGAGAGGCTGGTTGTCAGATATTGGAAGCACCACCGCAAACAGGTCGAGGCTGGACTGGGACCCTGGTCGGAAACTATACGGGCATTAACCGGACTTAAAAAATACCGGACAGCGCGCAAAGTATTGGCAGGATGGCAGGAGCGTCAAGGGGTGGCAATGTGGGTGATTGCCAACTATGTGATGTGTCTTGCAGGAATGACCCGCAAACGGACCAAAGAGCTGCGTTCCACTTGCCATGAGGCTTTGGCCGGGCTTCCTCACGATCACTGCGCGCGCTACCTTGCCTATCGTGAAGCTGAGGCATGCGTTCTGCAAGGCGATCAGGCTGGATTTTCCGAGTGCTGGAGCCGCCATCGTGAATACTTTGATAGCCAACCGGAAAAAGGTGAGTGGTTTGAAACAAAACGCCGCTATCTAATGGCTGCTCTTCCGGCAGTGGCGCGTCACCTTGAATCCGGCGAGGTCCGCAAGTACAAAGCGCTTGCCAGAAGCCTGCGCTGGCAATGGTTTAAATCGAATCTCCCTTCGGTGCGTCTTCCGAAAGGACTCCGCCGATGGTGGTGGCTGATTTGGTTCATCTTTATGCTCTTGCGGATAATCCAGGAATCTACGAAATAGGTCATTGAACGAAATCACGCGACTCGGTAGAAGGACGGCCCTATAACCAGCTAGAGGACAGGAGCATGCGAGGAACGAATCCATCGAGAATGTATCCTATCCGTTTCCTGGTTATTCGGGTAGAGGCTTGATTATCGACAAAAATCTGCAGGAACATTTCTTCAGATCATGGGGTCTTCATTAGAACTATGAGTGAACCAGTAGGGAGAGGCAGCGAAGTTGAAGTCTCAGCCGAGGGTCGAATAGCGCGTATCACACGCCTGCACGAACTCCTTTTTTCGCTCAACATCAGCTTTGCATTGGTTTATGGATTCCTTCACACCCAGACTTATTCAGCGGAGTTTACGACGCCGCTCATTTTTACGAACTATTGGTTCCTCAGAGCAGCTGTCCAGGTGAACCGTTGGCTTGGCATTTTTTCCACCTCAGTCAGCGCCGAGTT
>DASRDW010000058.1:0-22474 GCA_035652415.1 Candidatus Angelobacter sp. | reverse complement strand
GTTTGAAGTCGTGATCGGCCGCTGGGCGGAAGGCCGGATTCCGCTGGATGGGATCGAGCCGTGGCCAGAGTTTTGCTCCCGAGTGCAGCGCGGGCTGGCGCAGCTTGTATCGAACGGCAGCCGTGGGCAGCAGATCGTGATCTTTAGCTCCGGCGGGCCTGTCGGCATAGCCATGCAGCGTGCTCTTGACCTCTCTACTGAGGCCACATTGAAAACAGCCTGGATGGTAAGAAACTGCGCTTACAGCGAATTTCTGTTTTCAGCCAGCCGGTTTACTCTAAGCTCGTATAATGCTACTCCGCACTTTACTGATCCTGACTTGATCACGCACAGGTAAGGACAAGCAGGTTTGCAAGGATAACGAGAGGTCGCGATGGCAGCCGAGGCCACACCCAATCCTTCCGTAGCACAAGAGCTGCAGGATAACTCCCGCACAGTTCGTGCTGGAGAAGAACTCGACCTGGTGCGGTTGGAACCGTATTTGCGCAACCACTTCCCGGATCTCCGCGGCCCACTGGTAATAAAGCAGTTTCCTAGCGGGCACTCCAACCTGACCTATTCGGTATCGCTGGGCGAAAAAGAAATGGTGCTGCGGCGCCCGCCGTTCGGAAGCAAGGTGAAGTCAGCCCACGATATGGGACGCGAATATCATGTGCTGACCCGGTTGCATGACGCCTATCCCGCGCCGCGGCCTCTGCTCCACTGCACTGATGAATCAATTCTTGGAGCGCCGTTTTACATAATGGAAAGAGTGCGCGGCGTGATCCTACGAAGAAACTTGCCGCAGGGTTTTAACCTTGACGTTGAGACAGCGCGAAAGCTGAGCGAGTCATTCATTGACCAGCTTGCCGCCCTGCATCGGCTAAACTACAACGCGCTTGGTCTGGGAGAGCTAGGCAAACCGCAGGGATATCTGGAGCGGCAGGTACGTGGCTGGATCGAGCGCTATAGCGGATCAAAGACGCACGATCTTCCTGAAGTCGAGCCACTCTCAGCCTGGCTGCACAAGCACATGCCGGCGCAAAGCGCGGGCACGCTGATCCACAATGACTACAAGTTTGACAACATGGTGCTTAACGCTGATGACATCACCCAGATAAAAGCTGTGCTGGATTGGGAGATGTGCACGCTGGGTGATCCTCTTACTGACCTTGGCACTGCGCTGGCCTATTGGGTCGACCCTGGCGATCCGCCGGAGATGCAAATGGTGCGCTGGGGACCAACAATCCTCCCCGGCATGTTAAATCGTGCCCAGCTTGGGGAACGCTATGCAGAAAAGACCGGCCGCGATCTTTCGCAGATTGTCTTCTACTATGTGTTTGCAACGTTCAAAACTGCGGTTATTATCCAGCAGATTTATTACCGATATTTTCATGGCCTGACGAAGGATGAGCGGTTTGCCTCGCTGGGAGAAGTGGCCAGGACGCTAATGAGAGTGGGATTGAGTGCGACGGAGAGGCAGAGTTTATAGATTTTGTGAAATCCCGAGCGAAGCAAGGGATCCCTACCCCTATAAGGATCTTCAAGTTCAAGCCGCTTAGTTGTAATACCTCGCCACCCACTCAGCCACGCAGCACGGCTTGTCGCCGCCTTCAACCTCGACCATTGCATTAAATACAGCTTCTACAGCGTTCAGTGAAACATTCTTTATTGAAGTGAGCGTGATCCGGGCGCGAATGTTCGAGCCGGCGCGCACCGGAGAGATAAAGCGCACGCGGTTTAATCCATAGTTCACACCCATGCGCACGCCTTGCTTGATTTCAATGGCTTCATGCATGAAGTGCGGCAACAAGGAAAGCGTGAGAAAGCCGTGCGCGATTGGCGCTCTGAACGGAGACTCGCGGCGAGCGCGTTCAACGTCAACGTGGATCCATTGATGATCGAGCGTGGCGTCGGCAAACTGCTGGATACGCTCCTGCGTAACCGTGAACCAGTCAGTAACCGCAAGCTCCTGGCCGACAAGTTCCTTAAGAGAGTTTGGGGAGTCGAGGATGCGTTTAGGCATGGTGGTTTTTATCCCGAGCGAAGCGAGGGAACCCTACGGTCTCAATTGCTCTATCCGAGAAAAGTGACGATTCGCAGAATCTCTTTTTATCCTACAGTTTATTAAAAGATTGCATGTATCCCCTTCCCCTTCGCAAGCTCAGGGCCGGGATTTCAGAACATCACTCGCCATCTCCGGCCAAATACTCTCCGTCCCCGACCAGTACTTCTTGCGCAGCTCTTTTTTTAAAACTTTCCCTGTACCAGTGTGTGGCAGAGAATCCATAAATTCCACTGAGCGCGGACATTTGTAATGGCTCATCTGCTCGCGACAAAACTCCAGCAATTCGCTTTCCGTGGCCTGCACACCCGGCTTCATGACCACCAAGGCTTTGGGAATTTCGCCCCAGCGCTGATCTGGAACCGGAATCACCGCCACTTCATACACTCCCGGATGAGAGAGGAGGACGTTCTCCACTTCCAGCGATGAAATATTTTCGCCGCCACTGACGATAATGTCTTTCTTGCGATCCACAATCAGCACGTAGCCTTCTTCGTCCATGACGGCCATATCACCGGTATGGAACCAGCCGCCGCGCATGACTTCGGCTGTAGCCTCAGGCTGCTTCCAGTAACCGGCCATTACACCGTCACTGCGGGCAACAATCTCGCCAATGCTCTTGCCATCTTGAGGAACGTCATTGCCTTGCGGATCAACCACCCGAATCTCCACTCCGGGAACTGCGTGCCCGGTGCTGGCTTGTTTTTGATGGCGCTCCTGCTCTCCCCATTCCAAGCCAGGCTTCATGCGGGCGCTGGTGAGCACCGGCGCGGTTTCAGTAAGCCCATAGCCGGAATAGCAGGCGCAGCCCAGCTTCTCTTCCACCTCGCGCACCAGCGTTGGTGAAGAAGCAGCGCCGCCGATGTTCATACGCTCCAAGCTTTTCAAATTGTATTTGGGCCGCTCCGGACAATTCACCAGGGCGGTAGCCATGGCCGGCACCACGCTCAGGGATTGCGCGCCCTCACGTTCAATCAACCGAAAGACTTCGGTAGGCTCAAACTTACGCATCATCACATGCTTGCCACCGACGTAGGTCAGAGAATGCGCCACGCCCCAGCCGTTGGCATGAAAAAGCGGGATCGTGTGCAACTCTACCGACTCGGCGCTTCCCGGAGAATGGATGGCCACATTCAGGGCGTGCAGATAGATGTTGCGATGCGTGAGCATTACGCCTTTAGGATTGGCGCTGGTGCCGCTAGTGTAGAAAAGCTCGGCCAGGCTGTTCTCATCGACCTGCATTACATCGGCGCGATGAGGCTTGGCAGCGGCCAGCATCTCTTCATAATTTTGCCGCGTCATCCACGCTGTGTTCGGCTTGAAATCAAGCGGCACAAAATGCTTCACCGAGCGAAGCTGAGCGCGGAACGATTCAATCAGAGGAACGAACTGCTGCTCAAAAAGCAGCACCGTGGCTTCTGAGTCATTCAAAATGTAAGCCAGTTCCTGCGGGGCTAGACGAATATTGAGAGGAAGCAGCACACCGCCGGCTTCAAGAACGCCATAATATCCTTCCAGCAATCGATGACAATTGACGCTGAGGAAGGCCACGCGATCACCAGATTTCAGGCCGAGCGCCATCAGAGCGCCGGCCTGGAGCGCCGTGCGTTCAGAAAACTGGGCGTAGGTAAAGCGCTGATCTCCGCATACTACTGCTGTGCGCCCAGGATGTTGCTGGCTGGAGTAACGCAAGAAACGCAATGGGGTAAGAGGAATATTCATGGCCGCCTTAACAGGTTCATGCGGATTGGCCTCCATCCACTACCAGAACATGGCCGCTGACGTAGGCCGAGGCATCTGACGCTAGAAAAACAGCAGCGCCTTTCAGGTCGTGATCGGCGCCAAAGCGGCGGGCAGGAATATGGCTGAGCAAATAATCCTTCTTGTGCTCAATCACCCGGTCTGACATGTGGGTAGGAAACCATCCTGGAGCAATCGCATTCACCTGGATATTATGGCGTGCCCATTTCACCGCAAGATCGTGGGTAAACGAAATCACTCCGCCTTTGCTGGCATGATATCCAATGGCTTGCACCGTTTCCGGCGGAGCGCCGCGAAGCCCAGCCACTGAAGCCATATTGATGATCTTACCGCGCTCCTGCTTGAGCATGATTCGGCCCGCAGCCTGCGCACAGAGAAAAGTACCGGTCAAATTGGTTTCAATTACTTTGTTCCACTCCGCCAGGGTCATCTGCTCAGTGGGAGCGCCCCAGGAGATGCCAGCATTGTTGATCAGAATATCCACGCGGCCAAACTCGGTAACCGCCGTATCGACTAGTTGTTGTACGCTGGCCTGATCTTTTACATCGCAGCCGATCGCCAAGGCACGCACGCCAAGCTTTTCCATGTCGTGCGCTGTCTCTTCACAACGCTCTTTTTTACGCGCACACAGTAGAAGATTGGCGCCCATCTCAGCCAGCGCTTCTGCCATCTGGCGACCCAGACCGATGGAACCGCCGGTGATGATTGCGGTGCGGCCGGTGAGATCGAAAAGCTGCTTTACGGTTTTTGAGGATTCTTTCACGGACATAAAAAACAATGTCTCCTTGAACTATCCCTATGAACTCTTCTGGTTGATACTTGTTGGCCGGGGAATCGCACCTGCCTCCCACGGCGCTTTCAGTTCGATGCGCCATTCCAGCAAAGCTGGGCCGGGAGCATCCAACCAGTCTGGCAAATGCTGGCACAGCCGTTCCAAGCTGGGAACACGTTCAGCGCGAATGCCATAAGCCTCTGCAACACGGCAAAAATCTGGATTTTTTAGAGTAATCTCATGGGTCTGCCCGAACATGGATCGCTGCAAAAACGCGATCACGCCATAGGCTTCATCATTCACCAACAAAATCTTTACCGGCAATCCGTACTGCGCCAACGTGGCCAGTTCGTGCTGGGTGTACTGGAATCCGCCGTCACCGGAAATACAAACAATCCTTCTAGCCTCGCCTGACTGCTGCATTGCACAGGCAGCGCCAATAGCAGCCGGCAATCCATAGCCGAGCGTGCCTGATCCCAATGGATACAGAAATGTTCCCGGCTCAAGCACGGGAAAGAACGCTGAGGCCCAGTAATTCAAGATTGATTGGTCATTAGCCAGCACGTCATTGCGGTGCATGACTTCACGCAAGACTTTGAGCGCAGCGTAGGCGTCCTGCGCCAAGCCCTCGATCCTCTGTGAGTCGCGCGAGACGATGTCTGCAATATCACACCAGGCATCGCGAGGTTGAATACCTTGCGCAAGCGACTGCGCGATGTCACCGATCTCACCAATCAATTGTGTGGAAGGCAGGCGATTGCCCGCGTAACCGGGATCGGCCACCACCTGAATGTGCTGCGCCGGCAGTTTCAGTGTGAAACGGCCGGTATCGAATTCGGTGAGCCGCGTTCCAAAAGAGATAAGGAGATCACTTTCCAGCAACACATCCTGTACTGCGCCCAAACGGGAAATACAGCCTAGGCATAGAGGATGATCGGCTGGAGTCACGCCTTTACCGCTGGTCGTAGTGAAAACTGGCGACTGCAGCAGTTCTGCAAGATGTTGAATTAAAGCCCGGTCTTTACGAGCGCCGGCACCTAGTAGAAGAACAGGCTTGTGACTGGCAGCAATCTGCTGGGCCACATTCGCGAGTTGTTGCGGCAACAACGTCGCAGCTGGCGGCTTTGCCGCTACCGAGTTCAACCCGCTGACCGCAGCATGAAAAAAGTCATGAGGGATCTCTATAAAAGCCGGTCCTGGCAATGGGCCATGAAGCACTTGCACAGCTTCGGCAATCGTGTCAGCTAGCTTATCTGGGCTGGGCACACGCCGGGCAAAACGCGTGAGTGGCCTAATGATTTCGACCTGCTCTGGAGTCTCATGCAGCGCGCCGCCGGTTTTACTGAGCAGCGAAGAAGCAATGTTAGTACCGATGACCAGAACAGGCGTCTGGGTCTGCAGGCTCTCAAGCAGCGGAACCAACGTAAAAAGATTCCCCGGTCCAGTAGAAGCAAAAACTGCTGCAATGCGGCCGCTGCTGCGATAAAAACCATCGGCCGCAAAACCTGCAGCCTGCTCATGGCGAACCACCCAGTGGCGGAATTCCGGCGCCTGCTTGAGAGCGTCATACAAGGCAATGTTGTGAATGCTGGGAATGCCAAAACCAGCCGTAATGCCATGACGCAGCACCGCTGCAACAACGGCTTGCGCGCCGGTGATTTGTCCAATTTGTGGCGGTGTTTGAGGGGCAACGGACATTGACTAGGTTATCGCATAGCTGGAATTGAAGCTAAGACAAAGCCGATTCATGATTGGAATAAATAGAAAAGCGACGGAGGCATAACCCGCCTCCGTCGCCAGTGAAAGACTAGAACGCAAAGCGGACGCCGAGCTGAATCTGGCGCATCGGGAACGCTGAGGTAAAGGCCAACGGCGCTCCTCCTGGATTGACCACCGATGGATTAATAAAATGGCCGCTCGAATTAGGGTCTATGGCGGTGAAACCGTTCAGCGTGGGAACTTCATTGTTTACGCTGGCAAAATTGGTTCGATTGAACAGATTGAAGCCTTCCGCAATGAACTGCAGTTGGCGCTGCTCACCAAGCCTGATGCCTTTGGTCAGACGCAAATCAAAGTCAAAGAAATCAGGGCCCTGTCCGCTATTGCGGGCGACACCCAGAGGCCGGTCATTGGTTGAATGGCGGTCCCCATTGATGTCTGTTCCGCCCGCCAGAATATCGAACGGGTGGCCGCTGTTATAGCGAACGATCGGTGAGAGTTGGAACCCAGAGAAGAAAGCTCCGCCATGCTTTCCTGTATCAAAAACGCTGGCGACTACGACCTTGTGGCGTTGATCAAAATCAGAGAGAGCGCGCTCTGCATTCAGATCAAGCTCGTTGAACGGAGCAAAATCGCTGTTGAAATCGGTGGATGTATCGAACGCCTTACTAAAGGTGTAGTTTCCAAAGAGCGTAAAGTGATCGCTGAATCGTTTATTGACTTCAACAATCAGACCTTCGTAAAGAGCCGAGGCCGCTGAAGAATACTGGTTATTCTGAAGCAGCAGAGGGTTGGCAAAGCATAAAGTCGGATTGGAGGTGCATTGTGGTGCGGCCCAATTCTGGAAACTAACGTTCTGTCCGGTGAAAGGATTGGTTGCGGTTGTGAAGGGAGCCGGCAACAGATTGGTATCCAGCGCTACCGGGAGGCGTAGCGTATGAACGTAGATGCCGCTCACTGACACCGCCAGTCCTTTGGCCACTTCACCCTCAATTCCAAACGAACCTTGCATTGAGTAGGGGCTTTTGTAATCGGGCTGGCCGCTAAACAACACGCTGAGAGGAGGAACCGGGCCGCTGTTGGTCACGTTGATGCCAAACTGGGTTAAATCTGCCGGCGTGATGCAGGCTGCATTCCCTGCTGCAGCAACCTGGCACTGGACTTTACCCTCAGCAAACAAAGTTTGGTAAATCACAGCCGAGTTAAGTGCGGGATTGCCCGGAGCACCTGTAAGAGGCACAAACACCTGGGCGATAGGACGAATGCCGTTTACCAGTCCCAGCGTCTGCACTACGTCAGCAATCTGGCCGTAAATGGGCGAATAATAAATTCCGAAACCGCCACGCACGGCAAAGCGGCGATTGTTCATCGGGTCCCAGGCAAAAGAAACACGGGGCGCAAAGTTGGTCTTATCAGTGGCCAGTGGACCATATTGCGCATCAAGTTCGTAGCGAAGGCCATAGGTCAAAGTGAGATTAGGTTTGACGGCCCATTGGTCCTGTGCGTAAAACGCGGTAAAAGGACGCGGATAGTTGTAGATGGGATTGCCGAATCCCTGCTGGTAGAACTGTGGCAACCCAAGTGCTGCTGATTGCAGCGCGTTGAGACCAGCCGGCGCGCAGACCGTTCCGGGCGGAGGAGTCTGGAATTGGCCATTGACTAACTGGCAATTAGACGGCGCAGCCTGAGCCAATCCGCATGCAGCAGGCACCTGGAGACACGGGCTGAGTAGTCCGCCAGGCAGGCTGCCGAATACAAAACGTCCGGGGAAGAACGTGTGCGACTCAGTGTGATTGCCTCGAATGAGTTCATAACCACCGAATTTAAAGGCGTGCTTGCCCCGGTTCAGGGTCACATTATCTGAAATTTCATAGCGCCGCATGATGGTGAAATTGGGCAGGAAGATTTGCGTTCCAATATTGGCAAAGCCAGGAATATCAAGGCCTGCTTCCCCCGGCACATTCGGGACCACATCAAAATTTGAGTAATTCCATTGCAGATGGAGTTCATTCAGCGTACTGGGGCTGAACTGATGGAACCACGATCCCTGCAGGGTATTGTCAAAAGCTGGCGCAATCGAACTGCCGCGGGTAAAACCTGTGAGCGATTGCACATCGGGGTTTTCTTCACGGTCGTGAGCATAGCTGTAACGCAGGAACACCTGATCGCGATCGCTAAACTGGTGGTCCAGCCGCGCCGAGGCTTGATATTCACGGGTGTCATAGGGGAAAAGGCCGCCATTGCTTTCCAACTGGCTATTCAGGAATTGGTTGCTCACTGCTACTGCTGGCGAAGGAGCCGTGGCTGGACTCACTGTAAGGAAACTCGTAAGGATTTGAGCGCAAACGTTAGCAGGGAGTTGTGGTCCACCAGTGAGACATGGAACCCCCGCTGAACCCAACGTAGCAAGCCCATTAATAATCGCCGTTTGCTGGTTGCCACTAAAGGCGCCGGAATCAGGCCGCAGGACACTGGTATTTGTGAGTATGGGCACAGAGTTCTGCGCATCCTGCATTAACCCTTCAAAGGCAGTGAAGAGCCATGTCTTGTCCTTGGTTATCGGAAGACCGATGGAACCGCCAAACTGTTCGCGGGTCAAAGAATCTTTGACTGGTTGGCCAGAGACATCAGATCCGAGTGGATTAAATGCTTGTCCTGGCTGCAGAGCCTGAGTAAAGGAAAATGGGTTCTGAGCGTCGAGGGAATCGTTACGAAAGAAGCCAAAGAGCGTGCCATGAACATTGTTGGTCCCTGACTTTGTAACAATGTTGATGCTGGCGCCGCTGGCGCCGCCGAGATCGGCTCCGTAATTGCTCCGGTTAATTTGGAATTCGTCTACGGCATCCTGGCCTACTGTGAGCCGAACGCCGCCTGCGTCATCGTTTGCCTCGCCGCCGTCCACGGTCACGCTGTTGCCGCGACCATTGCTTCCATAAAACGAGAGGCCGCTTTGCGGAGTCTGCTTTACGCGGAAGTCCTGATCCGAGGCCAATCGAGTGGAATCTGATACGCCCGGCGCCAGCAGCGTAAAGGTGAGGTAATCTCGACGATTGATGGGCAGGTCGCGAATGTATTGATCATTCACTACGTTAGCCTGGGAGCCACGTTCGGTTTCAACAACCGGCACTTCCGTAGTGACCTCAACCTCCTCTGAGACCTGAGAGACTTTCAACGGGAAGTTAAGAGTGTTGGTCTGGCCAATGGTGACCACCACATTCTTGGCGATTGCCGGTTGAAAGCCCGTCTTGGTGACGCTAACGCTGTAGGTGGCAGGCGGCAGGTCAGAAAAATGGAATTGGCCATCATTATCCGAGCTGATGGTGTGTTTTATACCTTTATCTACATCCGTTGCCGTGACCACGGCGCTGGATACCACGGCACCCGAAGGATCGGTGACCGTTCCTTTAATGTCGCCTGACGCACCCACTCCCTGCGCCAGAACCATGCCGCTGAGCAGCAAGCACGCAAGAACGACTCGCAATACGTTAATTGACCTCATAAACCCTCCATGGGTAGCTGTGGCGAAGCGTGGAGATATTTGCAGCGCGTACTTCTCGGCGAACCGGCGCAAACGCCAACAAAAACGTGAATGAACCTTCATTCATGACATGAATGGAATTAATTCCCTTCATTGGCCGTGTATTATCCCACATCATTGTCCCAGCCGAGCGATATACCAATAACCTTTTTGTATGTACAAAATTGATTCTGATGAATTTGCGCTTTGAATGCTCGCCCAGTGAACGCAAATATCTCTCCATGCGATCAAAACACTGGACGATTAAGACCAGAAAATACCTTTTCAAAATGTTCCGGCGTCATCCGCTATTCTGACGGTCAGAACCGATTAAACGTCACTACTTATTTGCGGAA
This sequence comes from Candidatus Angelobacter sp., assembly GCA_035652415.1. GTDB lineage: Bacteria > Acidobacteriota > Terriglobia > Terriglobales > Acidobacteriaceae > Angelobacter. The sequence goes on along the minus strand of DASRDW010000058.1, from coordinate 12,305 downwards.
AAAATGGCGAGAAATTATGTCCTTTTCAGGGATGAATGTCAAAAATCGATATGATTTGCGCTTCAGATCAAGTCTCTCGGGACTCTTTATTTACTAACCGAATGCGAGGACAACGGTTCCGGCCCCGTTTTCGCCACTCGTTTTGCCAGAGCATCGGCATATAGTGCACTAGCGCGGCCGGGCAGCAGCCGCGCAATCCAATCAACGCGATAAGCATCGGCGCCAATGAGCACTCGCTTCTTATTCTCCAGGATTCCCTTCACAATCATTCGCGCAGCTTCCTCCGGCTTGATGACAGCAACTTTTTTGAACAAGGCTTTGGCTCGTTCTCGCGCTGCTGCTTCTGATCCCTGGCCGGAGCGCGCATTATCCGCAATTGGCGTGGCAATGCCAGCAGGATGGACTGAAGTTACTTTAATAGAGGTAGTGGCTCGCAGCTCTTCCCGGAGCGATTCACTAAAGCCGCGCACGGCAAATTTGCTGGAAGCATACGCCGTTTGTCCCGGCGGTCCAATCAACCCGAAGATGCTGGAGACGTTCACAATGTGCGCATCAGGCTCGCGAGCAAGCATCGGCAGAAAGAACTTGCAGCCATAAACCACGCCCCAGAAGTTGATCTGGATCAGCCACTCCATGTCTCCCAATGAGACCTCAGCAAATGTCCCAAACAACGCCACGCCGGCATTGTTCACCAGCAACTGTGCGCCGCCAAAATCCTGCTGTACCTGCCGCGCTAACTGTTCCACTGCCGGAGCCTTGCCCACGTCAACCGTGTAGGTCCGTGCTTCTGCTGTGCCTAGCAGGCAGCGCGTCTCTTCCAATCCCGCACTGTTCACGTCAGCCAGGGCAAGTTTTGCACCGCGCTTTGCCAAGTCCTGCGCCAAAGCCCGACCAATTCCGGAACCAGCACCCGTAATCACAGCAATAGAATCTTGAATTTTACGCATGGCCGGGAGTCTACCAGAACGCAAGTGAAAAACCTGCTACAAGCGCAACAGGGTCGGTACAAAGCTCTTGTTATAGATCCATCGCATCCAACGTCAATGCGGCTTGCGGATTGCATCGTATATAAGCAAGAAGAAGGAGGAAGCATGAAGGTTGGGATTGTTGGCGCTGGCGCGGTCGGTTCAGCATGTCTTCTGTCAGTAGTCTTGCGACAGAGCGCACGTGAGGTCGTACTCGTGAACAGAAATCGGAAACGGGCCCAGGGAGTGGTGACTGACGTTCAATACGGCGCTGTTCTTTCCCCAACCATTACGGTGCGCGACGGCGACTTTTCGGATCTGGCAGGCTCGTCTGTGGTGATGCTCACCGCAGGAGTGAACGAGAAGACCGGCGGCGCGACCAACCGCAACGACCCTGTTGGGCGGCTTCGTTTGCTGGAGGCGAATACTAAGATCTTTGAGGACATAGTCCCTAAGATCCACCGCGCTGCTCCTGATGCGCTGATTTTAGTTGTAACCGATCCACCAGACGCGCTGGCCGATGTGGTCCGGTTGTTGGGACACGAGCGCGTTCTGAGTACCGGGACTTCGCTGGATACATTACGCTTCCGGTTTCATCTGGCCCGCCGCCTCAACGTAGCCCCGGCGGATGTGGATGCTTATGTTTTGGGTGAGCATGGCCTCTCGTCTGTCTTTCTGTGGTCAGCGGCCCGAGTCGGCGCTACAAGCGTGCTGGACTTGCTTCCAAAGACGACTTCAGGGTCAAAGTCCGTACAAGAAGAGATCGAACAAGAGGTCCGTTTCGCAAACATTACGATCATTGAAGGCATTGGCGCCAGCCAGTACGGTATTGGAATGGTTTCAACGCGACTTACAGAAATGGTCCTGCGCGACGAGCAAGTGGTGATTCCCATTGGCTGCTACAACCCTGCTTTCGGAGTTACGTTTTCGCTGCCGAGTATCGTTGGGCGAGAGGGCGTTCAGCGCACACTCGAACCGGAGATGACAGATGTAGAGCGGCAAGGGTTGCAGCACAGTGCCGATGCGATCAAGGCCGCAGTATCTCGCCTGAAACTGCGCGCGGCGTGAGGCAGCAGAAGCACCCAGAATCTTGATAGTGGGTTAGTTTTGAAACGAACCCACTACCAGAATCTCCGTTTAAATGCTTTTGCTTGTAATGCCCAAATCATTCCGCCAACGCCAAGCGCAAGCAGGATGCCGGCGCCTGCGCTTGCCCGCCGCATCGATCCCTGCACAGCAGACTCGCGTTGCTGGATGAATGTCATTTCTGGGTAAGCATGGTCGGAAAAAGCCCTTGGTTTTTTCAACGCTGCGGCCATGACTTGAGCCAGATGCAGTGCACGACGATTCGTCAACTGTGCGATTTGCTCCTGACAACTAAAGCCATCGGCAACAATCAAGGTTTCCGGAGAAGCGTCACGTACCTGCGGAAGCAGGGCACGCTCTCCGCATTTGACGGAAACGTCGTACTTATCCTTTTCAAAACCGAACGATCCGGCCATGCCGCAGCAACCGGAATCGAGCAATTGAGGTTCAATTCCCATCTTGCGCAGCATGGCAATGTCTGAATCCATTCCCATGAGGGCCTTCTGGTGGCAGTGACCGTGTACCACGGCTTTGCGTGCTGGTCGCAGCTCCGGCAATGAAAGATGAGGAGCGTGCTTGTCCAACCATTCGCTCAAGAGAAACGCCTGCTTTGAGAGCCGCTGCGCCTCTTCATTGTCGGGTAGCAGATTCTTCATTTCATCGCGAAATACTGCTGCGCAACTCGGCTCGAGCATCAGAATTGGAACTCCCCAAAGAATTTCCTTCCGCAACGTACGAATTACCTGCAAGAGGTACTGCTTTGCCCGATCCAGCATCCCGAAATCGTAGAGCGGACGCCCGCAACAGACAGGCTGGCGGGGGACTGCAACTTCGAATCCTGCGTGTTCCAGCACTTCAAGCGCTGCTTGAGCGACATCCGGATGAAAATAGTTGTTGAACGTATCCGGCCAGAGCATAACCCGCTTACCGGGCTGTCGCTTTAAATCGTGTCTCTGTTGGAACCAGTGTTGGAAGGTTGTTGGAGCAAAAGCCGGGATATTGCGTTGCATGGGCATACCGGCTGCAAATTTTGCCAGCTCGCGCAAGCCAGGAGTTTGCGTGAACAGATTCGCAATCCCAGGCGCCAGTGAAGCCAGCTTTGCCCATTGGTCGATCAGGCCCAAGGCATAAGCTTGCCTAGGACGCGGTCGTCCTTCCCAATAGTGGGAAAGAAACTCTGCCTTGTAGGTAGCCACGTCCACAGAGACGGGACAATCTCCCTTGCAACCTTTGCAGGACAAACAAAGATCGAGGGCATCTTTGACGCCTTCATCCTTCCAGCCGTTCATGATGCTATCGCCGCGCAACATCTCAAAGAGCAATCGAGCGCGGCCGCGCGTGCTGTTTTTTCTTCGCGTGTCGCCCGAAAACTGGGACACATGGTGTCTCCATCCAGTGAGCGACACTTGCCTACCCCAAAGCAGCGCTCCGTTGCCAGCGACATGCTGCCTTTATCTTCTGGAAACTTAAAGTGCGTCAACACTGGCCGGGGTTGATAGTCCGGGCCTACACGGATGTTCTGATCCAACGGATTAGCGTCGATAAGCTTTCCAGGATTCATTCGCCACTGCGGGTCCCAAATGGATTTAAATTCCCGGAATGCTTCCATTAATTTCGGGCCAAACATTTTGGGCAGCAGCTCGCCCTTAGCTTGACCATCGCCATGCTCCCCAGACAATGAGCCGCCATAACGGATGACCAGGTCCGATCCTTCTTCCATGAAGCGGCGGAACTTTGATAATCCTTCCCTGCTCTTCAGATCGAATGTGATGCGAGTGTGAATGCAACCCTGGCCGAAATGACCGAAGACGGTCCACTTGTATCCGAATTGCTTCGTAACCAGATCGGAAAATTCGCGAAGGTAAGCGCCGAGCTTCTCGGGTGCTACGGCTGTATCTTCCCAGGAAGGCCAGGCATCTTCCTCGTTGGGAACGCGGCTGGCCCCAACGCCGGATTCACGTGCATGCCATAGAGCATCCTGGTCTTCTTTCTTTTCGAAAAGTTTGGTTTCGTGATCGCCAGGAAGTTTACTCAAAACTCGGATTACAGCTTCAGCCTGGGTGTTGGCTTCCGCCTGGGTATCGCCGCCGAACTCGACCAGCAACCAGATATCGCCCTTTGGCAGCATCTCTGCGGCTGAAATCTTCTTTCCCTTTTGGTGCATGTTCTGGATCACGTGCTTGTGAAATCCCTCAAGACCAATTGGATGGAAACGAAGTATTTCCGGCACATGATCTCCGGCCGTGCCTAAATCCGGGTAGCCGACGACCAGCAGCGCGCGCTTTGGATGGTTGTGCATTAGCCGGACCTTTGCGCTGAGCACCAATGCCAACGTGCTCTCCGATCCAACGAGAGAACGCGCCACGTTGAAGCCATTCTCAGGCAACAATTCATCCAGGTTGTATCCGGACACGCGACGTGGGATTTGTGGATATCGGCGCCGAACTTCATTGCCGTAGCGGTCGCTCAAAGTGCGAAGCCGAGAATAAATTTCAGCCTGGCGGCCTCCTCGGCGCAAAATCTGCTTCAAACTGGATTCGATCGGCTTATCTACAGTCAGATGAAGACCGTCGTATGTGAGAATCTCCAGTTCTTCAACATTGTCTACGGTTTTTCCACCCATCATGGAATGCACGCCGCAGGAATTGTTTCCAATCATTCCGCCAAAGGTGCAGTACTTGTGGGTTGCCGGATCTACGGCGAAGGTCAGTCCAAACTTATTAGCTGCATGGCGCAGTTCATCGCAGATTACTCCCGGCTCAACCCGGGCCGTGCGGTTGTGGAGATCAATTTCTCGAATTTGGTTCATGTACTTGGAGAAGTCGATCACCACCGCCACATTGCAGCACTGTCCCGCCAGGCTCGTGCCGCAGCCGCGGCCTAGAATCGGCACCTGATGTTTTCTGCATACATCAACCGCTGCGATTACATCGTCCGCATCATGAGGTATTACAACGCCAATCGGAACCTGGCGATAGACTGAGAGGTCACTCGCATAAAGAGATCGGCTCGCTGGGTCGAAACGGACCTCACCATGAACAGAGCGCGAGAGCTCATGCATCACCGCTCCGGCCTGGTCTCCGTATTTCTCAATTGAAATTAACTGCGATTTAGACTTGGGCTTTGACTTGCTTGTGGCCTGAGGACTTACTTGTTGCAGGTTGCCGGCGCGTTCAGGCGCCAACCGCGTTTTTGATGACAGCATAATCCAGTAAGATTCATCGATCTTGGCGGAGGTTTTCGACTCCGCAACCCGAGCTACTCCCCAGCCAAAATCTTGGCCATTATTCTTAGTAAAAATACCTAAGTATCACTTCACGATATTGTTTTCTGAAACCGGCGCAACATGCAGCATGGGAACTAGAGTCTAACTTAATGACGCCAAAATTATTGTGTGCAGAGTTCATCAACCTGCGGATTTTGAAAGGAGCTTATGTTTGCCAAGTTACTTCGTTTCAAGAACCAAGAGGCAGTTCGCGAGGCGGCTTCAGATCCAGGGCCTAATAACCCGGTCCTCGATCGTCATAACCCGAGCGCAATGGTTCCTCCTGCCACGGATGCCGGTGCGGTCTCGCAATTCAAATATCCGTTCTCAATGGCTCACAAGCGCCTGTATGACGGCGGGTGGTCGCATGAAGTAACGATCCGGGAGCTCCCAATTGCGCATGATTTAGCTGGTGTTCTCATGCGACTCACACCAGGCGGCATACGAGAGCTGCATTGGCATGCCGCGGCAGAATGGGCAATCATGTTGTACGGCAACGCGCGCATCACTGCCATTGATTGGGATGGCAAAAGCTTTGTGGCGGACAGCAACGTCGGTGATATGTGGTATTTTCCCACTGGAATTCCGCACTCCATCCAAGGCCTGAAACCGGATGGAGCCAAGTTTCTGCTGGTGTTCGATGAAGGCCACTTCTCTGAGCATGAAACCGTCCTGCTGACAGACTTGATGGCGCATATGCCACGCGAGGTACTGACAAAGAATTTTGGCGTCGACGCAAAAGCCCTGAAAGATTTGCCGAAAGAAGAAAAATTTATTTTCCAGGCTGATTTGCCCAAGTCTCTTGCCGCAGACCAACGCGCTGCTGCAGGATCACTTGGGATTTCCCCTCATGACTTCGCGTTTCGCGCCGACCAGCCTGCCGTCATACGACGCAGCAAGGGAGGCGAGGTCCGGATTGTCGATTCCAGCAGCTTTAAAGTTTCAACGACGGTGGCCGCAGCCATTGTAACGGTGCATCCAGGAGCAATGCGGGAGCTGCACTGGCATCCGAACGCCGATGAATGGCAATACTATATGGCTGGCAAAGGCAGGATGACTGTTTTCGCCACGGGGGGCCGGGCACGCACGTTGGATTTTGAAACAGGAGATGTGGGATATGTGCTCAAAACACTTCCCCACTACATCGAAAATACCGGCGACACTGACCTAATATTTCTGGAAATGTTTAAGAGCAGTCACTTTCAAGATCTATCACTTTCAGAATGGCTGACGCACACGCCACCGGAACTGGTGATGTCACACCTCAACATAGATAGAGCCACGCTTGAGGCGATACCGAAAAGAGCCGTTGTTGTGATGCCGGGTTAGGAAGTACTGCCATCTTTTGGGAATGCTTTAGGCCGCGGGATTGATAAGAAAGAGGCAAGCTGCTTTCCTCGTCATGAGTCGGACTCTCCGCCTATAAGTAAAATTACGGCCCTGTAATTTTAGAGTTGCCATGCTCTTGTGCACTTGACATTGCAAATGACACTCCATGAGAATCTCGCCATGGCTGAGTCATTTAGCAGTAAATTGGCTGGCATTTCTCTTCCCGATGTTGACGGCAATACTCTCCGCCTGGGGACATTGTGGGCCAACGAACCGGCTGCGGTGGTGTTCCTTCGCCATTATGGTTGAATTTTCTGTAGCGAGCACGTCGCGCAGTTGCGCGCGCATGAAGAAGAGTTTCGCAGGAAAGGCGCTAACCTGGCCGCAGTCGGGTTGGGCGATATGAGCTACGCCAAGTTCTTCCGCGAGAAAACCGGCATCGACTTCCCTCTGCTTGTTGACGAGAAACGCGAAGCTTACAAAGCCATTGAGTTAAAGAACGCTTCCCTGCTCCATTTGCTACGCCGCGACAACATGCAGGCCCGCAAGCGCGCTCAGGCTGCCGGACACAAACAGCATAAGTTAGGCAAAGATCCTTTTCAGCTCGGCGGCAGTTTTGTGTTCGCTCCGGGAAACAAAGATTTATTCGTCCATGTGAGCGAGACCTTCGGCGATAATGCCAAGCTGGAAGACATGCTGAATGCGATCAGCTGAATGGAAACTTATCTGCAGCACCAGTGATGTAGTTAATTTCGAGCGATACAGCCTTTACATGAGCCTAATTTCCGGCGATTCCGTGCGATCTCGCGCGATTCGGGCGATCTCTTACAATTCTTAACTCCTGCTCTCTCTGACTGCACACACTTCTTAACTGCGGCTGCCGCAACAACTTCCCGTCTCGCGCATTTTATCTAGTAACGACCCAACCTCTATATCAAGGAGAGAAACGAATGCGCGTTCGCGCGATCTTACTGTTAGGACTATTTTGTCTCCCGCTGATGGGCATGGCCCAGGAACGCGGTGAGGCAGCAACCCACGGCACGATTTTTGGCGGATACTCGCTGTTTAATAACAACAGCAACAATTACAACGGATGGGACGCGCAGGGCACGTTCAATCTCACACGCAATTTCGGCGTTACGGCTGATTTCAGCGGGACATCCAGGCAGGTTGCCGGCGTTTCTTTTGCGGGCTTTTCCGCCGGGAGCCAGCAACACATTTACAACTTCCTCTTCGGCCCTACGGCAACAGCTTACTTTGGCAGAAGCTCGGTCTTTGGTCATGCGCTGTTCGGAGCGGCGCGCTCCAGCCTGGGCGCAGGCGTAACCATTCCGATCATTGGAGGCTTATCAGCTCCGCTGAATAGCGCCAACGGCTTTGCCATGGCGTTCGGTGGCGGCATCGATATTGGATTGACGCGGCACTTTGCCATTCGCCCGGCACAGATTGATTTTGTGCGCACGAACTTCAGTGCTGTGGATGCGTTGGCCGCAGGCCTTTCCACCGGCACAGGAAATAGTCAAAACAGCTTCCGGTATTCTGCCGGCGTAGTGTGGAGATTTTAGTGGGGACCTGAATCGGAGGATCTTTCAATCTTCACTTTTTGTAACAAGTGTCTGCTGGCTGCGTTCTGATATATGAACTGCTGGTTGATCTTTTATTGATCTGCTGTTCAGTTCAGCGTTCCAGCGGACACTCCAACCAATAAAAGTTTGCCTATTGCACCTTCTGTAGACGATCAATCAATTTCTGGGCCAGATTGTCTTCTGACTCTGACCACAGTACGCGCCCGCTGATGCCGCAGTTTTTTTCAACGGCGCTGGTAAAGCTCACAAGCTTTTGCACGTTTGATTTGATTCGTTGCTCCAGTGTGTTGGTGAAATCTGCTTCTTCGTAAAGAAAAGGAGCGTCCAGGCCAAAATCCACCTGGATATGTCCGTTCTGCTGGAATGTGGCATCTTCAAATTTTGCGCCGAAAGCAATGAACTTTACCGGTTCCGGCCGTATCTCCCAGGTTTCATCCAGATCGCCTTCCTGAATGGGAACCCAGAGGTCCCAAAGGGCATCAACTTCATACGCGTTGTCTTCATGCAGAAATTCGCCAGCCAGGGTGAGAGCGTGCTCAGGGTCAACGCGATAGTCAAACGTCTGCTCAAAAATCACGGGTTGTTCCCAGGAGATGCTGCGCACAGCCACATAGCCAATTCCGCCGCGTTTGGCAGAAAACGGAAACTGCTTCAACACGGAAAGCAGGCGTGGCATCATCTCCGGTTCCTGGAAGCTGGGAAACCAGATGCTGAGATAGAGTCGGTCAGCCATAATCGCAAAGAAGTTATTGTAATCTGAGATGCGCTTTGGCGCTAAGATGGCACTCAGCGATCCGCAATCGGCCATCAACCATCAGCCCAAGGCAAAAACCGTAGAATAGGCGATTGATATCCGTGATCGAGGATTTTGGATTTGCCTCGGCTAAGAGCTTGGTTCTAGAGTAATTTGGTTGGAGACAAAGATGAGTTATCAGCGTCATGCGATTGGGATATTGCTTTTGGCTTTGCTATGGACGACATGGGGAGTTGCCGCTTCACAATCGACTGCTGCGCAGCAGCCACCGGCTGAGAAGCCGACTCCATCCCCGGAAAAGAAGCCTGTCTTCCAGACGCCCTCAATGCGCCTGGCGTCAGCCAGGAATGTCTTTATTATCCGGACCCACGGCAGCACAATCCCCTTTGACGCGATCAAGTCAACTTTAGATGGTTGGGGACGCTTTTCACTGGTGGAGACTAAAGACAAAGCCGACCTGATCATTGAAATTGCTTCCAGCGGAGATTCAGGTGTCCAGGTATCTAGCTCTTCCTCTGTCTCGCCTGACAGCGGCCAGGAAGAAAAATCCACATCCACCCGGAAAGATCTTTCACCTACAGAGATAACAATGACAGTTTTTGACGCTCGCAACAAGCGCCCGCTGTGGAGTGCTACTGAGAATGTTAAGTTTGCGATGAAGGAAAAAAGCAAAGAAAACAATCTGGTGGAAGCCGCTGAACGCCTGGCCGCAAAATTTCATGATCGCCTGGAACCTGCAACCGCAAAGTAACTCGCGCAAACCTCAATAAGAATTTTATAAAGAAAAATTATTTTCCTTCTGATTTCACCCGTCAGGCAACCCAGTGGCACAACCCGAAGCAACGTTGCTGAATCAGAGCGATTATTGTGCGCCACTCATGCTCCCTTGCTCGTAGAGGGGCGTCGCTCTTCGTTCTACTTCTGTTGTCCTTGGCAGTAGCAGTGCGCGGTAACGCCCAAGCCTCCACCCAAGGCCAGTGGACCTCTTTAGCCACCTGGCCCACCCGAGCTGTTCACACCACTCTCTTGCCTGATGGCCGCGTCTTCTTTGTTTCGTATTACGACGAATCTCTGCAGCCTCACATCTGGGATCCAGGGAGCAATACTTTCACCGCGACGGCATCTTCATCCTATAGGCTCTTCTGCGGCGGACACACGCAGCTTGCCGATGGCCGGATCTTCATCGTTGGCGGGCACATTGCGGATTATACGGGCTATCCCCATGCCGTGATTTTTGACGCGGGAAAGAATACTCTCTCCGCCATGCCGGACATGAACACCGGCAGATGGTATCCAACCGCCACGGAATTGCCGAATGGAGATGTGCTGGTAGTCTCTGGCGATATCAACTCCAATACTAACGTGGATACGCTGCCGCAGGTCTTCCAGATGGCGACGCATACCTGGCGCAACCTTACGACGGCCCAGCTTGCAATGCCCCTTTATCCGAATATGCTTGTAGCGCCGAATGGTCAGGTCTTTAATGCCGGTCCCAGTCGCCAAACCAGATATCTGAATCCATCTGGCACTGGTGCGTGGACAAACGTTGCTGTTCACGTTTTTACCGGGACTCGTGACTACGGCCCAGCGGTTATGTATGACGTAGGGAAGGTCCTGATGGTAGGCGGAGCTGATCCGCCAACCGCGACGGCTGAGACCATTGATCTGAACGCGGCGACTCCTGCCTGGAAATCCGTTTCCAGCATGCATTTTGCAAGGCGCCAGCATAATGCCGTGATTTTGCCTGATGGCAAGGTCCTGATTGTTGGCGGCAGCAGCGGCAGCGGCTTTGATAACTCCGCAACGCCAGTCCTGCCCACAGAGATGTGGGACCCGGCAACCGGCGCGTTTACGACAATGGCCAGCATCGCCACCTACCGTGGATACCACTCCACAGCTTTGCTTCTACCTGATGGCCGGGTGCTCTCCGCCGGTGGCAACGTAGGCGGACCAAATGCCCAACTGTTTTCACCACCATATTTGTTTGCCGGTGCGCGACCAAGTATTGCTTCTGCGCCCACTAGCGCCAGCTACGGTCAGTCAGTGTTCATCGGCTCGCCGGATGCAGCTTCCATCAGCCAGGTAACTTTTATACGTGCCGGTTCAGTTACGCATACCAATGACATGAGCGCCAGATTCATGCACTTGAGCTTTACCAAGACTAGTACTGGATTGAACGTTACTATGCCGGCGAACGCCAACATTGCGCCTCCCGGCTACTACATGCTCTTTATTCTGAATGGCAGCGGCGTGCCTTCTATCGGCAGCATGGTGCAGATCTCAACCACTGCAGCCACTGACGGTACGATAACTGGCACGGTTACAAACACGGCAGGAGCACCTGTTCAAGGCGTCTCGGTTACTTCCGGCAGCAATGGAGCAGTTACTGGGTCAGACGGCGCTTACACTCTGCAACTCCCTGCCGGGTCAGCCACGCTGACCGCCGCTCTGGCCGGATATCAAAACGCTTCAGAGACGGTTACCGTCACTGCCGGCACAAGCACGCAGGCGGCGGTGCTGCAAATTGCGCCGCTCAATCCTGGTGCTGTTACTGGCCACGTAGTAGATAGCACCGGTGCAGCGCTCTCCGGAGCCTCAGTTAACGCTGATGGATTAAATACCGTTACCGCTGCTGATGGCAGCTACACGTTGAGTAATTTGCCTGCAGACGCGGCCACGGTTACGGCCTCTCTCACCGGCTTCACATCGGCTTCAACTTCCGTCACAGTGGTTGCAGCCACAACTACAACTGCGCCCAACATCACCTTGGTTTCAGGCAGTGGAACCATTACTGGAACAGTTAAAAGCTCTGCTGGAACTGCCATTGCAGGCGCTTCAGTAGGATTTGGCGCAGGCACAACCACTACCAATGCATCCGGCGTGTACACGCTGTCGGGAGTTCCTGTCGGCACAGCACAAGTAATGGCTTCCGCCAGCGGCTTTACCAGCGTTACACAAAGCGTTACGGTGGCCGGCGGCGCTACTGTGACAGCTGACTTCACGCTAACACCTAGCGCAACCACTGGAAAAGTAACTGGCAAGATCACAAATGCCTCTACCGGAGCGGCAGTATCCGGCGCAACTGTAAGTTGGAGCGGTGGCTCAACCACCAGCAGTTCCACCGGGACCTATACCCTGGCCAACGTCGGGACAGGCAGCCGGAGTATTACTGCGGTCAAGACCGGATATCTGTCTCGCAGCGCAACAGCCGACGTGACCAGCGGCGGAACAGCAACGTTGAATCTGGCAATCGCTACAGCCGGCAAGATCACAGCCAAAGTTGTTTCGCCCAGCGGGGCTGTAGTGAGCGGAGTCACAGT
>DASRDW010000057.1:0-22523 GCA_035652415.1 Candidatus Angelobacter sp. | reverse complement strand
TTGTTTGAGCCAGGCAAGCAGGATTCACAGAAGTCGTCGTGATCTTCAAAGAATCTTCCGGGCAAAAGCCGGCTGGTTTTTCTAAGGATATTCGACGGCGGATTTTGTATCGAGAGATTTTTCTCTCCAGCGGTTCCTGCTTCACTGGCCGGCGGATGATCGCGCGGCGAGTCCGGCGGATACAAATCGGCCATCAACTCCGGCGGCAGCTTTGCCGCGATCTTCTCACGCCTGTACTCGGTCTCATACTGCGGGTTGAGCAACTGGCTCATGCCAATCCCAATGAGCAGAGAGTCCGCGGGCGTCCATGGCCGCGGCTTATAGCGGAGAATGCGAAACTCAATGGGAAGATTGTTTTCATGCTGCTGGATGTAAGCATTCACGCCCTTGGCATACGCCTCAAAAAATGTGCGATCGCGGGGCGAAAGCTGTTGTGCCACGCGCTCAGCTACCACGCGCAGCCGCATGAGCCGCTGTTCCTTGTCATAATCAACCCAGGTTTTGCGCTGGCGCGGAGCGCCTGTAAAACGGCCGACCGGCTGCGGCGGTCCTCCCGGAAAAATTTCTGCCATCTCTCCGCCCATAGCGCGCCGCGTCAGGTCCATTTGCCAGAGGCGGTCCTGTGCTGTTACGTACCCTTGGGCAAAAAACAGGTCTGGGAGATTCGCCGCCGTGAGATGGGGAACTCCGTGCGCGTCTCGATCCACAGACACCGGAGCTTGCAAACCATTGAGCGTGATCGTGCCATCCAGTTGGGCCAGTGATCCATGGGCAGCTCTGTAAAACCAGAAGAAAGCCACAGCGCCGGCAATAATGACTGCAACGACGAGCCAGAGCACGATTTTCAAGATCAAGCCTAAAAAGCTTCGGCGGGAGGCAGGTGCAGCAACTGGAGTGGAGGTAGCCATGTGATCAAGATTTTACGAGAAGTCTTGGAAAAGCGGCAATCTGCCTTGAGAGCGCCCGTGCAATCCGCGAAGCCGGCCAAGCAGCGAGTTCTTTGCTGTCGCAGACACCATGAATAAGTAGTTTCCTGATTCAGTCCGCCTGCCTTTTCATGCTAGACTGCGCGAAGTGAGCGTTACTCCGGCCCAAATTTCCATCAGTGCTACACCGATTCTTGATCGCCAGGCGCCACTGCCTGCAATGGAGAGTTCTGCCAGGCGGGGCAGAAAAGTTATCTCTTTTATTGCCGGGGCTGGTGCAGGGGCTTTGATCGCGCTTGGAGTAGTGAATGGTCATTCGCTGGCCGTTCGGTTCGGTTGGCACTGGCTTGGGGCCAATATGGGCCAGGTAATTCCAGTCGATTTCACACTAGCCACATTATTGCTCCTCATATTGTGCATGCTGGCGGCCGGGTATTTGGCGAAAATCGTTCATGAATCAGGGCATGCCGTGATTGGCGTACTGGCCGGCTTCCACTTTAACTCGCTCCGCGTTGGCCGCTTGCAGCTTGATCGCCCGTTTCGTATCTCGCTCTATCGCGGCAGAGGAACAGGGGCAGCTGGATGGGTAAGCTTGTTTCCCGTGAAGCATGACAAGCTGGTCTTGCGTGCGACCTTGATGGTGCTGGCCGGACCATTCGCCAACCTGGCTTCAGCCGGTTTGCTGATTGCATTGCCGTATTCCAAAGGAATGTTCTCTGCGTGGTTCATATGTATCTCCCTGCTGTTCGGAGTGATGAACCTGGTCCCATTTCGCAGGCGCGCTGTGACCTCTGACGGCGGAAGAGTCCGAATGTTGCTGCAAAATCGCGCAAGCGGTGAGCGCTGGCTGGCCATGTTGAAGCTTCTGGATGAGATAAGACAAGGAGTGCCGCAAGAAAATTTATCTCCTGACTTTCTGGCCAAAGCGATTGCGATCCAGGACAACTCTCCTGATACCTTCACGGCCTATGCCATCGCCTATTCCGCTGCATTCTGGCAGCACAAGGATAATGAAGCCGGACAAGCGCTGGAAACCTGTTTGCGCTTCTCAGGCCTTGTTTCTCCGACCCAGCGGCATGCCATCATGATCGATGCCACAGTTTTTCAGGCCCGCCGGCGGAAACGCATCGATCTGGCAGAGCAGTGGCTGGCCGATGTGCCGCAAAAGACGGAGTATCCCTGGTATCGTTTGCGCGGAGAAGCCGCGATCCTGGAAGCCAAAGGCAATAACAGCGGCGCGCTCGCAAAATTGGATGAGGTCATAAAGCTGGTCCAGGCAACGCCAAACCAGGCAATGCGCGAGATTTCATTGCGCGGTGTGAGTAGGTGGAAAGCCGAGTTGCTGTCTTCCGGCTCGACCCAGTATTTGCCACCAGCTTCACTGCCCATCCGCGCTCAACACTAACCACCGCCATTCCGAGGACGAACACTTCAACACCGCCTCAATCTTTCACATCCCTTCCGTGAGGCCGAGGAATCGGCTCCGCTGCCCATGAGGGCTAGATACGAAACCACATTAAGCCAGCGTTATAATCGCGTCACAAAGGCGATTGATGAAAAAATCCCCCTCCTGTTTCAATCCGGCAATCACTGCAAACAGCCATGAATAAGTAGTTTCCCGAATTCAGTCTTTTTGTTTTCATGCTAGACTGCGCGAAGTGAGCGCCGCATTTTCAGAAGTTCCGTCAAGTTCTACTCCGATTCTGGACCGCGTGGCTCCTATGCCTGTGCCCAAATCCCCGGCCCGTTCGAAGCGCCTGGGTCTGCTGGCTGCCATCTTTGCCGTAGCTTTTCCGGTGCTGGTTATATCTCTGATGATATGGTCACCTCGGTTCTTAGAAGTTTCCGGTAGAGCACTCGAACCGGTAAGGACCTTCCTTGACAAGCTGTACGCGGGATGGGATGCCCTCTGGATTGTCGTGGAACTACCGGTCATCTTATTCGTCGTTGTCGTTGTGCATGAGGTCGGCCATCTCCTGTCAGGACTTGTTGCTGGGTTTCGTTTTGTTTCAATGCAGTTTTTTCGTTTGCGAATTGATTCTCCCTTTCGTATTTCATTCAGGCCTTTGCCTAAGACAGGCCCATCCGGCTTTGTTCAAATGATTCCCGGCACAAGTCAAAACCTTCGTTCCAGAGCATTGCTGTTGTCGGCAGGTGGGCCGTTCGCGAACCTGCTGACCGGAACGATTCTCCTTCTTTATCCTGGCCAAAGTTTTCGCGGTGCTGAACTGTTCGCGGGCTTCTCGATCCTCTTAGGAGCGGCAAATTTGGTGCCTTTCCGGCGACTATCAGTGACTTCTGATGGAAAACGCATCCTCAGCATTTTGCGAAACGACCAGCAAACTGAGCGTCGCATGTCTTTGCTGCAACTGGCCGCCGAATTGAGTGACGGAACCTCTCCCGAGGAGCTATCACAGGAGTTCCTGGCCAAAGCGATCGCGTTCAAAGATAACTCGCAAGACACCGTTGTAGCGTATGCTCTGGCGTACTCGGTGGCCTGGTATTCAAAGTCGGCTGATGAGGCGGCCCAATTACTTGAGACATGCCTGG
Source organism: Candidatus Angelobacter sp. (assembly GCA_035652415.1). Classification (GTDB taxonomy): domain Bacteria; phylum Acidobacteriota; class Terriglobia; order Terriglobales; family Acidobacteriaceae; genus Angelobacter. Next base: position 19,047 of record DASRDW010000057.1, on the reverse strand, counting down.
AATACTCGGCGTTCGGATCCCCTGACTTGCGTGAAGCTTTGAAAGACGATGCCGCTGTCTTTCAAGCCAGAAAGAGGAAGAACATTGACCTGGCGGAGCAGTGGCGGTCAGAGATTGCCGAGAAACCGCATGAGCCCTGGCGAAAGCCTAGAGTGGAAGCAGCCATTCTGGAAGCCAAAGGAGATATTGAAGGTGCGCTCAGGAAACTGGACGAGACCGAAAGAGGGATGCTAACCATTACCAGTCCGTTTCAAAGAAGTGTCTCCCTTCGATTGCTCGAAAGGTGGCGGTCAGAACTGCGGTCAGTACGCACTGCAAGCTGAACTTGAAATACTGCGATTCGTTTGAGATAGAAAATTTCCCTGTCCAAGCGGGAAACCGCCTTGTCTAAGTCCTTGATATAATTCGATCTATTCCGGGCTCCCACCAGCGAGGCGGATTATGAAAAAATCAGTAGTTGTCCTTTTTTTCCTCATGAGCACACTCCTGAACGCAGATGACAAAGCCGCCAACAGCACCAACGCTGCCGCGCCTCCGCCACCTCCACCCGTTGCCAAGACAATGCACACGGAGAACCACATCAACGGCGGTGACCTGGTGGATAACTACCATTGGCTGCGCGACAAATCGAATCCAGAGGTCGCGAAGTACCTGGAAGCAGAGAACGCCTACACCGACGGCGTGATGAAGCCGACAACGGCGCTGCAGCAGAAGCTCTATGACGAGATGTTGAGCCACATCAAAGAGACTGACGTCAACGTCCCGTACAAAGAGGGCGGATACTTCTACTACTCACGCTGGGAGAAAGGACAGCAGTATCCGATCTTGGCCCGGAAGAAGGGAAATCTGGAAGCTGCGGAAGAGATAACGATCGACGAGAATGAGCTTGCCAAAGGCCAGCCATTCATGGCGTTGGGCGCGTACGAACTGAGCGATGACGGCAATTTCGCAGCTTATTCCACTGATAACACCGGCTTCCGCCAGTACAAGCTGCGCGTGCGCGATCTGCGCACAGGCAAAGATTCTGAAGTCATCGCAGACAAGGTTGGCTCCGTGGCCTGGGCCAGTGACAACAAGACCCTCTTTTATACCGTTGAAGAAGACAAGACTAAGCGCCAGTATCAGCTATACCGGCATGTGATTGGAGCGGCGGTCGGCAAAGACGATCTGGTTTATGAAGAGAAGGATGAGCGCTTCAATATCGGCGCTGGAAGGACCCGCAGCGGCAAATACATTATGCTGCAGATCGGCAGCCACACCACTGCTGAGCAACGGTACCTTGATGCCGCCAATCCTAACGGCGAGTGGAAGTTGATTGCGCCGCGCCAGCAGGATGTGGAGTACTACGCCGACGATCACGGCGATCAATTCCTGATCCGCACCAATGACAAAGGCCGCACTTTCCGGCTCGTTTCAGCGCTTATCAGCGCGCCTGGAAAAGAGAACTGGAAAGAGATGGTTCCTGTCCGGCCCGAGGTGATGCTCAACAATATTGAGGTCTTTGAAGATTTCTATGTGTTGGTTGAGCGCGAAAATGGCCTGCCTGAGCTTACGGTAGTCAATTTTGCCAATGGCGCAAAGACACGCATTACGTATCCAGAGCCGGTTTATACGGCATCACCGCAGACCAACCGCGAGTACAAAACCAATAAGTTCCGCTACTCGTATCAATCTCTGGTTACTCCGTCTTCAGTGTTTGATTATGACGTGGAAAAGCACACCTCAACGTTGCTGAAGCAAAACGAAGTTCCCGGCGGATATGACGCGTCAAAGTATCAGTCTGAGCGCGTCTGGGCCACGGCCAAAGACGGGGTCAAGGTTCCGGTTTCAATCGTCTATCGCAAAGACCTCAAGAAAGCGGACGGATCGAATCCTCTTTATGTATATGCCTATGGTTCTTACGGCATCATTTTGCCGGTAACGTTCAGTTCCACGCGGCTTTCACTGCTTGATCGTGGAGTGGTGATGGCCTATGCGCATATCCGTGGCGGCGGCGATCTGGGCAAGCCATGGCACGATGCCGGACGCATGATGAACAAGATGAATACCTTCACCGACTTCATCGCGTGCACCGAGTACCTGGTAGCAAACAAGTTTGGCGCAAAAGATAAGGTCGTGATTGAAGGCGGATCGGCGGGCGGATTGCTGATGGGAGCCGTTACAAACCTGCGGCCGGATCTGTTCAAGGTAGTCATTTCGCATGTCCCATTTGTCGACGTAATGAACACCATGCTTGACGCATCACTGCCGCTCACGGTCCCAGAATATGAGGAGTGGGGCAATCCGAACGAGAAGGCCGCGTACGACTACATGCTGAAGTACTCGCCCTATGACAACCTGAAGAAAGGTGCGTATCCGGCGCTGCTGGTGAAAACCTCATTCAATGACAGCCAGGTAATGTACTGGGAACCGGCCAAATACGTGGCCAAGCTGCGCACGCTCAAAACCGATAAAAATGTTCTCTTGCTCAAGACCAACATGGCCGCCGGACACGGCGGAGCGTCAGGTCGATACGAGCACTTGCACGAAATCGCGTTCGACTATGCTTTCATGCTGACGCAGTTGGGGATTAACAACTAGCTGTTTTCTGAAATCCCGACCCTGACCTGAGGCTTGCCGAAGGGGACGTGAGGGAATCCATTGTCACGAATAAAGCCCGCGCGAGCGAACACACCCTGCGCGGGCTGAATTTTGTATTAGCCAAAAGCGTATTTTAGCGGATAGGGTTCCCTCTCTCCATCCCACCCACCGCGCAAAGAACGCGCGGCAGGGCTCGATTCGCTCGGGATAAAAAACTACGCTGCCGGTTTTTTACCTTTCTGCGGTTCCTTCCCAGGCTGCTCACGTTTTTGGCTGTTTGCTATTGCCAAGGGATCAGCGCCAGGATCTTCGCCTTCAGACTGGCCGGTTTCAGGATTGGTGATGTAGAGCAGATCGGCCAAATCGCTGGCATGCTTTTCTTCTTCTTGAAGCAGATGTTCCAAAATAATCCGCGTTGTCGGATCGTTATTCGCGAAGTAGCGGATCATCTCCTGATAAACCTCAATAACGGTACGCTCAGCAATCAGGTCTTCCCGGATCATATCGGCCAGGGTTTCGCCTTCAATGTATTGTGAGACAGAGCGCTCCAGCAGAGATTTGGGATTGAAATCAGGCTTGCCGCCAAGTTGCTGTATCCGCTCCGCCAGCATATCGGCATGTTCGCGTTCTTCATCGGCGTGCTCTTTGAATTCGTCGGCCACTCCCTTGGCATGAACGCCGGTAGCCATAAAATAATGATGCATGTAGCGCAGCACGCAGACGATCTCAGTCGCCAGAGCTTCATTCAGGATTTCAATGGTTTTATTGACATCGCCTTTATAGCTTTCGGTAACAGCGCCTTCTTCCATTTTTTTGGCAGCACGCTGCCTGATCTCTTCAACATCTCGGACAAAATGTGGCATAGGCTCCTCGCCGGTGGGAATAGGATTTTAAGACAAATAGTTAAGAATGTGGACTTTAGCTGCCGGGATGTCTGGTGCGCCAAGGTGCGCCAAGACTTCCTTTAGTGGAGAATAGGGGATTTCCCTGTTATGATTCCTTCGTCCTCGACCGCGATAGACACGAGACTTCTTTTTGTAGCCTGCCTATTTCTGCTGAGAACGTATTCCTTAGGAAAGTAAGCACAAGGACCACCATGAAGAAGATATTTGTAGGTAACTTTTCTTTCAGCCTGACAGAGGGAGAACTTCGGTCCCTTTTTGAGCCTTTTGGATCGGTAGACAGCGTTACGGTTGTAACAGACCGCGCTACCGGCCGTTCACGCGGATTCGGGTTTGTGGAGATGCCCAACACCGAAGAAGCAGAGAAGGCCATTGCCGGGTTGAATGGTAAAGATTCCGGCGGAAGGCAGCTCACGGTGAATGAGGCACGGCCGAAGATGGATCGCGGCGGAGATCGCGGCGGTCGCGGCGGCGGCCGCGATGACTATCGCGGACATGCCCGGCAGCCTCGTGAGCCTCGCTGGTAAAAGAGCAGAAAAATAAAATTCAGATCAAGACAGTGCGGTGCAGAATAGCGGCTACTCCTTGCGCAATGCTTCCGTAGGTTGAATTCGTGTGGCTCGGAACGCCGGTAGGTAGCTGGCTACTGCAGCCACTAATGCGAGAGTTGCCGCCGCAAGGACAAGGGTCAGGGGATCGTCAGGCTTCAATCCGAACAATAGTGATGAAGCCACACTGCCCGAAAGCAGGGAAAGCCCCGCGCCAATGGCTAATCCCAAAGCCAGCAAGAGTAGAGCCTCGCGCATGATCATGATGAGGGCCAATACGCGGCTGCGATCCGCGCCCAATGCCATGCGAATGCCGATCTCATTGCGGCGGCGCACCACCATGTAAGAGATCACGCCATAGAGGCCGATCGTCGCCAGCAGCCCAGCCAACAAACCAAAGAATCCTGAGAGCGAGGCCATCAACGCTCACGCTGCGGGCTGTCGCAGATCTGAGTCTTGAACACACTGAATTGGATCACGATCTGCGGATTCACCCGGGCCAGAGCTGTCTCCACGGAAGCTGTCAAAGAATCCAGCGTGAGCCCTGAACGGATAATGATGAAGTATCCTGTCAGGCTTTTTTATCCTGAGACTCGGCATTTCTCCGGAAAGGTTAGGTCTGATTTAGGGCTGAGTCTTGGCGGGTCTGGCTAGGGCTAAAGGCTAAGAACTAAGAACTGAAAAACAAAAAAGGCCGCATCCATTTTGCAGGATGCGGCCGAGAGCGAAGCTAATTCTTTTTCTTCTTACCGGATGCGGCGAGCGATCATCTGCCACGACGTGCCGTTCCAGAAGAGCAGGCCACGTACATCCACTTTTGCGTTGTTGGCAACGCTGACGCGAACGTCTGTGCTGGAGTTGGTGGTTACGTGAACAACGGTCTGGCCTGAGATGACTGCCAGGGCTGAGTCTGCTGCCAGCGTGAAATCAAACTTGCCGGCGGCAGCGTTGGCCACGGTTCCGGAGACGCCCTGCTGCTGCAGGTTGATCTTGTCCACGTTGATGGAGCCATTGGCCGGAGGCACAGGCGCATCCGTATCAACTTCAATGCGCTGACCTGCGTGGATCGTCGTCGCGTCGAAGGGGAAGGTTGCGCTGGGGAGCTTGCTGCCGAAGCCGTTGCCCGTCTTTACGCGGAATTTGCTGGCGTTGAGACCGGCAATATTCACGGTGAAGGTTGCGCCGACTTTGCTGTCATCCATGCCGTTGCCAATGCCATCCTGGGCAGTCACTGTCAGCGTGGTTCCGCTGATGGCGGTGATCAAGCCTTCGATCTCGGCTCCGTTCTCGTTTTCCAGCCCTTCCACTTCCTCGGCAAAGAGGCTGCCATCGGACTTGGTAAAGCCTTCCACGGTGACGACCTGGTTCAAGAGTGCTGCAACGCCGGTAACGCCGTCTTTGAACTCTGTGCTCGCGTCGGTGGCAAAGGTGAGCGAAGAGCCGTTCTGGAGCTTCATGGTAAAGCCGGATCCGTTCACGGCAGTCACTGTGCCCTGAACGTCTTCAAATTCGCCGTCGTCATCCTGCTGGTTGTTGGCTGTGCCGGGCGCCTTGGCGGTGATGTTGAAAGAAGTCGGGCCAAAGCTGATGCCGTTCACCACGTTTCCTGCTGTCGTAACTGAGTTGGCCACGTTTACGTCAATGCTAAGAACCAACGGGCTGCTGCCGATGGTCAAATTCGGGCTGAGTGGAACGGAGATCGATGCGCTGGCCGGGCCGTTGATATGGACGGGAGCGCCGGTGCTCGAAAGGAACGTAAGCTCAGAATTAACCAGCGTGAGGTTCACCGCAGAAAACGTTCCCTGTGGCAAGTTACCGGCGACAAAGGGTTCAAACTTTCCTGAAGCATGAGTCAGCTCAATGCGGTTGTTGGCCGGAACGCTTACTGAAACTGGCGATCCACCGCCCGCGGGTGTGAGTGACAGTGAAGAAACGGAAACTTCAAAAGCAATAACGCTATCTGCCGGTGCATCGCCAATGCGGACCTGCATGGACGATGAGCCGGGCGCGGGAGTTGGGGTTGGTCCAGATGCGGTAGGTGAGTTAGCGCCGCCACCGCCGCAACCTGTTACAACTGCAACCGCTGCGAGCGCCATGCATGCAACAAGCAACCTGGTGACCCTGGACAATGAGTGTTTAAACGTGTTTTTCATTTTGTATCTCTCCTGTAAGGGGACCAAGCTGTTTAGAGAATTTGAACTTTCTCAGTCCGCCGTCTGAAAGGCAATTAATTTTTGGCTCTGGTTATATGACAGCGATTACGCCTGCTCTGGAACAACTTTCGGAATCTACTGTTCCCCGGCCCACGATGCAGAGATACGCGTATTTCGCTCCGGGAATGAGAGCGCCTGGCACAGAAATAATGCTAGTTGGCTTATTTATATAGTGGCGTCCTGCCTGCGAAAAAATACAGGCAGGTGAATCGAATTATGATTTAGAGAAAAGAAAAATCCCAGTGAAATTGTGTTTACGGCTCAAGTTCCTGAGTGATCCGCCGCGCAACCATATTGAACTGTGTCCCAGTCCAGAAGAGAAGCCCGCGCACCTGGACCACATTGCCATTCGCAAGGCTCCCGGCGCGATTATCGGTTTCTGATTGCTCAACAACATGGATCGTGGTTTGTCCTGAAAGCAACGTCACGTATGAATCTGCGGGGAGCAGAAGATCAAAGCTTGAAGTGCCGTCCGGCAGCGCGGTAAAGGCAGAGACTGTTCCGCTGATTGCCTGTTGTTGCAACCTTACCTGTGACGCCATAATTGGTTGATTTTGCGTCACGCCATTTTCGGTGATGATCTCAATACGTTGACCACCTTTGAGGTGCGCTGCATCGAAAGGAAAGTTGGCAGCCGGCGTCGGCAGGGCAGATTCGTCGCAGTCGCCGAAGTCGGTTGTGAACGATGCGCTGGGAACGCCGGATATGTCGGTTAAAAAATCCTGTCCAACCTGGGCGCTGGTAAAGCCTGTACCAGTGCCATCCTGAGCAATAAATTCCATGAGCGTAGGAATGTTGAAGCCCACAGTTGTAAGCGTCCCTTCTATCTGGGAAGCGTTCTGATCGCCAAGGGCTTCAATTTTCTGCGCGTAGAGTGTTCCATCGGCGCGGGTAAAGCCTTGGACTTCAACGATCTGCTCCTGCAGATTAGCAAGCTGCAATCCGGCAGAAAATGTGGTGGAACTATCCACATTAAAGGGTAGGCGCGAGCCCGTCTGTCCTGTTTGCAGTACAAAACCAGCAGCAGTGACCTCAATAGCTCTACCGGTTACGGATTCAAATTCTCCATCATCATCCTGTTGGCGGCCCATGATGCCGATTGGCTGAACGCCAATTTTGAATGAAGATTCCGTGAAGTGCGTGCCAAGAATATTTCCAGCGTTGTCGTTTACGATTGCGCTGGCCAGATTTACGTCAAGGTTCAGTACAACTGGAGTGTTGCCGACTACCAGCGGCGGATTGAAGTTGATCCGCACAGTCTGGTCCTGGCCGTCAGCATTATCAATCAGAGTAACCGGATTGGGCATCAACAAGGTTTTTGCATAGACCAGCGATGGCTGCTGGATAGTGATTTCGGCAGCACTATAACTTCCCGGCGGAAGGGCCATTACTCCAATGGGCTGCATCTTTGCCGCGGTGCGGGTCAGTTCCAAACGATTGGGATTTACTGTAATTGCAGAGGCAGTCCCTCCGCCCGATGGAATCAGGTTAATGGGACTGGCAATGGTTACTTCGAAAGAGAAAACCTGGTCTGCCGGCGCATCGCCTATGCGCAGTTGTGTAACAGTCGTACTCTGGGACGTTTGAGGCGGCGTTGAGGCAGGATTTTGTTGCAGTGCGCCGGTGCCACATCCGGCTAGCATTGTGCAAAACAGGAGACTGTGTGCAATCGTTTGCAGCTTTTGTCGTAAACAAATGCTCATCAATTCGGTTACCTTCTCCATCTGCGCTCTAAAGCCTTCAAATTCAGTGGATTACAATTTGCTCGTACCGGCCCAACATCTCCACCAAAGAACATGTCCTTAAATGTGCAATTCAACTGCCCAAAAGTAAGTGGTTGCAAGGCAGGTGGGTTGCACGATTTGACCTTGCGGCAACCTAAAGGCGATAATTAAGATTCGAACGAACGTTCGGTAACTTACCTGTATGGTCATGGCCAGCATGGAAACCGGTCTTCCCATGGGACGCCCTGAGGGACGCAAGGGCCGAAGTTCATCCGCAGTCACAAAAGAGGCTTTTGATTCCCGCTTTGACCGCAGGCTTTCCAAAGTACTGGACCACGCGGCCCAGATTTTCTGTGAAAAAGGCTATGAAGGCGCTTCCATGCGCGATCTTTCCCGCGCTGCTGGAATGTCGCTGGCCGGCCTCTACCATTATTTTTCTTCCAAAGAAGAGCTGCTCTACCTCATCCAGAAACACACGTTCCAGACCATTATTGACCGGCTGCAGCAGCGGCTGAAAACCTCTGCCGATCCCGAGGAGCGGATTCGTATCTTTATTGAAAATCACCTGGAATATTTCCTGGCGAACAAAGAATTCATGAAGGTGCTTACGCATGAGGATGACACGCTCAAAAATGGCCGGGGAGCGGAAATCCGGGCAATCAAGCGCGAATATTACCGCATTTGTCTTGATCTGCTGGAGGATTTGCGGCGGGCGAAAGGGCTACAATTTTCCGGCCGGCTCGCTGTGCTTGGCCTCTTCGGCATGATCAATTGGATTTACACCTGGCACAATCCGCGAGTGGATGCGGATGCCAAAGCGCTGGCGCAGGAGATGGGCGATCTCTTTCTTCGCGGCGTGCTCAACCCCGGGCCCCCGCCGAGCGCGGTTTCGGCTCGACAGGGTGATAGCCCCAGCAAACCAAAACGCAAAAACGGGAAAGCAAACGCCTGAGTTAGAGATCTTTGCGAACTAAATTTTTGAGGGACCAAGATTCGGAATTTGAAGATTCGGAAATCATAAGGAGCTTTTGAACCATGGCCACAACCACCGCACCGGAAACCAAGACCCTGGTCAACTATCGTGTTGAAGACGGCATTGCCGTGATCGAACTCAACGATCCACCGGCGAATACTTATACCTATGAAATGAACCGGCAGATCGACGAGTGCATTTTGAAGGCGCGCATGGACAACGACGTGTATGTCCTGCTGCTCACTGGCGTAGGCGACAAGTTTTTCTCCGCCGGTGCAAACATCAAGATGCTCTCCACTGTTGATCCAACATTTAAATATTATTTCTGCTTACATGCGAATGAGACGCTGCTGCGGCTGGAACACACGCCCAAGTTGGTGATCGCTGCGATTAACGGCCACTGCGTGGGCGGAGGACTGGAAATCGCTATGGCAGCCGATATCCGCATTGCGCGCCGCGACTCAGGCAAAATCGGCCTGCCGGAGATCAACCTGGGCGTGCTGCCCGGAACTGGCGGAACGCAGAGACTGAGCCGCCTTGTAGGCAAGAGCAAAGCGATTGAGTTGATGGTGACCGGCAACACCTTCACCTTTGAAGAGGCGAAGGAGATGGGCATTATCAATGACATTTACGAGCGCGATGGCTTTATGGAAAACATAATGGAGTATGCGCGCCAGTTTACGCCGCCGAACAAAGCCGCGAAGGCAGTGGGTAACATCAAGCGCAGCGTTCAGACCGGCTGGGAGATTCCGCTTGAGTCAGCCCTGGCCGTGGAGCGCGAGCTGCAACAGCGCCTGTTCTCCAGTGAAGATGCCAAGGAAGGCCTGAACGCGTACGTGGAGAAGCGGCCGGCTACTTTCAAAGCGAAATAGCTTTTTCTGGAATCCCGACCTGGAGCATTCTTTGCGCAGGGGAGGGATCCATATAGCCGCGAAGATTTAAAGGGTAATCGCGTCATAAGAGCATGGAAGATGATATGGATCCCTCACCCGCAAAAAATGCGGGTTCGGGACTTCGGAAAATAAATCGCAGGCGAGGGCGCCTGCAGTCCACAAAGATCAAGCTAGCAGCCAGTCGCTAGCAGCTAGAGGCCAGACATGATCACAGCTACCAAAGCAAAAGTTTCTCCCGGCAAGCTGCTTATCAACGGGCAGTGGTCGGAGAGCAGCAGATCGTTCGATACTTTCAATCCCGCAACAGGCGAAGTGCTGACGCAGGTGTTGGAAGGCGGAGCCAGCGGCGTTGATGCGGCTGTCGCGGCGGCGCGCAAAGCCTTTGATGACGTTGCGGGACCCTGGCGCAAAATGTCGGCCAGCGAGCGCGGCAAAGTCCTGTGGCGCATTGCTGACCTGATTGATAAGAACATTGAAGAACTGGCCGAGTTGGAGACACTCAACAACGGCAAGCCGATCTTCGAATCGCGTTACGTCGATATGCCGATGGTAGCGGACGTGTTCCGCTACTACGCGGGATGGGCGACGAAGATTCACGGCGAGACCGTCAATACTTTTAACAACGCTTTTACCTACACTTTGCGCGATCCGGTAGGAGTGGTGGGCGCGATTGTTGCCTGGAATTTCCCGCTGCTGCTGGCAAGTTGGAAACTGGGGCCGGCGCTGGCTTGCGGCAACACTGTGGTCTTGAAACCGGCGGAGCAGACGCCGCTCACGGCGTTGCGCTTCGGCGAACTGGCGCTGGAAGCTGGACTGCCACCGGGCGTGCTCAACATTATTACCGGTGGTCCGGAGACGGGCGCTGCGCTGGTGAAGCATCCGGGCGTGGACAAGATTGCTTTTACCGGATCGACATCGGTCGGCAAGGAGATCATGCGCAGCTCGGCTGACACGCTGAAACGTGTGACGCTGGAGCTGGGCGGCAAGTCGCCGAACATCGTCTTTGCCGATTCGCAGATGGATTCGGCGGTGAAGGGCGCGCTCAACGGCATCTTCTATGGCAAAGGCGAGGTCTGCTGCGCCGGTTCGCGGCTATTCGTGGAGAAGAAAGCCGAAGATGAATTCATGACCAAGCTGGTGGAGTCGTCTAAGAAGATCAGGCTAGGCGATCCGCTGGATCCCAAGACGCGGCTGGGTGCAATCGTCAGTGAAAAGCAGATGCAGACCGTGCTGGGCTATATCGAATCAGGCAAAAAAGAAGGCGCGCAGCTTTTAGCCGGCGGCAAACGCGCGCAGGTGAACGGCGATCATGGCTACTTCATTGAACCAACAATCTTTGGCGGCGTGAGCAACGATATGAAGATCGCGCAGGAAGAAATCTTTGGCCCGGTGCTGGCCACGCTCACCTTTGACGACATTGAGCAGGTGGCCGAGCTAGCCAATAAGAATGTTTACGGGCTGGCCGCGGCGGTCTGGACCAATGACATCAAGAAGGCGCACCAGCTTTCTCGCCGGTTAAAGGCCGGAACGGTGTGGATCAACACCTACGGCGTAATGGACGCAGCGCTGCCTTTTGGCGGCTATAAGCAATCAGGGTTTGGCCGCGAGCTAGGAATGCATGCGATTGAACATTACACCGAATTAAAAACAGTGTGGATGAATCTTTAGCTCAGAGACCAAGCGTACTACGTCTCTACAGGAAGCAATATTTAAGATGACGGCGCAACCCGCAATCTCGATGGTCGGAGAAGAGCATTACCGCAGGCTGGAGCGCATGTACCGGGCTGCGCCGATCAATGAGTTTTTCAAGCCAGAGATCAGGATCAGCAAAGGCATAGCGGAGATCACGGTGCATGTGGATGATCGGCGGTTTTTTCACGCGGCGAATGCGATTCACGGCGCGGTTTATTTCAAATCCTTGGACGATGCGGCGTTCTTTGCGGTGAGTTCTCTGGTGGAAGATTGTTTTGTGCTGACCAGCAATTTCAATTTGTACATGCACGCGCCGGTCGCATCTGGCGTAGTCCGCAGCGTTGGGCAAGTAGTGCGTGGCGGCGGATCGTCATTTCTGGCCGAAGCGGTCATGTTCAATGAGCAGAACGATGAGATCGCGCGGGGAAGTGGAATGTTTGTAAAGAGCAAGATCAGGCTTGTGCCGGAAATGGGCTATCGCTGAAGCGAAGCTGCACAGGTCGCGAGCCAACAAGATTATTTAAGGGAGTTATCATGCCGGGCAAAGTGATGAAGATAGGATCGTTCAGTGATTGGATTGGGTTGTTCAAGGAGTGGCGCGAGGAAATCGGCGTCAATCACAACGACATCCGCAACTTCAAATTTGACACGCTGTATGGCGCAATTGAGACCGAGGAGATTTCATTTGGCTATTACAAAGGCCGCAACAAGTGGGAGAACGTTCGCCAGATTCCCACGCAGAACATGCGCGATGCGCTGATGAACCTGATTGTCTATCAGGGTGACACCGAATTTGCCAGCGTGGAGCAGCAGCGCTGGCTGTTTGAAACCGCTCCCAGCGATTACGACCGTTCCGCGCTCACGCGCGTAATGATTGAAGAGATGCGCCACGGCTGGCAGATGTGCGCGCTGCTGATTGAACACTTTGGCACCACGGGCAAAGTGGAAGCGCAGAAGATGCTGGAACGCAAGGCGTATGAAAACAAGCGCCTGCTGGGATCGTTCAACGAAGAATGCGATAACTGGCTGGACTTTTTTGCTTTCACCGATTTTGTCGATCGCGACGGCAAGTTCCAGCTCCAGATGCTCAAATTTTCCGCCTTTGCTCCGCTGGGCCGCTCCATGAGTTACATGTTGCGTGAAGAGGCCTTCCACATGGGAACGGGCAACACTGGGCTGGCGCGCATTGCTGAAGCCGGCGTGGTTCCTGGCTGGCTCATGCAGAAGTATCTTAATAAGTGGATTTCAAGTGCCTATGATCTGTTCGGCACCGATCATTCTTCTTCCGCGCACTGGGCCTACACATGGGGTCTCAAGGGACGCTACGATGAGCTGAAGAACCAGACATCACCTGATCTGGACAATCTGAACGATTACAACCGCCATCTCTATCGCGACGAATGCGTGCAGTTGGTGAAGCGCATCAGCGCGGGCCAGCGGCCGGGCAGCACGGAACTGTATTGCCCGGACATCAAGTTCAACCGCAATATTGGCCGCTGGAAGGGTCAGATGTTCCATCCGCATACCGGGCAGCAACTGGAAGAGAAGGAATACAAGCAGCAGCTTGATAGCTGGCTACCGAACGCAGCCGACAAAAAGTTGCTCATGGACATTATCGGCTCGGAGAAAAAGTGGATTGCACCCAAGGCAGGAGCAAAAGATCCGCTGCTTACCATTGGCGAGGTGCGGAAGAGTGCGCTGAACGCGGTGCAGTAGTTTTGTTTTACATCCCGAGCGTAGCGAGGGAGCCCTACGATCTTATCTGAAGCGTGGGCTCCCTCGTTGTTTTAGTTGGTATGATTGATTTTCTTAAGAGGCATGTGAGGGAATATGGATCCCTCACCCGCTTTGCGGAATTCGGGATTTCAGAGAAGATGAACTATACCCTCAACGAACTCATGGTCGTAGCCGCGGCGCGCGAGATCAAAGACGGCGAGGTGGTCTTTGTCGGGATGCGCTTGCCGTTGATTGCGTTTGTGGTGGCAAAGAAAACCCATGCGCCGAATGCCATTGGGCTGTTTGAAAATGGCGTGATCCGTTCCACGCCTTCCCCGGAGTTGATCTATACCATGGCCGATCCGCCCAACATCAAGGGTGCTACGCAATGCCTGGCCATGATGGATGTGATGAGCCTGTTGCAATCGGGGCGGGTGAACCTGGGATTTCTTGGCGCGGCCGAGGTAGACAAGTACGGCAATCTCAACTCCACTCAAGTACAGGGAAAAAATGGATTGGTGCGGCTGCCGGGTTCGGGTGGCGCGTGTGATATCGCTTCGATGGCGCAGCGGTTTGTCTCGCTGCTGGAACACAGCAAGCACCGGCTTCCTGAAAAAGTGAATTACATTACCAGCCCGGGTAACGGAGACGGCGCAGGCTGGCGCAAGCGCGTTGGCTTGCCGCGCGGAGGGCCATCTGCGGTTATCACCTCAAAATGCGTGTTGCGCTTTGGCGAAGATGGCGAGGCATATCTTGCGACGTACCATCCGGGAGTCACCATGGATGCTGTGCTGGCGAATACAGGATGGAAGTTGAAAGTCGCCGGTGACGCAAAGCCTACGCCGGAACCGAATGCAGCAGAGTTGCAGGCGATCCGGGAGTACGATACGAAGGGATTTTGGACAAGCTAGGTTTTCTGAAATCCCGAAATCCGCGTATTTTGCGGGTGAGGGAACCCTATACCCACGAGGAATTTTTCAGGTTGACGGATAATAGACTAGCTGAAATTTGAGAGGGTAGAAGAAGGATATGGATCCCTCACCCGCTGCGCGGGATTCGGGATTTCAGAAAAAAGCGCAAAACAGCGCGTTCGGGATTGCAGAAAACATGTCAACGAACCGCGTTACCATCGACATTCACGGATCGCTTGCCCGCATCATACTCTCCCATCCACCACTCAATGTAATCGACTTCCAGATGATGGATGAGCTTTCGGCGGCCTTGCGGGAACTGGAGCAGCGCCCTGAAATTATTGCGGTGGTCCTGAGCGGGAGCGAACGAGCTTTTTCTGCCGGGGTTGATGTCGCGGTGCATACGCCCGACAAAATCCAAATGATGTTCCAGAAATTTCATGGGCTGATTGGCGCGCTAGTGAAGTTTCCTAAGATCACGATTGCAAAAGTCCACGGCATATGCCTGGGCGGCGGAGCGGAGTTGGCTATGGTCTGCGACATGGCCTATACCACGCCAGACGCCAAGTGGGGATTTCCGGAAATTACTCTCGGCTGTTATCCGCCGGTGGCGTGTACGGCTTTGGCAGCGCTGGTCGGCCAGAAGCGTGCAGCAGAGCTGGTCTTCACGGGACGCACGTTCAGCGGAGAAGAAGCAGCGGCTTGGGGGCTGGCGAATGAAGCTCTTCCCGAGGGCCAACTTAGGGAAGCCGTTCAGCGGACGCTCGACCACCTGCTTAAGCTAAGCCCGACAGCGCTGGCTGTGGCCAAGAAGGCGTTTTATGCCTGGGATTCAATCCACCTGGATAAAGGCCTGGCGCGGGCGGAGAAGATTTATCTGGAAGAGTTGATGCAGACTGAAGACGCCAAAGAGGGTATCGCGGCATGGATGGAAAAAAGGAAACCGGTGTGGCGCGGGAAGTAATTTGGCTATCGGCAGAGAGACTGCGGGTATAGACTGAGTGGTATGGATTAGATTTTAACTATCGCTCATTTTGGAAAAGCGTCCAATTTTCCGGCTGCGGCCTGTGGTTGTGGCAGTGACGAAAGTTTTTCGACACGCAGAAGGTCTTGATTCCATTGCACTTCAGTAATCCTGAGCTGCACAACAAACTGCTGGCGTTTGGGCATCCAAACATGGGATGATGTTCCGGCATTTTGGGCAGGGCTGGAATTGCACCAAAAGCCTGATATTGAATCAAAGCTCCTAATTTTTTGAGGTCAGCTATTTGCGTTTGGCAATAAAAAAACTTCTGCTTGCCACGGCCGTTGTGGCGCTCTGTGCCGGATATGCTCCTGCGCAGCAGAAGACCGCAAGTAAGCCGGTAAGGCATGGGCATCGCCACAGTAAGCGCAAAACCTCATGGAAGAAGAAGGGGCAACAGGGCATAAAGTCTGACCGGGCCACGGAGATCCAAGAGGCGCTGATCCGGGAAAAATATCTCACGGGCGAACCCAGCGGCACATGGGACGAGCGCACCAAGACGGCCATGGAGAAATACCAAGCTGATAACGGCTGGCAGACCAAAGAAATACCGGATTCCAGGGCGCTGATCAAATTAGGCCTGGGGCCAAATTACTCCTCACAAAGCTTGTTCAATGGGCGGCCGGTATCGGCCCCCTCGGGCGCAACCAGCGCAGCGGCTTCACGCGGCATTGGTGGTGCTTCAACGGACAAGCGCTAGAAATCTCTCTCGCAGAAATTCACCTTCTCAGTTTTTTATTTGCCGGTTTAAGCCCAATCGCGGCGAAGTTCGCGCACTCACCTGCACATCTTGAAATAGAGCGATCTTGAGAACAGTCCCGCACATCCAACGGACTATATAACTCTATGAGAAGAGGTGAAATGATGATAGAGCGGAAACTCAGCATTGCTGAAATCATTCTTTTTGCTGGTACTCGCGTCGCTCTTGGCGTGGGAATCGGCCTTCTGCTTTCAACACGGTATAGCAGCGACCAAAGAAAAGGGGCCGGTGTGGCCTTGACCGTAGTGGGCGGCCTGACAACTATCCCGCTGGCGATTAGCATTCTCGGAAAGAGATCTACAGAAGAGAACAGACTCAGGTCAGTTGCCTGATTTCTTTAGCACCGAATTGATGTTCCAAGCGTATTTGCAGAGCGATTTTGAGCTTGCGGTTTCAAGAAGCGGTCAGTCTCCATTGAGGCTGGCCGTTTTCATTTGGGCGAGAATTTCATCAGCAGGCCCGAGCCTTGCTGCGCGCTGGCGGGCATCACGCCCGCCGCCAGTGAGAACAAATTTCAGAATTCGCGCAATTACTGTGCTTCTGGCAATGTGTACTCAAAGTCGTAAGAATGTTTTCCATCCAAAGCAATGTTGATCGTCATCTTTCCGGTAAGACCCGTAAGCTGGCCGGTGCCTGAGTCGGGTGCCACCAGGATCGTCAGAGCCGGATTGCCGCGGTGCATGATTCCGGTATGATGCAGAACAAAACTGCCGCTGCGGCCTTTGATTGTTCCTGTAACCCGTTCCAACGCGACGTACACGGCTGAGCTCCGAGGATCGCCGGTGGACAGCATCTCGACCTTACTGGCTCCTTCCAGGTCGCCATGCCATTGTTTATCGCCTGTCATTCTCGCGATGTTGGCAGCTTCCTCTACTGGATTATCCGGCTTCTGCGGAGTCATCTTGACGTCAAATGATCCAGTGGCGTGACTTGCCATGGCTGGTCCTTTCTGTGCTGAACTGTTTGCCGGGGATTTGGCGTGGATAAAGATAAATGGAACAGCACTGAGGGCCATACACAGACCTACAACCACGCCAGTCCCGATACCTAACTTCTTCTCCATGGGCGCTCCTGAATTTTTGAGAGTAACACGGTCATCACAGAACCGCATAGCGTCATAACTACAGATCGCCTCGCGGAGTAGCTGAGAACGCAATCGCGCCAGATACAATAGAGAATTACAACTCACCTGATGCCCTATTCATCGCGAAACATCAAACCTCAACGCAAGTGGCCCATCATCCGTTGCGTGATCTTTGACCTGGACGATACGCTTTATGACTACCTGGGCCAGCGCCTGCGTATGTCTCATCGCCATGCTGCACAAGCCATGGTGAAGGCCGGACTAAAAGCCGGTGTAGAAGCGGTTTATCGAGCACGCATGAAGGCTTTCCGGCGCGATCCAATGCTGCGCTATATCGATCCTGAAGTAGCGCGGCATTTTAACGTGGATGATCCTCAGGCCATCTGCCACGCCGCTCGCGAAGCTTACTTTACTTGTCCGGTGGGCAAGCTCAAATTGTTTCGTGGATCGTTGCCGCTGCTGCGATTTCTTGCCCAGCGCGGGGTAAAAAATTTCATCGTCAGTTTTGGCGAGCCTGCCATCCAGAGGCAGAAAGTGCGAGCACTTGGGCTGGACCGCGAGCCTTCAGTAGAAAAGATTTATTATGCTGACCGCGACAACATTCTCACCAAGGAAGCCGCGTTTCAGAAGATCCAGAAACAGCTTGGTCTTAAGCCGGAGCAGATTCTGATCGTCGGCGACCGGCCGGCACGCGAGATTCGCGCTGGAAATGATTTAGGCATGTACACCGTGCGGATTCATCGTGGAGAATTCAAAGTGCAACTGCCCATTGGTCCACAAGAAGAGCCGGATTATGTGGTGAGAACCCTTGCAGAAGTCAGGAGATTGCCTTTCCTGTTCGGCCAATCCCAGAGCTGAAATCGTTTTGCTGCTTTCCAGAACTGCGATAGCCTTGCATCCGACGAGAGAAGAATCCGCATTTGCCGCTTATTTATACTTATTGAAGGCATGTCTGAATCAGCAAATTTGGTAAATGCACTGGACAATGAGCGTGGCGCGGAAGAAAAATCCGAAACAGGAGTTTCGCCGGAAGCTGATGCCCTGAGCGTCTCTGAAATTTTTGAAAGCGTGCAAGGTGAGGGCGTCAATATAGGAACGCCTTCAATGTTCTTGAGGCTGGCCTTCTGCAACCTTCGCTGCTCGTGGTGTGACACTAAGTACACGTGGGATTGGCAAACCTACCGTCGCGAGGACGAGGTTGAAACCATGTCTTCTCAGGCAGTAATCAGCCTCTTGCGCTCCAGGCAGCCAAAAAACATTGTGATTACCGGCGGCGAGCCGCTATTGCAACAGCGGCAATTGCTTCCCGTGATTCGAGATCTTGCCGCCGATCATACGTTTGAGGTAGAAACTGCTGGAACAATTACGCCTTCCAACGATTTGGAAGGTCTTATAAATATCTGGAATGTCTCGCCTAAGCTGGCCAATTCCAACAACTCATTCAAAGCAAGGCATCGAGCCGAGCCGCTGATGCGCTTTGCGCAAATGGAAAATGCCTTTTTCAAGTTTGTGATTCAGGCGGAGGGTGACATCCAGGAAGTGCTGGAACTGGTCAACGAGTTTCACATTCCAAACACGCGGGTCCTGCTCATGCCTGAAGGTATTGACGCGGTTGAGCTGCAAAAGAAGTCTGGCTGGCTGGCGCAGCAGTGCATTCAGCACGGATTCCGGCTTGGTTACCGGCTGCACGTTGCATTGTGGGGCAACAAGCGCGGAGTTTAAAGGGAAGATCGAAGCGCGAACCACTACTCCAGACAATGAACTATCCTTACGCTCTCACTTCTTTGTCTATCCATCACCGTATCCGGTTTTCGATTACCTCACCACTGTCTTTGCCGTAGCCTCATTCTCAGCGCGATCATAGACGCGCACTACAACCACATGCTCCGCTGTTGGAGCAGCGGTGGTTGCAGCAGGGGCGGGCTGTTTGCCACGTTTGCGCTTCTGCCCTGCGGGCTCTTCCGGAGCAGGCGGCACGTTGCTGAGCAGCACGCTAAAGTCGTAGTTTTCCGCCTTGGCATCAGAGA
>DASRDW010000056.1:0-18296 GCA_035652415.1 Candidatus Angelobacter sp. | reverse complement strand
TGCGGAATCATCAGCCAACTCCGCCAGATAACGAATCTTCTTGAACTGGACGCGTGCTCCATGCAGGCGGTTGGGTTTGAGCGCTTTGGCTGCTGGATGCGGTGAGAAATCCGCAGCCAGGCGGCTTAGCTGCAAGCGTGCTTCTTCCAGAGGCGCAAGCGGCGGATTATCGCGGAAAAGCCCAGTCCCGATCTTTTCAGCAATGCGCTCTAGCCGCGAAAAGAGCTTGCCGCCAGCGTGCTTGGTTAGAGCGGAATGCAGCCGCTTTACCTGGTGCTCTCGCTTCTTTTCCAGAAGGCCAGCCAGTGTTTTTCTGTCTTTTGCCGTCGAGCCATTCCCTAGCTGGTCCAAAAGCTTGGTTTGCACATCAATATCGCGGATCTTCCCTGCTCGCTTCCGTAATTCTTCCAGCCTCTCCAAGCTGCGTTCCAGCTTCTTTCCCAAATCGGGATTGGCATAGCTGATAAGACTTTCAATCCGGCGAATGGTGGTGCGCAAACGATGCACGCTCTTGGGAGCCGCATCTTCCGATAGCTTGGAAACAACTCCGGACAAGTCTCTGGTGAGACCTTTAATCTGTTGTTCAAGAAGAGCCATGCAGAGGGTCAATTAGTCCGTTCAGGTTCTTACGTCATATTTTAGATGACATATTTTGAGCAAAATGCACAGTTTATGTTGCAATTGTGAAAAAAGACATATATCCAATGTTTTGTAAGACATACAATAATTATCAACAAGGTTTTGCTTGTAGCGTAGGGCAGTTTATATTCCTGTATTAGGCGATGGAGTTCGCCTTTAACCGCCCACTGCGGCTGATGACTCCTACTCACAACGGACTAAGGAGTCATTTTGCCATGCGATCTCTGATTGAATGGAAGCCCTATCTCTGGATCTCACTTGGCGCTCTTTTGGGAGCCAATCTGCGTTATTTCCTCACCCGGATCATTACTCGCTTCAGTGACGCCTCTTTTCCTTATGGAACCCTGGTTATCAACGTAACCGGCAGCCTGATCCTGGGCTTCTTCCTGGTCTGGACGACTGAGCGTGTGCTGGCTGATCCGCTTTGGCGGCTGCTGGTCGCGATCGGCTTTTGTGGATCGTACACCACCTTCTCCAGCTACGCTTTTGAGACCATGGCGTACTTTGAACAGGGTCACTGGGCTTTGTTTGCGACCAATATCCTCACCAATAACATTTTGTGCCTGGGTGCGGTACTGGCGGGGGCTGCGATTGCGCGTACAATTTGAAGTCCAATGCACAGCGTGTAGAATTTTTAGAGAGGGAGCAGAGCAGCCACGCTGATGAATCAGCCTCGTATAGCTGTCCAGATTTCCATTTATCTGAATGAAGCCGACGAGTGGCATCACAAGCCCCTGCATCTGGAACTGCTCAAATACCTGCGCGAACATGAGATTGCCGGCGCTACGGTGCTTCATGCTGTCGCCGGCTTTACCGGACGTGGGCGGGTTAAGACCGCAACGCTGGTTGATGCCGGAGGCAAGCTTCCTCTGGTGCTCACTTTTGTCGACACGGCAGATCACATTGACCGCGTTCTGCCACACGTAAAAGAGATGGCCGCTCACCGGCTGATTGTGCGCGAAAACATCACCATAGAAGCCGGAGAGCTTGAGTGAGCGCGTCTTATCTGGATGTTCTGGCTATTGCTGCGCATCGTGACGACGTAGAGCAGACCTGCGGAGGCACTCTTCTCAAGATGGCCCAGCTTGGCCACCGCACAGGCATTCTGGATCTCACCCAGGGTGAGATGGGAACGCGGGGCACAGCCGATGATCGCGCCCGCGAAGCCGCCGAAGCAGCAAAGATTTTGCGCGTGAGTTTCCGGCAAGCGCTCGATATTCCAGATGGCCGGGTGGAAAACACCTGGGAGAACCGCCTTAAAATCGCGCGCGTGATTCGCCAGCAGCGGCCGCGCGTCGTGATACTTCCCTATTGGCAAGGCCGCCATCCTGACCACTACACTTGTTCAATCGTTGGATATGAAGCCTGCTTTCTTGCCGGGCTGAGCAAATTGCAATTGCGTGAGGAAGCGGCGAAGCACGCTGGAACATCACCCAAGGCGAGTGCGGCCCTTGAAGGCGAGTTGTTGAACCATCCGCATCGTCCTTTCAAGATCATTTATGCAACGCTTTACTATGACATCCGGCCAACATTTGTCGTGGATATAACCCAGCAGTTTGAAACCCGCCTGCAATCCATTTATGCCTATAAGTCGCAATACACTGATCAGGAAGCGGGCCGCAATGATTTTCCAGCACATGCAGAGATCCGTGAGCGCGTTGCCACCATGGCCGGCTTTTACGGGCTGCTGGCCGGCGTGAAATATGCTGAGCCGTTTGTGCAAAAAGAAATCGGCTTGGTGGAAGACGTGACCACGATTCCTGTTAAGTCAATCTAACGCGTCTTTTTTGCTTCCTAATTATTGCGATTCTCGCATTACTCTGGCCCCCTCGCCGGAGTGGCTGCATGGTGCGGCAAAGCATCGGGCATCTCTGAGACGTTCCAGGCCCAGGCCGCCAGGAACGCTGCGCCTTCATTGATCTCATTCGGGATCACCTTGTCGAACGTGTCTGTCTGGCTGTGATGGGCTTCGCGATAGTGTGCCGGTTTCTGAATGCAGAAGTATGCGGGCACACCGGCGCGCAGAAAAGCAACATGGTCTGATGATCCGAAGTATCTGGTGCTCAATGGCCGAAGATCGAAAACTTCACGTAAGGGTTCATAGATTTCAGACATCAATGGGGCAGTTGTATAGAGGTTTTCAAGAGCAATGCTGAAAACCTTGCCGGTGCCGGTATCGTGAACCAGTGCGGCATCCATCTTGGGAATTTCAGCCGCGTGGTTCTTCATAAAAGTATCAACGCCAACACCGCCCTGCTCTTCTCCGGTGAACAAGATAAAAGTTATCGTCCGTTTCGGTTTCCACCCCAGAGCTTTTAGAGTTCGCGCTGCTTCCAGAACCGCCATGGATCCGGTTCCGTTATCAAGCGCTCCCTGCCCCAAGTCCCATGAATCCAGATGGCCGCCAATGATGACTCTTTCATCTGGAAATTGGCTGCCGCGAATCTCGCCAACAGTAATTGCCGCCGGAACAGGCCCAGGACTAAACGTTCCACTCAACTGCACTTTCATTGTGACCGGGCCTTTTTCCGCCAGGCGATAAATCAAGCTGTAATCCTCATGTGTAATAAAAGCCAGAGGAACTGCGCTCGGCTCATAGCGGCTGAAGCTACCCATGGTAAAGAGACTGTCAGTCTTGCCGCTATCAAACAGGATCACCGCAGGCTGTTCCTGCGCGATCTGCGTCATAATCTTGATTCTTTCCCGGAACCCGATTTGCGGGGTATGCGGTACTCCTCGTTCCGGCGGAATCACGGCGTCATAAGCGTTTTCTGCCGGCTCGGTTGGTATCTCTGCTGGTTTGTTCAGCAAAAGGATTGCGCCCTTCAGCTTGCCTTTAAATTTTGCTAGGTCATCCAGACTTTCTATCTTCGTCACGGTTACGGTGCCTGATACTTCGCCCGGCGTGGCCTTGCTCCAGCCCAGCGCATGGATCCCGATTCGGCGTGAAATAGGAGTGACGATCTCAGCCGTATCATTGCCGCGATAGTAAGCATGAGAAATTTCGGTGCTTTCCAGATGCGCATCGATGCCATAATCGTGAAAGCGCTTCAGCGTCCAATCGCTTGCTTCCTGCATCTGTTTCGTCCCGGTCAGCCGCGGCCCAATCTCGGTGGTCAGGTATTCCAGATTTTTCATCAGCTCAGAATGGGCTATTACCTCTTCATCAATCTTCTGGTCAGCCTGCTCCATGGCTGTTTTATAGGCCTTCTTGGCTTCATCGGTGCGATCGTTAGCGGAGGTTTGCGCAATTAGTGTCGGACAAGAAATGGCTAATACGAGGAAAGTCAGGAAATAAAGCCGCGAAGTTTGTTTCATAATATTAAAACCTCGAGTCGGAATTTGTCAGAAATTTGGACGGCAATAGCCAGCAAAGTCCCCCAATTGAAACCGAAAATTATAAATGACCTAATATCCTGATTCGTCGCAACTGAGTGATCGGCAGCTGATAAGTAATAAAACGCATAAAGCCGCATAATATTTTCGATTTTTGGTGAAACGATCGCGCAGGCCAGCGCACTATTGAATAGGGAACCAAAGAAGGCGCAGAGGCCCTTTCGTAGCTCCTTCGCTTACCTCTGCCAACCTTCTGTTTTTCTTTCCTTGGTGGGTCTTCGCGGTCGAACGCCGGCCGCGAAGACTTTTTTATTCCAGTAAGAATTGTTCTTAACGCTCTGCCGACAAAGGATCAGCCACCGATTCCAGAATACGGTCCGTGTTCACACTTGCCGGCAACGTCCCAAAACTCTTTCCGTGCTGGCAGGCCAGCCGCGAAGCGATGAACGCCTCAGCAAAATCTGGCAAGCCATACCGCACCATCAATGAAGCCTGCAATGCCAGGGCAAGCTTTTCTGTGAGCTCTCTTGCAGAGTACTCCACTATGCCGTGCCGGGATGCATTGCTCGTTTGATCGCTAAGCTGCTTCTGGATGCCTGGCACATAATCATCCAGCCGCTTGTCAGCGCCCGCTGTCGATTTCAATTCCTGAATTAGAGCTTCACCCGTGGCGGGTTCTTTGGCCAGAGCGCGCAGCACGTCCAGGCAGATCACGTTGCCTGAGCCTTCCCATATTGAATAAAGCGGCGCCTCACGATAAAGACGAGGCATGATCGATTCTTCCACGTAACCGTTTCCGCCCAGACATTCCAGCGCTTCGCCTACTTGGACGGGCGTGCGTTTGCACAACCAATACTTTGCGATAGCCGTAGCGATGCGGCAGAAGGCGCGCTCGCGATCATTACCATCACGAGCATCAAACGAGCTGGCCAGGCGCACCATGAGTAACGTGGCGGCCTCTGACTCCAGGGCCAGATCGGCAAGGACGTTTCGCATGAGCGGCTGCTCAAGCAACAGCTTGCCAAAAGTACGACGATGGCTGGCGTGATGGACCGCCTGCACGAGCGCTTGGCGCATCAATGCCGCCGCGGCAATCGCACAGTCAAGCCGGGTGTGGTTCACCATTTCAATGATGGTCTGCACGCCTCTACCTTCTTCACCCACTAAGTGTGCCCAGGCTTGATCAAATTCAACTTCGCTTGAAGCATTGGATCGGTTACCTAACTTGTCCTTGAGCCGCTGGATGTGAAATTTATTACGCTCACCTGTGGGCGCCCAACGTGGCAGCAGAAAGCAGGAAAGGCCCTTGGCGGCTTGGGCCAGGACCAGAAAAGCATCGCACATAGGTGCAGAACAAAACCATTTATGCCCAGTGATCAAGTAATCGCGTGAGCTGCCGAGACGTTCCGCGCGGGTGATGTTTGCCCGAACATCGGAGCCGCCCTGCTTCTCCGTCATGCCCATACCGATCAGCACGCCGGCCTTTTCTGTTGTTGGAAGGAATTTGGGATCATAAACAGAAGAAAGAATCTGTGGCTCCCACTCCCTCGCTAAGTCAGCTTCAGCCCGCAGCGCGGCTATGGCGGAAAAAGTCATTGAGATAGGACAGGTGTGCCCTGCTTCATTCTGGGCAGTCAACATCATGAGTGCGGCCCGTGCCACGTGCGCGCCTTTTCTTTTTTCAACCCAGGGCAGGCTGTGCAGCCGGTGCTCAATCGATGTCCGCATCAACTGGTGCCATGAGGGATGAAACACTACTTCATCCCGGCGATTGCCATAGCGATCGTGCGTATGCAGCACCGGAGTGTTCTCATTCGCGTCGAAACCCCAGCACTGGACTTCATCCGTGCCCAGCAGCCTGCCAACTTCGCTGATCTGCTCGCTCGCCCAAGCTGCTCCCTCACGGTCCACAGCTTTCACTAGTGTGCGATCGCTCAAAAAGAGGTTGTAGCCGGTAAGCGGTGGGACCTGATTCTGCGCCTGATGATCAGAAATATTTTCTGCTGCCGGTTTCGGCTCTACCGAGCTTAGCTGATTTGTCTTTCGGGTTGATACCGCCATACGTCTCTAATTATGCGCTATGGCTTGTGGGGGAAGCAGGATTTTGTTTTGCTCCAAGCGGCAAGATCACTGTGTCCTTCGCCGCCATAAGGCTTACGCTGATTTCCTTAACGCCGCGATTTGCTCAGATCATTGATCAGCAAAAACGCTCCGCCAGACATTGCCAAAGCCACAAGACCGCTCGTCCATTCATTTGCGTTATGCGGGGTTAGCGCGATGCGCGGCGCATGAACGATAACAACCCATAGAAAAAACATCAGCCCCAGCAGCGCTGCGGCTAGAAATGCCTTGATCCTCGTCATAAGGCTGATGCTGGCAGCAAAGAACGCTGTTCCCACAAAATAAGCCCAGAACAGGCGGGCAGGAATCCAAGCGGGAACCAACGTGGCCACAAATCGCGCATACATGAAGTGTTGTACGCCAAAAACAATTAAGGGCAGCGCGTACAGGATGCGGCCTACTTCAGCAAAAGGCGCTTTGCGCGGGCCTGCTGCCGGAATGCTTTTGCGCCTTCGTGGCTCCATTCCAGCCGTTACCAGCGCTGCGCCACACATGCAAAGAAGCTCCGCGCCACTGGTCCAATTGCCGGGGTTGCGGATGTTAGCGGCTACACGAGGATCGTAAATAATCACAACGTAAAGCAATAGAAGGCCGGCTAATACATATCCGGCGAGGCGAGCTTTATAGCCAGTGATGATGCCCACACCGGTCAACACCAGCACAATGCCGATTGCTGCAACAAAAACCGGGCTACGCAAAATCCATGGCGGCCCGAACACCAATCCAGTTCTTACAATCGCATACACGCAATGCTGCAGGCCAAAGACGATCATTGCGATAGAGAAAAAGCAGCGTCCGATCGTCGCGAGCCGGGGAGCCATGTTCTTCATTCTGACACACTCATTCTCGGATCATGGGCATATAGTATTGGACTTGTTTGCCTCGGAAAACTCCATTTCGTCCCTCTGACAGCTCTAGCCCAAAACAATTACAATAAAGGATTCAGCATCACTCTTCAGGGCCCGCTGGACGGCTACTCTTTGCAAAGGCGGTCTTGCAGCACTATCCCTAAGAGAGCTGTGGGCGTGACGAACCGAATCAAAATGGCTGTATTTGAAAACGTAACTGAAAAACAAAACATATCGGAAAGCGAAAGCATCGTTGTGCGTGGGGCGCGGGTGCACAACCTCAAGAACATCGACTTTGAGGTACCGCACAATTCCCTCACCGTTGTGACCGGGGTCTCCGGATCGGGCAAGTCTTCCTTGGCCTTTGACACGATCTATGCCGAAGGGCAGCGGCGTTATGTTGAGTCTCTTTCGGCTTATGCGCGACAATTCCTGGAGCGAATTGAAAAACCTGACGTGGATTTGATTGACGGCATCGCGCCTGCTATTGCCATCCGGCAGAAAAATTCCACGCGCAATCCGCGCTCCACTGTGGCCACCGCTACTGAGATTTATGACTACCTGCGCCTGCTCTATGCCCGCGTGGGCCGCACGTTTTGCCGTAAGTGCGGGCAAGAAGTAAAGAAAGATACTGTCGATGAGGTCGCGCAGACGGTCTTAAGCCTAGAAAACCAGGCGCTGGGTGAAGGCATGCGGCTGAACGTTCTCTTCCCTGTTCAGACTTCGGCTGCGCCTGCACCGCAGGAAAAGAAGCCGCGTGGGAGAAAAAGCGCCAAAGCAGCTGCGCTGGCTGAATCGGCCGCTGCCGCTATGAAAGAGCGACTATTCGATCTGCGCAAGAAAGGCTTCGGGCGGCTCTTCCAGAATGGTCAGATTTTTGAGTTCTCCACGCCCGAGTCGCTGCTGGATATCGACTTTAGCAAGCCGCTCTACGTGCTGGCAGACCGCATTGTGGTTGCGCCAGACCAGCGTTCACGCATTGTGGACGCCGTAGAAACCGCATATCGCGAAGCAGGCGAAACGGTATTTGAAACTGCGCCGCGTGAAGACGAAAAACTGCAGCAGTGGCGCTTTTCGCAGAAGTTTGAGTGCAAGAACTGCCACATCAAGTATGAAGAGCCGGAACCGCCGCTGTTCTCGTTTAACAATCCGTTTGGCGCGTGTCAGCGTTGCCAGGGGTTTGGCAACACCATTGATTTCGACCTGAACCTGGTGATCCCAGACGTTTCCAAAACGCTCAGTGAGGGCGCAATTGAGCCCTGGACCAAGCCCAAGTACCGCGCCTTCCAAAGCGAGCTGCGCAAATTTGCCAAGCAGAGCAATGTGCCGCTGGACACTCCCTGGCAAGACCTGACGCCGGAGCAACAGCAGTTTGTGATTGAGGGTGAAGGCAAGTTCCCCGGCATTCAGGGCTTTTTTGCCATGCTGGAACGCAAAAAATACAAGCTGCACGTGCGGGTTTTTCTGAGCCGGTATCGTGGCTACGCACAGTGTCCGGAGTGTGGTGGCGGCAGGCTGCGCGCAGACGCGCTGCAGGTAAAGATTGAAGGCAAAAATATACGCGAGCTAACGGCAATGACCGTGGAAGCCGCAGCAGCGTTCTTCAACAACCTGAAGCTTTCACGCGAGCAGGCAGAAATTGCGGACAAAATCCTGGAGCAGTTGCAGGAGCGGCTGAAATTCCTGAACGATGTTGGCCTGGAATACCTCACGCTTGATCGCCTGGCCTCTACGCTCAGCGGCGGCGAAGCGCAGCGCATTCAGCTTGCCACATCGCTTGGTTCGCGGCTCGTAGGGGCGCTCTACGTGCTGGACGAGCCATCCATCGGCTTGCACAGCCGTGACACCGCGCGATTGGTCGATATCCTGCACGAGCTTCGGAACCTGGGCAATACAATTCTCGTCGTCGAGCACGATGCTGAGGTCATGCGTGCGGCTGATCAAATTCTCGATCTTGGCCCGGGTGCAGGCGAAAACGGCGGGCGCGTGATGGCCGCTGCCACGTATGAACAGCTCAAGAAAATGCCGCAGTCGCTCACTGGGCGTTACCTGAACCAGGACCTGCGCATACAGATTCCGCAGAGCCGCCGTACGCCGGGCGTGCCGATGATCCGCGTGGAAGGCGCGCGCGCTCACAATCTAAAGAACCTCTCGCTGGAAATTCCTCTGGGTATGCTGGTGGCGATCACCGGCGTGTCAGGCTCAGGTAAATCCACGCTGGTGCATGACGTGCTTTATCAGGCTCTGGCAGCAGAAAAAGGCATTACCGCGGGCCCCGGTCCTGCCGCCAGCGGCTTTAAGCGCGTTACAGGCGGCCAATATATTGCTGACGTGGTTCTGGTTGATCAAAGTCCAATAGGCCGCACGCCCCGCTCCAATCCGGTAACGTATATAAAAGCATTCGATTCTATCCGCGAGGTCTTTGCTTCGCTGCCGGAAGCGCATAAGCGCGGATTCGGCGCCGGCCATTTTTCATTCAACATACCGGGTGGCCGCTGTGAGACCTGCCAGGGCGACGGCACTGTAACCGTCGAAATGCAGTTTCTGGCTGACGTGGAGTTGATTTGTGAAGAATGCAAAGGTACGCGCTACAAACCTACGATCCTTGACATTCACTATAAGGGAAAAAATATTCATGAGGTACTGAACCTCACAGTGCGTGAAGCGTTGCAGTTTTTCGCCGGACATCCCAAGATCACTGACAAGCTGCGTGTGCTGGAGGAAGTTGGCCTGGGCTATTTGCGCCTTGGTCAATCAGCAACAACATTGAGCGGCGGTGAAGCGCAGCGCATGAAGCTGGCAGCGCATCTGGTGCCCACAGGACGCACACAGAGCTTCGATCCCGCAACGCCGGAAGAAAAAGAAGAGCGCAAAAGGGCCCGCGCCGGCAAAGGTGCTCTCTACATTTTTGACGAGCCTACCACCGGCCTGCATTTTGACGATGTAAGCAAACTTCTGGCCGCATTTCGCAAGTTGATCGACGCTGGCGGCTCTGTGCTGGTCATAGAACACAACCTTGATGTCATCAAGGTGGCCGATTGGGTAATCGATCTGGGTCCTGAGGGCGGCAATCGTGGCGGGCAGGTGGTTGTGGCAGGCCCTCCTGAAACTGTGGCAAAGTGCGCAAAATCGCATACCGGAAAGTGGCTGGCACGCATCTTAAAAAGCGAGAACTCTGGCTCGAATGGTCATAAGTAAGTCCATCCCGGCATTATTGCTGGCTTGGACCGCCGTATTGACGGCGGCACAAGTTCATTCCGCACCCCATCCGCGATCCACGCCTTCTGCTGAAAAACGGGCCGCTAACGATCTCAAAGACGCTGAAGACCTTCTGCAAAAGCAGCAATACCAACAAGCTGAAGAGAAGCTGCAAACACTCGTTAGCACGCAAAATGATAATCCACAGGCCTGGTTTGATCTTGGATTCGCGCAGGCCCGTTTAGGACAGACCGCAGATTCAATCACCGCTTACCGAAAAGCTGCGGAACTTAGTCCAAAGTGGTTTGAGGCGCAACAGAACCTGGGACTTGCTTTAGCCAAGTCAGGCGATCTTTCTGGCGCTGCCGCCGCACTCAGGATTGCTGTGACTCTCAAGCCGACTGCCGGCGGGCAGCAGGCTTTGAGCCGCGCATGGCTATCGCTGGCGCAGGTGATTGAAGAAAGTCAGCCTCAGGAGGCGCTGGCTGCGTATCAAAAAGCGGCTGAGCTTGATCCAGCAAATTCTGACGCGGTGCTTGGCGCTGCTAAACTCACTGAGCACTCTGGCAATCTTGCAACGGCTGAACAGCAGTATTTGAAACTTGCTGAATCCGGCAACAGTGAAGGCATAGGCCAGCTTGTGGGTCTTTACATCCAGCAAAAACGCTATGCCGACGCTGAAACCTGGCTGCGCAAATATATGGCAGTCAATCCCGGCAACATGGCAGCGCAAATCCAGCTGGGCAAGCTGCTGACAGCCGAAGGTAAAACCCAGGACGCCATTGCTGCGTTGGAACCGGCTTATAACTCGGCTCCCGATCCAACCCTGGCACGCGAACTGGCCGCGCTTTATCTCGATGCCAAGCAATATGACGGTGCAGTAAAGTTATTGCAGGGATTGGTGGCCCAAAACCCAGCTGACGCGCAGCTTCATCTTGACTACGGCCAGGCTCTGGTCCACATGCATAAATATCCTGAGGCGCAAACAGAGCTGCTTAAAGCCCTGCAGCAGAATTCAAGTCTGATTGATGGATATTTTGACCTTGCTTACTCCGCGCAGCAGAATAAGAATTACGAGCTGGTGATCCGCGTTCTGGATGCGCGGGCTAAACTCCAGCCGGAAACGCCGGGTACCTATTTTCTTCGGGCCACGGCTTACGATAGTTTAAGGATGTACAAACCTGCGGCAGAAAACTATAAGCATTTCCTGGCCGTTGCTGCGGGCAAATTTCCCGACCAGGAATTTCAGGCGCGGCATCGCCTGAAAGCGATTCTGCCGGACTGATGCGAAAAAGCGCTTCCATTCTGATATTGCTGATGCTGGCCCTGCTTACGGCGGGAGGCGAAGAAAAGACCATTGACCAGCTTAAAGCTGAAGCTGAGCACAAGGGCAGCAATCAAGCCAAGGTCTGTGCGGAGATTGCCGATCGTCTAGTCGCCGTGGCTGATAATCAATTTACTGTAGGCCAATCAGTGAATGCCCATGCCACCGTAGATGAAATTCTGCAATATGCCACCCGCGCCCATGATCTGGCTATCAAAACCAGAAAAAAAATGAAGGACACAGAGATTCATCTGCGCCAATGCCGATATGCTCTGGAAAACATGCGCAAAACCCTGGCCGCAGAAGATCGGCCTGCGGTTGAGGCTGTTGAAAAAAAACTTGAACAGTTTGGCCAAGACCTTCTGGAGGCAATGTTTTCTCCTTCCAGGAAAGAAAAAAAATGAAAACTGCGGCAAAGATACTTTTGTTGGTTCTGCTTGTGAGCTTGGCTGCCAATGCGCGCCGGCGCGATCCTCTTACTGAGGCTGAGGCCGACCAGCTTCGCGAAGTAGCCATGGAGCCTTACCAGCGCATCAAGCTGCTGATCAAATTCACTGAAGCCAGGCTCACAGCGATTGACGAGTTGCGCGCTGATCCCAAGCAAGCCAATGGCCGCGGCAAGCAGATTCATGATTTGCTGGAAGATTTCAGCAGCATTATGGATGAGATCAATGACAATCTTGATCAATATGAAGCGCGCACCTTGGATAAAGACACGGCCAAGCAGTATCACAAAGGGCTGAAGGAACTGATTGAAGCCGATGAACGCTTTGACCTCAGGCTTAAGGCTTTGCAATCGGCAGCGGAAACTGATCCGCAAACCAAAAAAGAATTTCCCGACTTCCGCTTTGTTCTGCAGGATGCCCAGGATTCATTGAAATCAAATGCTGACGCGGCCCGCGATTACATGAAACCAGAGCCTGAAGAAAAGAAGAAGAAATGATTCTCTACCCTGAGCTAAAGGCTTTCGCATAAAATTTTTCCGAACCTCTGCTACGTTTCCAGCAACTGCAACATTAGAGCTTCCTCTTCTTGTACGAGGACGCTGATGAAAAAATGACTTCAAGCCTTTCTCAGATTTTTATTCAAGCCTATCGCGATCTCCGCCCCATTGCTCCGGTGCCGGAGTTTGAAATCAGTTTTTATCGCTTTGCCAACATTAACAATACGATCCGCCTGCGCCAGGGTCGCCTCTTTGTGCGTCTTTCTGATCTGCTTGAGGGCGCGCCTGAGCCGGTGCTTTACGCCATCCTGCACATCCTGATTGCCAAGCTGTACCGCAAGCCCATTGATTCCGCGCCCGCAACTCACTATCGCAAGTTCACCAGCAGCAAGGCCATGGCAGAAAAAGCACAACTGATCCGGCAATTGCGTGGGCGCAAGCGCATTGAAGGTTCAAAAGGCAGGCACTACGACCTTGACGAGGTTTTTGAAGCGCTAAACCTGCGCTTTTTTCACGGCCTGATGGCGCGACCGCAGATGACCTGGAGTGGCAAACAATCACTGCGAAGACTTGGCCATTACGATGCTGCACATAACACCATTGTCGTCAGCCGCATCTTTGACCGTGCGGTAGTGCCGCGTTACGCCATTGAATATCTCGTCTATCACGAGATGTTGCACCTGCGTCATCCGGTAAAACTGCGCGGCAGCAGGCGATCTGTTCACCCTCCGGCATTTCAGGAAGAAGAAAAACTCTTCCCTCAGTTGGCCGAGGCCAAACAATTTTTGAAACATCTGGGAAATTTGGACTAGAGATGGTGGAAGACGCTCATGCTGCTTGGATCGCCTCAGTGCGGGCTGCCGCCGCTAGCTCTTCCGCGTTCGCCCGCAGCCGATACAGTTGCACTGCACTCGTTGCCAGCCTTAACTTGTACGCCTGCTCGCCTGTCATGTAATCGCAATCCAAGCCTGCCTCCAGTGCTTGCCGCGTGATTTCGTAAATCAAGGAGAGCGCTGGAGAATGTTTCTCCAACTCGGGCGCGAACCATCCGGTATAAAAACGGCGGCAGCCATTCTCGCGCAATGTCACAACCGCCGCGGCAATGGAGGCCTCGTCTTCAAGAGTAAATATCTCAAATGCGTTGGGCATCATCGTTGCCGCATTCACCATAAATTCA
Organism: Candidatus Angelobacter sp.; assembly: GCA_035652415.1. Lineage (GTDB taxonomy): Bacteria > Acidobacteriota > Terriglobia > Terriglobales > Acidobacteriaceae > Angelobacter. The sequence continues at coordinate 4,710 of DASRDW010000056.1, read as the reverse complement.
ACTCGTAACGGGTCGTGGAATAAGCTGCTTGCGCTCTGCGCCGCTTTTTGCTGGTAAATAAAACGCAGCAGCCCCGGATAATTTCCCCGATAGCTGTGCAATGCAAAGCCAAGGCGGGCTAACCGCCGTAAGTTTCGCGCGAGTCGCAAGTGTTTCAGAGCAAATCGTCCTGCCGAGATCTCCCGGCCAGAGACGGCTGGCGCCGCACAAAAAGGAACTAAAGATAATAAAGATAATTCTGGTGGTAAGGTGGCTTCCTTTTCTCTCAGGGCCACAACTTCCAATGGCAAGCCGTGCTCCGCCAGGACAGCCAAAGCCGCGCGCAAAACTTCCAGTTCGCCCTGGTAAAGAAAGCGGCGATAGTCAAATAGCTCGTCTCCCAGCAAACGCAATGAAGCATCCTCGCGACGAACCACCGTGGGAATGATAGCGATTCCATAGGAGGCTTCAGCACAAACAATGCAAGGCTGTTCCCTGCTAGCGAACATTCTGGCTGCAAGCAGGTTAAGGTCAAAATGTTGAAAGACCGTGCAAGCGCTGTTCGCGCACATGGCCTCCCACACCGGGCGCAACTGCACCAACTCTTCCGCTAAAGTCAAAGTCCGGATTTGCAAGCCTGGCACAAAAATAAGAAGCGTTATTCCCAGAACAGGATGTTCGCCAGAAGCTCTGGAATCAGCACGTTGATAAACTAAGAGCTACAGATATGCCAAATCTGTGTTTCTCCTGCATTTTCAATTTGTTGACTCTGCCGCTTCCCGCTGGGTACAATTTCTAATTGAAATTGAAATTGAAATTCATTTTCAATTAGAACCATTCCGTAACCATGTTTTCTGCTCTTGTGGTGACATTGCGGGAAGGCGTAGAAGCCGCGCTCATTGTCGGCATTACCCTGGTGTATCTGGCCAAAATCGGGCGCTCTGACCTGCGCCGCACTGTCTATGCAGCCTTGATTACGGCCCTGATTGGGAGCGTGGCCGGCGCCATCGTGCTCTCCTATCTGCCCATCACTCAGGATTCCTTTGAAGGCTGGGTCATGCTGATTGCCGCCGTGCTGGTGATCGGCATGATTGTTTTCATGATGCGCACAGCCCGCAAGCTGAAAGGTGAAATTGAATCGCGGGTCGGTTCCCTGGCCGGCGCCGGATCCAAGTGGGGGCTGTTTGCTTTTGTTTTCCTTATGGTCTTCCGGGAAGGCATTGAGACCGTGGCCATTCTTGCCGGCGTCTCCCTCAACTCCACCGAACTGATGAGCTTTCTGGGCACGCTGATTGGCGTGGCCCTGGCCGTGGTCTTTGGCGTGATGTTTGTTAAAGGCAGCGTGCGGATTGATTTGCGCAAGTTCTTCCGCGTCACCACGGTGATTCTCTTCTTTGTGGCTGCACAATTGATAATTTCCGGCACGCATGAGCTCTCTGAAACCGGCGTTCTGCCGAACAGCAAGCGTGAGATGGCGCTCATCGGTCCAATCGTGCGCAATGACTACTTCTTCCCTGTAACCATGCTCGCGCTGGTTGCGTTGATGATTCTGCTTGAATATCGCCGGCGCAAGCCGGAAGGTGCTCCCGCAGTCAGCAAGGCTGACGAACGCAAACAGCAATGGACAGCGCGGCGTGAACGCCGCTGGGCTGTTACCGCCTGCATCACAGCATTCATCTTTATCTTTATGGTTACGGCGGAATTCATATACGCCGAAGAAGCTACGATTTCACCTGCAACAGCCATTACCGCCGATGCAAACGGCAAAATCATGCTTTCAACCAAGGGATTGGCTGAAGGAGATCTGCAGCGCTACAGCATCAATGTGAACGGAACTCAGGTTCGTTTCCTTCTGTATCGCAAGCCCGATGGCAAAGTGGTCTCAGTTTTTGACGCCTGCCAGATCTGTGGCGATATTGGCTTTTACAAGGCGAGCAGCGGGATCGTCTGCAAGAACTGCGCTGCTCCTGTTAATTCGCAGAGCGTAGGCCAGTCCGGCGGCTGCAATCCAATTCCGCTGGAATCAACCCAGAACGGCGACTCAATTGTGATCTCTGTGAATGACTTGGCCAAGCAGATTGGGCAATTTTCAAAATAATGTTCCTGCGATTGTTGTTTGAATCATTCCGGCGGCAAAAGCGGCGCAAGGGCGTGGCCTTGCTGGCCATCGCGCTTGGCATGAGCATTGCCACGGCCATGATTGCCGTGGGCACGGATATCGGAGACAAGATCAGCCAGGAGCTGCGCAGTCTGGGTGCCAACTTGGTGATTACGCCCATTGAAGACACGCTTGATGTGAACATTGGCGGCGTCAACCTCAAGCCCGCCACTGAAGGCGCGTTTATCCCGGAATCTGACCTTGCCAAGATCAAAGGCATTTTCTGGCGGCACAACATCAAAAGCTACGCGCCATTCCTTTCCAGTGAAGAGACTTTCACCAGTAAGAACGGCACGTTCAAGGCTGATCTGATCGGTACTTACTTCGCGCAGCAACTGAAATATGGGAAGGAGGAATTCACTGCCGGCGTACGCACTGTGAATCCCTGGTGGAAGGTGGATGGTGTATGGCCGCAGGATTATACTGACTGGCCCAGCAGCAATCCTCCTGAGATTCTGGTAGGCAGCAAGTTGACGCAGCAGAATGGGCTTGCCATTGGCGATCAAATTGTAATCGGAGGTAAGGCGCTGCTTGTCAGTGGCATTTTGAATACAGGCGGCGCTGAGGATACAGCCATTGTCGCGCCTCTGCACATTGTACAAAGCATTCTTGGCTTACCCAATGCGGTGCGCCGCGTAACCGTAAGCGCCCTTACCAAGCCTGAAGATGCTTTTGCCCGCAAAGACCCTAACAAAATGGCCCCGGCCGTACGCGATCGTTGGTACTGCTCGCCCTACGCTAACTCTATCGCTTTCCAGATTCGCGAAGTCTTGCCGAACGTGCGCGTGGAACAGATTCGTCAGGTTGAGCAAAACCAGGGCAAGGTGCTCTCACGTGTCTCGGGTCTTATGTTGCTGCTTACGCTGGCAGCGTTGCTGGCGGCTGCGTTGGCCGTCTCTGCGGCCATGGCGGCTACCATTCTGGAACGGCGCCAGGAAGTTGGCCTGATGAAATCTCTAGGCGCCAGCAACGTGGCTGTGGCTGCGCTCTTTCTCACGGAAGCCGGGTTCCTCGCCCTGACTGGCGCGCTGGCTGGATTCGTGGCCGGTACATTCCTTGCTCATCGCATTGGGAACAGTATTTTTGGCTCAGCTATCGTTGTTCATCCTGTGGTGCTGGCCGTGGTGATCTTTGTTGCGATGCTCGTCACTGCTCTGGGCAGCGCGGGCGCGGTGCGCAAGGCCATGCAGTTTGATCCAGCCGTGGTCCTGCGAGGCGACGCATGAGCCGCCGCCAGCTTTTGTTGCGCCTGCTGTTCAAAGCCGCGTGGGTACGCAAAGACCGCGCTCTTACCACGCTGATCTCAGTAGCAGTGGTTGCCACCATTGCTACCGCTGCTCTTACCATCTACTCCGATCTTGAGGGCCGCCTCAGCCGTGAGTTCCGCGGCTTTGGCGCAAATGTGATTATCACCAAGTCTTCAGGGGCGCTGACCAACGATGAACTTGCCCGTATCAATCAAACAGTGGGTAGCCGGGGTGAAGTTTTGCCCGTGGCCTATGCCATTGGCACCGAACGCGAAGGCGGGGCAAGGGTGGTCATCGGCGGAGCCGATCTGGAGAAGCTGCGCAGGCTCAATCCCTCATGGTCTTTCACTGATCTGAATCAGGGTAGCGCTCTGGTAGGAACGCGTGTAGCAGAATCTCTCTCGCATGGAGGTGACTGGCATATCGCCTTTGGCAGCGCGGTCACTTCTATCGCGCCACGGGCTGTCTTTCGTTCAGGCTCAGACGATGACAGCCGGGTTTATCTTCCTTTGGCAGATTTTGAAAAATTGACCAATGTGCAGCCCCACACTGCTCTGGTTCGTATAGAGGGCCGCCCACAAGAAATTCAGACAGCTGTTACCTCACTTAGCTCTTCCCTTCCCGGAGTTGAAGTAAAACCAGTTCGTCAGATCACACAGGCAGAGAGGGCGGTCGTGGGCAAGACGCGCTCCATCGTTTTTGCTGCTTCCGCAGTGGTAGTTGTATTGATCATGCTCTGCATGGTAGCTACGTTTACCAGTTCTGTTTTGGAACGCCGCCGTGATTTTGCCGTGATGAAGGCCCTTGGCGCTTCCAATGGCGCAGTAAACTCTCTCTTTGCGGCTGAAGCCGCTCTACTTGCTCTGGCCGGCGCCGCCGCAGGATACATTCTGGGCAGCGGAATTGCTTTCTGGATCGGCAAAGCAAACTTTGACGCTGCCATTCCGCCGCAGCCGGTGCTTCTGCTCCCGGTATTGCTGGGCAGCGTGTTTCTGGCGCTGATTGCATCCACCGTGCCGCTAAAACTATTGCAACAGATACAGCCCGCAGCGATCCTGCGAGGAGAATAATGCCGATTGAACTCAAGAACGTGAGCCGTGTTTACGAGAGCAATGTAGAGGTGCGAGCGTTGGATGATGTTTCGCTCACGGTGTCTCCGGGTGAATGGCTGGCTGTAATGGGACCTTCCGGCTCCGGCAAATCTACCCTGGTGAACCTCATGGGCTGCCTGGACCAGCCTACAAGCGGTGAAATCTGGATTGACGGCACAAACGTTTCCAGGATGTCTGCCGCGGAGCTGAACCGTTTCCGCGCGGAGAAGATCGG
>DASRDW010000055.1:0-3496 GCA_035652415.1 Candidatus Angelobacter sp. | reverse complement strand
AATCCAAGCATGCCAATATCGGCATCTCGCTGCCGGGAACGTTTGAAGAACCCAAAGCGCCTGTCTTCGTGGATGGCCGCCTGATGACCACCTTGAAGGGCGACCACATTGTCGCTGAATTCATCAAGATTCTCGATGAATACGTTGATTCCCACTACAGCGCCAAAGAGCAGCCGGAAGTCGCGGTTAAAGTTTGAAGTAGCGCCGGTCTCGCAGGCTATCACGTGGGCATCTTGCCCACGCAATTTTCATCTGTAGAGCGCAACGATTGCCGTGAACATGGCAAATCCCTGCTGCGCCGCCGGTGGGTAACAAACTCCAATAGCGATATTTTTGTCGAGCGGATCTCCCGCGCCTTTTTTCAATACAATTGGCAAATTATTCGTATCTGATTGGGTGAAGACCACGATAGACCCAGGCCCGGGGAGATAGGTCTTGGCTGCGCTCGCGCTGATATCCGATTTGCATGCCGCCTGGCGCAGAGCGGAAGACTCAACGCGCTGCAAAGCAGGCAGCCCACTCTGGGAGCGAACATGGTTCACCTGCTTGAATATCTGGCTTTCGATATTTTCACGGGTTTGCTCGGGCACGCGATGGCTGAAGTCTTCTGTAACGTAAATCTGTTCGCCTTTTTCCACAATGCCAATGCCGATCGCGTTATAAGCGGGATTCAGGAGGTTGGCGCGATGTCCGGGCGAGTGCATGAGTTCAATGTGGGCATTCTGCACAGAATCGGACTCGGCAACGTTTTCTGCGACTGCATCAAACTTGCCTCCAGCCTGCGCCAGACGTGTTTTCAGGTCAGGCTCATCTGGAAACTGGTGTGAGAGCTTGCCCATGCGGGCCAGTTCCCATGTATGCTTCCGGGCCGCATTGGTGAGTTGATCATCGATTGCGAACAGGGGCAGGTTCCGGCTTTTTCGTTCTTCATTGACCAGCGAGTAGAGTTCGCTTTCGGCAGAGGTAAGAGTGGAAGATTTCTCGCTGTAGCTGTTTCCTGAGTTTTGAAATGCCGCCGCCCATCTGGCGACGAAAAGCAGGCAGACCAGAAAGAGGATTCGCGAGATCCGCATAGTCAAATTTAACCACAAAGGATAGCAATTGAGGTTTTTGCGAATCCGACCGATTCCCACTTATTGCAGCACCACCTGCTCGTTCTCTTTCAATCCGCTCAGCACTTCGGTTTTTGAGCCGTTGGAGATGCCGGCTGTGATTGAAACCTTGCGTTTACCGTCCTTGGCCTTGGGATCTACAACTTCGACGAATGCATTTTTATCCTTGTCGTAGATCATGGCAGCTTCGGGAACGGTGAGCACGTTGAAATGTTCTTCCAGGATAATCTCGGCATTGGCGGTCATGGTGGTCTTCAACTCTCCGCCAGGGTTGTCGATGGAAACGCGCACCTCGAAAGTGGTTACATTATCTTTTTCCACACCCATCGGGGCGATCTTTGTGACCCGGCCATTAAACGTCTTATCTTTGAAAGACTCGACTTTGATGCGCGCCGGCTGGTTCATGGTAACTTTGCCGATATCGCTCTCATCCACCTTGCCCAGAACGTAGACTTCGTGGATGTCGCCAATAGTCATGATCTGGGTGGCGGCGGAGCCCATGACCAGGATAGAGCTCACAGCATCGCCGACTTCCACATCACGCGAAAGCACGATGCCATCGATGGGAGCGACGATGGTGGAATACTGGTATTCCTGCCGATTCTGCTCAAGTGCTGCCTTGGATTTGGCGACATTGGCGACTTCCTGCGTCAGCTTGGCTTTGGCCACAATCAGGTTGGCGCGCGCAACATTCTGCTTGTTGAGCGCCAGCTCGTAATTTTTCTCCGCGTCTTCCAGCTGCGACTGGGAAAAGACGCCTTCTTTGGCCATCTGCTGGGCGCGCTCATAGGTGCGCTTCAGCAGGGGAACATCAGGCCCTTCGGCATCCACAGTGGCGCGGGTGACATCAGCTTGCGCGGCATTGCGGCTAGCCTCGGCGGCTTGCAGGTCGGCTTCGGCCTGGTGCACGTGGGTCAGGATCTCTTCTTTATCCAATTCCACCAGCACCTCGCCCGCCTTCACCGGCTGGCCGGCATCCTTGTACCATTTCTTGACGATGCCGCTGGCCTTCGATTTGACCACCGTCTGAATAATCGGTGTAATTTTGCCGGTGGCAACCACGTTTTTTGCCAGAGTCTCACGCTTGACGTCCCCAATCTTGGATTTATCGATGATCGTGCCGCCGCTTTTGGCAGCTATCAGGACAAACAATATGATGACACCCGCAGCGATCCCGCCGGATACAAGAATTACCTTTTTCCTCTTCTTTTTGCCGTTTCCATTCGCCATGGGGCCGCTCCTTGACAGATTCTTACTTCGCTACAGATGAAGGGAGATACGCAGACCGGGTTCAAAAAGTTCCAAACGGATCGTAAAAATACTCTCTCCGGACCCGAACGTTTAGACCGCAGGTAGCGACAAAAGTTAGCGTTGTTTGTTTTACGCAAGCCATATTCGCCTGTTTTTGATAAACCAGTAACTCCACTATTATCTCACCGAGTCAGTAACCCTCTGCCATCACCCAAGCGGCCCCGGGAATGCTACAATCACCTTTCCATGTTTACGCTCGTGTTGCTGCGGGTGTTCCTAGTTCTCCTCTTCATTGCAGCCAATGCCTTCTTTGTGGCGGCGGAATTTGCCCTTGTCAGCGTGCGCGATACGCGCATTCAACAGCTTATTGAAATGCGCCGCATTGGTGCGCGCACCATCCAGCGGCTGCATGACAATTTTGATGAGGTGCTGTTGGCGGTGCAATTCGGAGTTACTGTCTCCAGCCTGGCCCTGGGCTGGATTGGCGAGCCCACGATCGAGCAGATGATTGAACCTCTGCTGTCGCATGTTCCCCATGCTCCCATCTACGCTCATCTTGTTGTCTATGCTCACCTGGTTGCCAGCATTATTGCCTTCACCCTGATCACCTACCTGCACGTGATTCTGGGCGAAATCGTTCCCAAGTCCATTGCCCTTACCCGGGCCGAGCGGGTTGCCCTGGCCGTTGCCGGCCCCATGGAGGCCTTTATTGCCCTCTCCAAGCCGCTGCTTTATCTCATGAAGCGCGGGTCACGCCTGGTGCTGCGCGCTTTTGGGACGCGCAGTGTGCGAGAGGGCGGAGTTCATTCGCCTGAGGAGCTGAAGCTGATTGTCACCGGCAGCCGCCGCGTCGGATTGTTGCCTGAGATCCAGGAAGACATGATCCATCGCGCGCTCGACCTGGGCAACGTCACCGTGCGCGAGATCATGGTGCCGCGTCCGGACATTTTCTCTCTTCCCGCAGACATGCCGCTCGAAGAGGCCGCCGGACGCGTGGTCGAAGACCAGCACTCGCGCATCCCGGTCTATGATCCGCTACGCGGCCCAGAGCACATTATCGGAGTGCTGTATGCCAAAGACGTGGCCCGGCTCATGTATGTGCGCTTCATGAATTTGCGCAAAGCCGCGGCTCC
>DASRDW010000054.1:0-6731 GCA_035652415.1 Candidatus Angelobacter sp. | reverse complement strand
TGCGGCCGATCTTCGCGCCGCCCGCGCCGTGATTGCGGCCGCCCGCAAATATGATCTGGTGATTGTGGATGTGGGCCACTTTGCCGCGCCCGGCCTTGCCTTCTGCGAAGAGATCAAACACAGACATCCTGAGCTGAAAGTGCTGATGCAGGTGGATGGACACCTATTTCTTGAACGCAATAGCTGCCCTGACGAAGTGGTTTCAAAGCAGGAAGGGCCGCAGCACTTTGTTCGCGAAGTAGAGCGGATGTTGCAGGCGTCCTGAATTTAACGTCCGGCTATTTCTTGCCCGCCGGTTCACCAGCAGAGGGCGGTTTCCATTTATCCAGAAAGACAATCACGTCTTCCTGGCTCAAGACGCGCGCGCGTTCAAAATCTCCCGTCGAGTAAAGCACCTCACCGCGCGGGCTGAGCACAGCCAATGAGGGCACGCCCTTCTGCAGATCCACTTTGTAGCGTTTGGCCAGATCGAGGTTCTTGTCATACTCTCCCACGTTGACGTGCACGAGAACAAAATTGTTGTTGAGCAGTGGCGCAATGCGCGGCTGGTGAAAAGCGTTATCCAGGACATGGCAATCAAGGCACCAGTTGCCGCCAAAATCGAGCAGCACCCGCTTGTGCTGCCGGGTGGCAGTAGCCAGCGCGTGATGAATATCAGCGGATGCGTTAGCGGTCTCACTATACAAGTGCGGATTAGGTTGGGCCGGCGGCTGCAAGGGCATCTTCTTCCATTGCGCAGAAGCGGAAATGACACCCGTGAAGATCATCAGCAAAAACACTAATCTGGTGGATGTTGCCATCCACTAATTGTAGCGGATATCAATGGCGGCTCACTTGGGCGACACCACGCGGCCATACTCTGAAGCGCGGGAGACACGATCAAAGTAGCTATAGGTCAGCGTTGCAATTTTGCGGATGGCAGCGGAGCCATCTTTTTCATCTTTAAGATAAGCGGTCATCACGCAGAGAATGTAGGGGCGGTTCTTGACCATGACAATGCCGGAGTCATTGCGGACCGCCTCGAGTTCTCCCGGCTTGTTGGCCGCCACAGCATCATCCGGCAAGCCCTGGAGCATTGAGCTTTCTTTGTGCGTGCTCAGCATCTTGAGGAAGTCGGCGGTCATTTCTTTGTTGAGCAGCTTACCCGTGTAGATGGTTTCAAGCAGTGTCATCATCTCGCGCGGCGTTGAAACATTTTCGCGGCCCTCGTCCGCGGCCTTCAGATCCATCATCTGGCGGCGAAGGCGAGTGACGTGCAGACCAAAGCTATCGAGCATGGCGTTTACATTTTCCATGCCAACGCGGCCAATCAGAACGTTGGTTGCGCTGTTATCGCTCACGGCGACCATCATAGTAGCCAGATCGCGCAAGGTGAGGCGCGTGACTCCTGGCGTGAGGCCGAGCATGATGTCGCTGCCCGCAACCAGATCTTCCTTTCGCACCACGTATTCATCAGCCAGCTTGAGTTTCCCCTGCTGCGCTTGCAGATAGAGATCGGCGAGCACCGCGATTTTGATAGAGCTGGCCTGGGGCATAATTTCATCGCCGTGGATGAAAAAAGTTTCTCCTGAAGTGACATCTTTCACGGACAAACCCATCACGCCATCGAGATGCTGGTCGACAACGCGCAGGTCGTCTTGCAGCTTTTGCCAGAGGGCTTGCCGCTTTTCAGCGGTGGGCTTTTCCGGACAGCATTGGGCAAGGCTGGCCATGGGGCTAAGAGAGACAAGGAGCAGCAGGCAAAATTTTTTGATCATCGCGAGTGCAGTGTACACAGCGGCTGATGGAGGAGCAACAAAGTTGTTATCTCTTTAGAAGAGCGAGAGCTGTTGGCCGCGTTTTTTCAGTGGCGGCTTGCGATCGTCAAAAACTGTTCTCCCACCCAGAAAAGAAGAGATGGCTCGCTCGCGCGTCAGGACCTCTGTAAATGCAGCTTCAGGTTTGGCCTGTGCTTCGACCATTTGCGTGAAGCGGTCAAGCCGGCCAAAGCCATCCAACTTTTCTGAATGGCCCAGCTTTGCCTGCTGCAAGGCACGCCGCAGGACCGAAAGCGATTCATCATACGTTTTGAGCGGGACCGGGAAAGGATGGCCGTCCTTTCCGCCATGAGCAAAGGAGAAGCGCGCCGGATCGGCAAAGCGGGTCGGCGTTCCGTGAATTACTTCTGCAATCAGAGCCAGTGATTGCAGAGTGCGCGGCCCAAGATTTTCCAGCAATAGCAGGTTGCAGAAATCGCGCAGCTGCCGTTCATACGCAACTGCCAGGACCGCACCAAGCCGCTTGAGATCGACGTCCTTTTGTCGAACATCGTGGTGCTCCGGCATTGTGAGCTTGCGGACCTCGCGCAAGGTGCGCTCGGGATTCTCCTGCGCTATCTCGAGCAAGGCAGATTGCGCAGGCTTGGCGCGATTGTCCACAAGGTTCATGATCTCGCCCGGGATCACACTATCGCCCACGATTCCGGTATGCGGTTCAGCAGCAAAGTCGCGGACGGTGGCTGAATGCCAGTGGTAGCGGCGCGCAACTCCGGTCGCGTCATTCATCCCCTGCTGCACCACCGCCCACTCCCCTGACTTGCTCACCACGAAGCTGTGCAGATAAAGCTGGAATCCATCGGCGATGGCGTTGTTGTCAATCCTGGCAGTCAGCCGGCTGGTACGCGCGAGTTCTTCTCCATCAAGACCGACGCGGCCGGCCACAGCGCGAAGCTCGTCTGGCGTTTTGCGCGAATGCTTGCCACGTCCGCCGCAGACATAAATGCCAAGCTCATGGGCACGAGGGTTTAGGCCGCGCTTCAAGGCGCCCATCACTGACGTGGTGATTCCAGAGGAATGCCAGTCCATGCCCATCACGCAGCCCAGAGCCTGAAACCAGAAAGGATCACTGAGGCGCGAGAGCAGTTCGGAAGAACCGTAATGGTAGAGCACGCTTTCGGAGATCGCCGTGCCCAGTTGCGTCATGCGCTCGGCAAGCCAGGGCGGTACACGGCCACCATGCAGAGGAAGATCGGCAACTCCGGAGCGCTTCATTGTTTCCTATTATGGACTAGTTTGATTTACGAATTCAGCAAACGACCGCGTAACAGTGGGCAAAGCCGGCGATTTTGTGGAGAATAAAGAGATGAAAGGCCCGGTTCACATCATCCGGCACCCAGCGCCAAGCGGCATTGATCCAGCTATCCATGAAGCGATTCTGACCGCCATTCACAAGAAACACGTGCTGCGCTTCATCTACAACAATCAACTCCGGATCGCTGAGCCGCAGGATTACGGCATTCAGAAAGGCACTGCAAACCTCTTTACCTATCAAATCGGAGGCCAAAGCAGCAGCGGACGAATCCCGGAGTGGCGCAAATTCGTTGTTCAGAAGATTTCCAGCCTTGAGTTGCTGGAGCAAACTTTTGCCGGAAGCCGTGCCGTTCCCTCGCAAAGTCATCAGGACTGGGACGTACTATTCGCCCGAGTAGATTAAATCGTCTTCACACTCGCTTCACACCACAGGCGTATACTTCTGCGCTATGGCAAATATCGACAAGCACACTGCCGGCGCTTTTTGCTGGTTTGAACTGGCGACCACCGATCAGGCTGCCGCAAAAAATTTCTATACGTCGCTCTTTGACTGGGCTGTGAATGACAGCCCTATGGGTCCGGATGATTTTTATTCCATGTTCAAGCTCGCAGGCCGCGACACCGGCGCTGCCTACACCATGCGCAAGGAACAACGCGCGCAGGGCGTTCCGCCGCACTGGATGGTTTACATTGCCGTCGAGAATGCTGACCAGGCTGTAAGCAAAGCCGCACAGCTTGGCGGAACAGTGCTCTCTCCTGCATTTGACGTGATGGATGTGGGCCGAATGGCGGTGCTACAAGATCCAACCGGCGCGATTTTTTCTGTGTGGCAAGCCAAGAACAGCACAGGCACAACGATTGCCGGAGTTGATAACACGTTCTGCTGGGCTGACCTGAGCACGCCTGATCCGGAGAAGGCCGGCAAATTTTATTCCGGCCTTTTTGGCTGGGAGATGATGAAAGATCCAAAGGATCCTTCCGGGTACCTTCACATTAAAAATGGCGAGGATTTTATTGGCGGCATTCCGCCGGCCACGCACCGCAATCCCAACGCGCCGCCGCACTGGCTGGTTTATGTCCAGGTGGCCGATGTGGAAGCTTCTGCCGCAAAGGCCGGGCAGTTGGGTGGAAAAGTCCTGATGCCGCCGCGCAAAATGGAGAATGTGGGAACGTGGTCCATTATCGCCGATCCGCAGGGCGCGGTGCTGGCGTTGTTTAAGTCGGGAAGATAGTGTTGTGAAATCCCGAGCGTAGCTTTTTCCGAAGTCCCGAACCCGCGCTTTGCGGGTGAGGGATCCCTATAGCCACGACAGAGTTGAGGGTGACCTAACTGAATTGAGTCAGAGACTTAGAAGAATATAGGGATCTCTCGCTTCGCTCGGGATTGCAGAAAATATTCGTGCGGGATTACAGAAGCAAGAGCTAAGCCGCCAAATCCAGCTTGGTCAATCCGCTTGGGTCTTCATCCTGCGGGATCTGGCCTTTGCGGCTTACTTTGGCGAGTTCGCAATTCAGCTCTGCGCCTACCAGCATAAAGAAGCTTGTCCAATAGAGCCACACCATCAGGGCGATCACCGCGCCCAGCGTCCCATAAGTTTTGCTGAAATGAGCAAAGCTGCGGAAGTAAATTCCCAGGGCATAAGAAAGAGCGATCCAACAGCCAACTGCAAGAATCGCGCCGGGCAGAGTGGCGCGGAAGCGCTGCTTTACGTTAGGCGCAATAAAGTAAAGCGATTCTACTGCAAGCACAGTGCAGATGACGGCCACAGTCCAGTGGATATACGGCCACGCAACAGCCAGCAGCCAGGAGAGGTTGGCGCGAGCAGCCAGCCATGTTCCAAATTGTGGGCCAACAATCATTACCCCAAGCGCAACCAGCAGCAGCACGCCTACCAGCAGCGTCAATCCTCCGGCTAATGGGCGCGTGACCCAGAACGGACGGGCTTCGTCCACTTCATAAGCAATATCAAGAGCTTCAATGGTTGCTGCAAAGCCGCCTGAAGCTGTCCACAACGTGCCCAGAATGCCGAATGAGAGCAGCGTGCCGCGATTGGGAGTAACAATGTGCGCCAGCACGCGCCGCAGAAGTTCAATTGAGTCCCTGGGCACAAACCCTGACATTAATGAGAGCACCTGATCAAACGGCTTGGCGCCAGGAAGGTAAGCGATGATCGCGGAGAGAAGAATGATCCCCGGAAAGAGCGAGATGACAAAGTAGTAAGAGAGCGCTGCCGCCATTTGCAGCGTGTGCTTTGCCGGCACAGCTTCAATCGTGCGCCAGAGCGCTTCTTTGATCCTGCCCCGCATCATGACCTGGCTTCAGGGCAGAAAACTGCCCATGCCCCTCTCTAGAGGTTAGATGCCGGTTGAAACGGCTGCATCTGACCAAGGTTGGCGATATGCTGTAATTCAGTGCTGCCGAACAAGTCTATTTGGTTATGGATAAGCTTCCGTTTATCTCTGAGAGCGATTCTTAAACTGTGACCATATAAAATAAATCTTTCACGCTTAACTTCCATGGATACCCGGAAAAGCCTGATCGCGAAACATTTTGGCCTGCGTGGCGTCGCCCTGTTTGAAGCCAGCAAGGGCGTAATAGGCCTGATCTTTGGCGGATGGCTGGTCTCACTGAGGCACAAAGACCTTGAGACCGTGGCCATGCACCTACTGTACGTTTTGCACAAGGTGCTGCATCTCAGCCCGGATGGTCATATTGCGCATTCCATTATGCGCGCCGCAGCGCGGGTAAATCATCACAACGTGCATATATGGGCGATTCTGGCTTTTGTCTATTCTGCTATCCGCTTTACTGAGGCCACCGGCCTTTGGCTGGAAAAGGAGTGGGCCGAGTGGTTTGCCGTGATCAGCGGCACCTTGTACACGCCTTATCTAACCTGGGAGCTGATACGGCATCAGAATATATACACCTGGGGCGGCTTCATTATTAACGGCCTGATTGTTTTCTACATGATTTGGCTGTTGCGCGATTCTTATAAAACGCGAAAGAGCATTGAACAAGCAGTGAAGAAAGAAGAAGTAACGCCGTCGTAAGCTCTCCGATCGCGCGCTCTCCATCGGTCTCAGGATCCGAATGACCTCTCATCCGGGAATCGAGGAAACTACAAAATCAAACAAGTGCAGGCCAAGCAAAAGAGTTCAACTGCCCACGAGATCATGGCGTTTCGACCGGTATCTGCTGGTTCCAGGGCGCCACGCTTTCCTCATACTCCATAGGATCACCGAAGCCTTCGGTCTGGACGCCGAGCTGGCGTAGAGCGTCCAGGGACATCAATCGGCGATGCGCGTTGAACGTCATGATATGGGCAAAGACGCCGCCGAAGGTGAAGGTCTCAGCCGGTTCGCACAAAGCGTCAACGAATGTATCATCCCAGGCGGAGCGCTTCCGGACGTCATTCAAAATACGATTCAGCTCAGCATCCGTCTTTTCGAGCCTTTCGAGCATCGCTTGCGGAGAGCGCTGTGATTGGGGAGGGCCGTTCATATCCATATCGGCCCCGGAAAGCGCGGCGGTCCAGACTTCTTTGGTGAAAACAATGTTCTCCAGAAGCTGCCTTAGAGTCTTGTTCGATTCCCTCCACGGCAATACCTCTACAACTGCAGGTAGCGGCCGGTCCAATTGTTCTTTGTCAAAGTGCCTGCGTA
>DASRDW010000053.1:0-7429 GCA_035652415.1 Candidatus Angelobacter sp. | reverse complement strand
GTACAGCTTCTTGATCTGTGGCGGCTGGTCCTCGAGTTCGCCTGTCTCCAGGTTTGCCGGGAATTTGAAATTCGGATCGGCCAATCCAGGTCCCCACCAGTCGCGATCAGAGTGGTATTCCTTCCACAACTGCCAGATTTTGCGCGAGTGCTCCGTCAGCAGGTTCTCTTTGGGAAAGCCCATGAGCAATCCGAATTTGCTTGCGCCCTCGCCCACCAGCATGACGTGGCCGGTGTGCTCCATCACAGTGCGTGCGAGCGAAGCAACATTTTTGATGTCGTGCACTGCACCCACAGCGCCTGCGCGGCGCGAAGGGCCATGCATGCAGCATGAGTCCAGCTCAACCACGCAGTCTTCGTTCGGCAGACCGCCAAAACCAACGCTGTCGTCTTCAGGATCGTTCTCCACCTCAGTAACCGTGGCGATGGCGGCTTCCAGCGTGTCTGCGCCAGCTTTCAGTTTTTCGTATCCCGCCTGTAAATGGTTCCCCCGCGGCGTGATACCGTTTGCTGCTGAAATCATGATGGTCTTGGGCGGATAAATGCGCGGGACCCGAAGGTTGCCCTTGTTCTGCTGCTGCGCGTCTTTATTCTGCGTGTCTTTGCTCTGCGACGCTTGGCCTGTGGCCAGTGTGGCGGCGGAGGTGACGGCCAGTCCGGAAAGGAAATCTCTGCGCTTCATGAAGCCCTCACTTTCGAGTGTAGGACAAACTCGCAAGGATATCAGAAGCGGCGCTGAGGCACTAGCCGCGAATCAACACGAATGGTTGTGAACTATTCTGATTCGCGGTTTTTCGCATTTATTTGCGGCTGAAATCACGCCGCTAGTCTTTCCGTCAAAAACGCCATCGCGTCGCGCAGCGCCTGGTCGCCTTCACGGCCAGTGGCAAACGGCGGATCGGGCATGCGCTTCCAGTCGTCGTCTTCAAGCACGGAGATGGAGACGTAATAAGGAATGTCAGGATTGGAGTACGAGTGCCACAGCTCGAGCTTGTAGAGTTGCTCGCGGATGATCACCAGACCCGAGCGCTCAAGCTCCCAGGCTTCAGAGATCACGGGAAACATGCGGTAGTCGGCAAAAGCATTCTCGGGCATAAATCGCACTCCATTTACCGCAAAAGGACACGAACGAAGACCGCAAGAGTTTTGGATTGGGAGTTCCTTTGCGCCCTTTGCGGTGAAACCTAAACCGCCACCTTTTCCGCCGTGTTCTGATCAGCGCGGAAGCGGAGCAGAGCGCCCAGCCGCCCGGTTTTCTCCAGTTCAGGATCATTGTCAATAAACTGTATGTCGGCGCCGTTGTGCAGCGCCAAATCCACCAGGGAATCTGAAACATCGCTCAACTCGCGCGTTTCGTGACCGCAGACGGCGCAGTTCTTCACCATACGCGTATCTAGATGACGGCAGTTATTACATTCAACCGCTTCAGCCTTGAAGCCCTGCCCAATCAGGAGCGTCTGTACTTCCTGGCGCTCCAGCGCGTTAAGCACATGGCGCAGGCCCAGAGCGCCGCGCCCGTTGCGCTGCGCCTCGCCGATTACCTCGCGCACCAACTCTTTCTGCGTCACAAGCATGGTCTCGAGCAGGATCTTGTTTGACTGCTGGCGTACTTCTTCAGCAGTGGCCGCGACAACATCTACAGCGAATCTTCCCCTGAGCCGCTGCTTCAAATTGATATTCAGGTGTGGCTCAATCTCCGGCCAAACGTCATCCTGGCAGCCGATGAGCAGGGCATCAAATTTTTCCCGGTTATGGAGCGAGAGCAGTGACTCAGCAAACATTTTAAAGTGCTGCATTATCTGGTTTTCTACGTGGCGCTCACGATGCCCGGCTTCGTACCCCTGAAAGCCATCGCTGCGCGGCACACGCGGTGAGGGGCCGAACTCAAGATCGGGTTTCTGCGTGATCCCAATTTCACGCAGTTCAAAGATACGCGACTTTTTGCGGTTCACCAGCGCAATACAAGTGCGCGGTATTCCAGAGTATGCCTCTACCAGAGGACGAAGATGAAATCGTGAGTTCACTATAATGCGCGATTGGCCAAGCCGGGGTGGCACGTCAAGCTCATGCCAGATGCCCTGTTCGCGGCAGGCAAAGATCACTTTGCCACGCGAATGATTGCCATGCAGCCCCTCTGCTACCTGCAAGACTTTGTCCAGGTCTTCACGCACAGCAACGTGGTTGCCGTTGCGTCCGGTGCGGCGCAGGGTCTCACGCACCAGATCTTTTACCAGGATCGCCTCTTCCCGGTGCGACTTGTTTTGTGGCGTCTCTGGCTGGAAATAAAAACTGATGGCACATCGAGACGGCGACTCAATTTGCGCAAGCTGGCGAATCTCTTCACGCGTAATCATTGGCAGAATCTCCTTTTGGCAGTTGGCGCAAAATCAGGCAACGCGGGAATGATGAAGCAGTCTTTGCCTCAATTGGTTTCGTGCCGGCAGTTTCTGCTGGATATGCGTCCGCGCCTGACGGATCGACTCTCGTATCTGGTCAGCAGAACGCCCGGCAAGGCGGCTGATCTCCTCAACCGTGAAGCCTTCCAGCGTGTAGAGCACAAAAGCTTCGCGGTCATGCGTGTGTACTTCCTGCAGCACAATATCAAGCTGAGCTACCATTTCATCGCCGGCCATGATCTCTTCCGGCGTGCGCACGCTCTGGTCGCGAATAATGCTCTCTTCCGGCAAGCTGTCATCCGGCTGATGATATTGCAAAACATTTTCATCGCTGCCGGTCACGTTCTGAATGCCAGCGGGAGCGTCCAGCGAAATATGGGCCGTGTCCGCGTTCGTCATGATTAACCGGCGAATAGCACGCACAGCGAGCCGGTGGAACCAGCTCTCCAGGGAGAGCAATTGCGTCTTGCCGTCTTCCTGTGAGAGCGCGCTGACAATCACCTCGTCAATCACCTCTTCCCGCGTGATCTGCCCCTCGCGAATCCGCTCCGCTTCAACCTGGAACTCCAGTTCACGATCAACAAAATCCTCCAGCTTGCGCAGGTTGGCGCTGAGCCAGGTCTCAATGTTGCGGAGCGCTGCAGTATCAGTCTTCACACTCTCTGACGGCAATTGTGGAGCAGCAACCTGGGCGACCTCTGTTTTTGCCGGGGCCGGCGCAGGTGTCTCCGGCAACTCTGCCAGCGGCTCACGCCCTGCTCGGCGCGTGGCCTTGCGCGTCCAGTGGCCACGTAAAAGATCTTTGTGCTTCGTCACCTGGGCAAACAAGTCAGCAAATGCCGATTTCACGGCTGCCAGCGCGTTCTCTCCAGAACGCTGCGCAGCCATCTGTCCTGAGGGCAAGCGGAGATTTAATGACGCGCTGGCGCTCCGGCTGTTCTCCTGATCAATAATGGCGCGGATATGCACCAAGTCAGGCTTAAAAACATGGAGCCGCCTCTCAAGTTTTTGCAGTTGATGCTGGATTTCACGTTCCACGTCAGGGGTCTTGCCAGCTTTGTAGCTTACATGAGCGTTCATGCTTGCCTCGGATGGGAAGAAGGTCCCATAAAGAAGGTCCGCAGGCCCTCGTTAACCGAAAATTTTACACCTGCCAATGAGACGCAACTGAAAATTTGTGCGTTGCATAAGAAAAAGTTTTGTATTGCAAAGAGAGCTTTTGTCCCGTGATAAAAATATCTTGCTTTGCAGAAAAGTTTGTGAACGGAGTAGCTGAAAAATCACGCAGAAAACACTCGTAGCACGATACAAACTCTACAGGGCGGCTGCTAGATCCGGTTGATCATTGAGGCAACATAACCTGCGCCGAATCCATTATCGATATTCACTACGCTGACGTTTGAAGCGCAGGAGTTCAGCATCCCCAGCAGCGCAGCCAATCCGTTAAAAGATGCGCCATAGCCTACGCTGGTTGGCACAGCGATCACCGGAACTCGCGCCAGCCCACCGACAACGCTGGGCAACGCGCCTTCCATCCCAGCGCACACAATGATCACCTGGGCTTTTTCAAGTACTTCTCTCTCTGCCAGCAGGCGATGAATGCCGGCCACGCCCACATCGTATAAGTGCGCCACCGTGTTGCCCATGACTTCCGCCGTGGCCAGCGCTTCTTCTGCTACTGGGATATCGCTGGTGCCAGCAGAAATAATAACCACTGTCCCTTTGCCGTAATTCGTGGAATCCTGCTGCAGGATGATGGCGCGTGCCAATTCCCGGTATTCGGCTTTACGGATGATCTTTTTCACCGCGCGAAAATGCTCAGATGTAGCTTTGGTGGCAAGCACGTTGCCGCCCTGTGCCGCCATGCTCTTAAAAATCTTCGCCACCTGAGTGGGAGTCTTGCCCTGGGAAAAAATCACCTCTGGCATACCAGAGCGAAGGCGCCGGTGATGATCGACCCTGGCAAAACCAAGGTCTTCAAACGGAAGATGCCGCAGCCGGGCAACCGCATCGTCTGGAGAAACAGCGCCGCTGCGGACTTGTTGCATCAATTTGCGGAGAGAAGAAGGATCCATGTGAAATCTGGCAATAGAAGATTGGAAATCGTTCAATTTCCAAATTACCAACTTACCAAATTACCAAATTTTCAGTTGAACAGCTTGCCCTGCGCCGGATTCACCTTCTGCGCCAGTTCAAAATACGTCTTCTTCGCCATTCCCGGCAGATGAATTTTACGGAAGAATAGAGATCGCAGATAACTCTTGCTGAGCAGTCCCGCCACATAGGCTTCATGCATCTCTGCTCCCAACATCGCGCCCAGGTTGCGCACCAAAAACTCGCGCTTAGGGCCGGCAGAAGCAATGCCCGTGGTGATAACGCGCGGCAAATCAACGAGCAGGCGCGCGCGACCTTCCGCTTTTTTATGCAACCCCAATTTATGCAACCCCAATAACTCAATTATCTCGCGACGTTCTTTTTCCGTGAACGGCGCATGGCGGCCCGCAATGTTCTGCGCTTGTTCCCCTTGCACGCGAAAGTCTGCGGGACGCGGCACCGGATAGTGCGGCAGCAGGACCCGTGCGCCGAAGGTGATAAGAGCGCGGTCTACAACATCAAAGTAAAACTGGTCCTGATGTGAACTGCCCTTCCATGGACCATTCGCGCGGGATGCGCCACGGCACTCGCTCTGTACAAAGCGCACTGCCTCTTCCGCAGCCTGGGCGATATGAAATCGCTTGACCAGAAACAAATTGTGCTTAGGCGAATAAACGCAGCCCTGCTGGCGTAGCTTCGTCATCACCGGCCGGCGCTCCACAGCAGGAACGGTTTTTCGCGCCAATAATTTTTCCAGTTCCCGCGTACCGGCAGCCGCGTGGACTTCAGGATAATCTTCTGCCAGAGCGCTGGCATGTCCGCCGGCGACAGGAGCATATTGCTCCAGGCCCATGGAGCGCAGGAAAGCATCCACAAGGTTATAAAACGTGGGCGCAAGGTCTGGCTGGCTGGGCGCTCTGCGCCACTTGCCTATGTAAATGCGATAACTTTCATATTTTTCCAGCGGCGTTGCATTGAACACGCAAACCACATCGTCCGCTACCTGCACCGCGTTCACGCTGTCACTAAGTTCGCCCGCGGCCTTCCAGTAAAGCTCATCCACGTTTTGCAGGACGGTGAGAATGGAATCCTGTGGTCGTAATGCATGCAGCCATTGCGGCAAATGGGTGGGCGCCAGATGCGCTTCACCAAACAGCGTGAGCACCCGCGCTTCCGGATGGGCGCGGCGAATTTGCGCGATCTGCGCGGCAGCATGGCGGTCACGCGCGCCTATGCGCCGCATGTTGCCGCGAGGTTTCAGATCAATTCCATAAACCTGGCATCCGTGCTTACGCGCCTGCCGTAGCATGTTGGCGATAGGCTCCCACTCGTAGCCCCACTCATCGTCATAGTGGATGCCCGCGCGCAGTTCATCGTCTGTAATTTCGCCGCGCAGCCATTCATCCAGGACATATTGATCGCGGGAAAAAATCATCTCCAAGGCCAGCACCGGCGGAGGGCCCTCTTGCGCCAACTGCGTGATCAGCACCGAAGCAAACTCCTGCGAAGCTGCCAGCGCGTGATAATCGCCCACAAGAAGAACGTCGGCGCTCAAATAATGTTGTTTAAGTTCAACCGTGCTGAGTGTGTGGCGATAGTCGCGGAAAGCTTCGCTGAAATCGCGGACATATTTCAGGCGGCCGTGTGGATCAGTAGCGCGAATCTCTCGCTTTACCTGTAGCAGTGCAAGCTGCTGCGCCGCTGTACGCCGACGTGCCCGAATTGCGAAACCACTGCCCATGAAGAAACCCGGCTACTCCCATCAACTACAAAAATCGCGTGATGGGCTTCTGCTTGACTTGAATGCAGGCATCTCCCTATTCTCAGTTCTTGGGGAATCTGTAACTCAGAACTTACACCGTTAGATGCCAAATCTGTTACATTCGTCAGCCCATGTACTCACGGTGGCTGCAACCGGAGCGAGCGGCGCGCTGTTTACACGCGCACTTTTGCTTACACTGGAACACGATGACCGCGTAAAGACTGTAAATTTCATCGCCTCAAGCAACGCGCTCCGCGTATTTGCTGAAGAACTCGCAATCAAGGGCCGCAATGATCTTGTGCGGCAGCTGATGGGCAAGGCCACAAAAAAAATTCAACAGCAGAACAATGACGATATCGGCGGCAACGTGGCCAGTGGCTCATATCCCACACACGCTATGATCGTGATTCCCTGCAGCATGGGCACGCTGGCCCGGATCGCTCACGGCCTGGCCGGAAACCTGATTGACCGCGCAGCCGATGTCTGCCTGAAAGAAAAACGCCCGCTTGTGTTATGCACGCGAGAAACGCCGCTCAATCGCGTGCATATCCGCAACATGGAGTGGGCCGCGGATGCAGGAGCGACAATTTATCCGCTGATCCCCACGTTTTATAACCATCCCAAAAGCCTTGATGAGATGGCGCACCAGTTTGCGTGCCGCGTGCTGCAGTTTGTAGGATTGCCGCAGGAGGATGCGTATAGGTGGAAAGGATAGTTTTTCTAAAATCCCGAATCCCGCGCAGCGGGTGAGGGAACCCTGCCTCAGAATAATTTAAGTCGAGATCACCATACAGGTGTGAAGCTAGGGAAATAACTACGGTGTGAATGGTGTGAATATTGAGAGCTTTGCTGGCTATAGGGTTCCCTCGCTACGCTCGGGATTGCACATAAAGCCTTCCTTGATCACCTGAACCGCAGTCTGCTCCAACTTGAATTCTGCCAACTCATCTTCTCGTGCCCAGCAGACTCCTGTTGCATCGCCGCCGGCCCGCAACTTGCCGCCCTGCACAGTGCAAAGAAAATCGATCAGCACGTAATGATATTGCGGCGCTCCTTTTTCGCCGGGGATAATGCGGTCCAAAACCTCTATTACTTCACCTGCTTTAACGATCAGCCCGGTTTCTTCGCGAGCTTCGCGTTCGGCGGCAGCGCGCAAGGTTTCGCCCAGCTCCACCACT
>DASRDW010000052.1:0-4611 GCA_035652415.1 Candidatus Angelobacter sp. | reverse complement strand
GGGCCGCACGGATACCTTCCGCGATTTCATCTATGTGGCCGATCTGGTACAGGCGCTAATAAGAATCGGTGAACTGCTGTCTTCAGGCAAACAGGTTGCCGAGGTTTACAACCTTGCCTCAGGTCAGGAGTGTTCCATCGCGCGAGTAGTAGAGATTATGGGGCAAACCGCAGGCGTGAAGCTGGACATTATTACTGAAGAACGCCACGTGCGTCCCAGTGACCGGCAACACCTTCGTGCCGATATCGCTAAAGCGCGGCGCGAACTTGGCTGGGCGCCAGCGTTTTCTATAGCGAAGGGTCTCGAAGAGATTGTTAAAGCAGAAACAGCACAACTGGCAGAGGCGCGGAACGCAAGGTGAAGATCTTCCTGATTTCGCATGGCATTTATCCGCAACGCGGCGGCGTGGAGTTGCACGTATATCGCATTGCGGAAGGCCTGCGTGCGTTAGGGCATGAGCCATGTGCAATTGTCCAATCCGGTGTCCCGTCAGACAGCATGAGCAATGGATTGCGTGTGGTACGTGGAGCCACTCTGGCGACGGTAAAGAGACTTCTTATCTCGGAACATCCTGATGTTCTACATGCTCACGGTGCACGATCAATTTTTGTCGCGCGCTGTCTGATTGCTGCTAATGAGGCTGGGATACATACTGCGTTTACGCCGCACTGTTTTTATCCCGCGCAGGATTTTGCCGGGAAGATCAAACGCCTGGCTTTTGACAAGACGGTTGGCCGAGCGGCTATGAAAGCTTCAGACTCCATCATCGCGCTCACGGAGAACGATCGTCATGATGCTGTCATGCTCGGGGCTGAAGCTGCGCGCATGGCCATTATTCCAAACTCAATTACTTTGCCACAGGCTTTGCCTGAAACTTATGTGTGCGCTTGGCAGGAGAAATATGGTCTTGGCAAGTTTCTCTTGTCGGTTGGGCGGCTGGATCGCGTAAAACGCGGAGATTTTCTTGTTCGCGCTCTGGCAGAGCTGCCGCGCGACATGAGCCTAGTTTTCATTGGTCCTGATGCAGGATGCCGAGACGAGTGGCAAAAGCTCGCTGCCGAAATAGGGCTGAGCCACAATGTGCACTTTCTTGGCGAAGTTTCTGACGATGATTTGAAAGCGGCTTACCAGGCGTGCTCTGCGCTGGTATTGGCCTCAAAGTATGAAGGATTGCCTACAGTCATTCTAGAAGCCATGGCTCTTGGCGCACCGGTAGTAGCGTCGGCAACCGGCGGTACGCGCTGTCTGATTAAAGATCGAGAGAATGGCTTTCTATTTACCTACGACAATCCCACTGAATTTGTTGCCGCGGCAAAGGCTGCGCTTCACCCATCAAGCTCGCTCATTGCCGAGCGCGCCAGCAAGATGGTGGTTGCTGAATATTCCTGGGAGGCAAACATTCCCAAGATATGCCGCTTGTATGAAATGAGAGCAGAGGTGGGAGAGGGCGCAGCTTATGTGGTTGCCCAATAGCTCTATGAAGCCGGTGACGTGGAATTCGGTCTGTGACATATTTGCTCCGTTTGCTGGGAGCTGCCTGTACTCCATCCGCGCTGATGCATTTTTCCATCTGGCGCAGGCAGGCTCTGCGCCGGCAAAGTTTGCCGTAAAAAACCGTTTATACCCTGCTTTTGTCTGGGCTCGCGCTGCGCGCGCCCGGCGTGGGTTTGATGCCAGTCTGGCCGGCGACTCGCGCTATCTTTTCGTCTGTGATTATGCTGCCGAGCCAGGGTTTGGAACTTTACGATCCGTATTGCAGAAGCTAGGGCAGGAGTCGCTCTTTGTGGGGCTGGATAGTGTGATGCAGGCCAGGGCCGCGGAATTAGCCCATGCGCGCGCAGCTCTAGTCAATCTTGATGCAGAAATGTTTGCCTCAAGAAAGGGGAGAATGGGCCGCCTGTGGACCAGAGCGCAAAAAGATTTCAATTTGTTATTGGAGAGCTGCCCCCAAGAGTATCAGCGTCAGTTTGTCGCTTCGCGCAATGTAATGCAGACATTACTCGTGCGCGCTTACTTGTATCGTGAAGTTTATGAGCGGCTTTTTGCGGAGAATCGCTCACTTGCTGCAGTGATCACGCATAACGATTTCACCACTTCCAGCTACCTGGCATGTATTGTGGCCCGAGAAGCCGGGGTAAAAAGTTTTACATTGCAGCACGGTTTTCCTACCCAGGAATATTTCCCGACTTCAGCTGAGCATTATCTTGTTTGGGGACAGCGCTTCCGCGACTACATGGCCGCGCGTTCTGGTATGCAATCAAACCTGATTGTGGCAGGAGCGCCCCGGTTTGATGGCCTGGCCAAGGCGCGGAATTCGCGTTCTGCAATGCGGCTCAAGAGGGAAGAGAACGGAGCAAACTGCGGCCGTTGCGATGTGGTTTTCTTCTCGCAATCGCATTCGCCATTGTTCAGTGAAGCCGAGCATCGCCTGATATTGGCGGCATTGAAACCGCTGCTGGATGATCATCGCTTCCACGTAGTGGTGCGTTTGCATCCGCAGGAAACAGAAAAACGTTTTCGCCGCCTGAGCGGATTGGATCGAATTACGATTGCTCCCCGCGACCTTTCCTTGCAGGAAACGCTTTCTTCTGCTGATGTTGCCATCTCATGCAACTCTACGGCCATGCTTGAGGCCATGGCGCTTGATGTACCCGTAGTGCAGATTGCGCCAGAAGAGCTGCGGGACCGGCTTGGAATTATGGAGCCTTGCGGTGTGGCACGTAATGGCCAGGAGCTTAAACAATGCTTGCAATCGCTTTTGGTCGCAGAACGTCGCCACAACTTCAGCGAAAAGCAAAATCAACTGCTGCACGAATATCTACGCAACTTCCCCAGCGCAGCCGACGCGGTTTGTGGAGTTATTGAGGAAGAGTTGGCCTGCACCCTTGAGGTTGTGGAGGCCAAAGTCTGATGTACTTGGCCCTCCTATATATATATTTCACCTGGCTGGCCCTGCAGAACTTTCTGCTGCCTTTGGCTTATCAGCAAGGATGGCTGCCCGCCGGCCTTGTGGTTGTGCTTATGGGAGTGAAAGAAGTGGTGATGATGCTGGCGCTACTGGCGCTGGGTTATCGTGCTTTCCAGAAGGGCTGGCGTTTTAACGCCGCGGACAAATTTGCTTTTGCCTACGCTGTATTGCTGGTGCTCTATTTTACTTTTGCACCGCTCATTCTTGGCTCAACAGTTCCTTTCTTTGTGCGCATTGTTTCCTTGCGTTATTTGATTGCACTTGTAGCTTTTTATTTCTGGGGACGGCTGAGTTATCTGGAACTGGACGAACTGCGCAGGGCTATTCGTTTTGTCCTGGGGCTTCAAGTGGCCGTGGCCCTGTTTGGAATCTTTGAATGGGCGTTTCTTCCTATCTCATTCTGGAGCGAGACGGTTGGTGCAGGAAATTTTCTGGTCAACATTAAAGGCCTCATTGATGGTTACAACGTCATTGACGGCCTGGTTGCCAACATGTATCGCTTTGATATCCGCCGTCTGGTTTCCACTTATGCTGATCCGTTATCAATGGGCATTGCCTGCGTC
Organism: Candidatus Angelobacter sp.; assembly: GCA_035652415.1. Taxonomy (GTDB): domain Bacteria; phylum Acidobacteriota; class Terriglobia; order Terriglobales; family Acidobacteriaceae; genus Angelobacter. The sequence continues at coordinate 1,080 of DASRDW010000052.1, read as the reverse complement.
TTTCCCCTATTGTTGTGTGTGGCATGGCTCTTTCTGAAAAAGCCGGGTGAAGATCCACGCCAAAGCAGAAAGTGGTGGATGGCGGGAATTATTATTGCGGTGGCGCTGGTTCTTACCATTGGACGAGAGTCAATTGGCGCGGCTGCTCTTGGTTTGGTGCTTCTTACCTGGTGGTGTGGAAAGTCAAAACAAGTAGTAATTCCAGTAGCCCTTATGGCGTGCGTTGTCGCTCTGCTACCCTCGGCCTGGGCAAACATTTCTGACACTTTTACTTTTAAAGAGGACAGCGCTTCAGTCCATTTGCGATTTATTGAAAATGGATGGGAGAAGGTCCCGCAATTGCTGGTGGGGCAGGGACTAGGTGAGTCGGGCGGCTGGGCTTTCTCACTCGCAGGCAAGGATTCAGGTGTGGGAGAAGATTCCTATTTTGAATTGATGTCACAAGCCGGCCTGCTGAGCGTAGTGCTGCTCATCGGATTTCTGGTATCAACCTTGAGAAATTCTCTTTGGTATGCACGAAGATGCGCTGATCCTTTGATTGCAGCCGCATTTCTAGCAGCCGCGGCCAACATAGTGGCCCGCTCGCTATTCTCAGTCTTCTCCGGTGCGCTTTTTGGCGTTATTCCCATGGCCAGCTTCTTATTTCTGTGCGGGGCCAGCTTTACCACCATGCAACGGACAGGGGTAAGGCCAGGCTTCGTTCTTCGTAAAGCATTTATCCGGCATCAATCTTTGGCTCACCCAGAGACAGTAGCCGGGGTGGCGCAATGAGTGCAGCCGCCGCTGTTTCCGTAGTCAATCGTGGTCGTAGACAAATTCCTGCTCTTGACGGATTACGCGGTATCGCTGTGCTTACGGTGATGTTCCATCACCTTGTTCCCGATCTGCTGGTTTTTGGGAAGACCACGGCCATTATTGCCGACTTTGGCTGGGTTGGAGTTGATCTGTTTTTTGTCCTTTCCGGTTTTTTGATCACCGGCATTCTGCTCGATTCCAGGAAAGAACAAAATTACTTTCGCAGCTTCTATTGGCGCCGCATTCTCCGCGTGTGGCCGCTGTATTACGGAATGGTTGCTGCCA
>DASRDW010000051.1:0-13136 GCA_035652415.1 Candidatus Angelobacter sp. | reverse complement strand
TTCCAGCAGCACCTCATTGCCGTGACCATGCAGGAAAAGATCGAGCTTCCAAACCAGGTTCCAGACATCGTGCAGTCCGGTGTTCATCCCCTGGCCGCCAAACGGGCTGTGGATGTGGGCTGCATCACCAGCGACAAAAATACGCCCCACGCGAAGCCGGGCTACATGCCGATGATGAATGCGGAAATAGCTGCTCCAGTTCATGGAACGCGCCTCAATTTCGGCAGGACAGCGTTGCTTCAGTATCTGCCGCGTCAGTTCCAGCGATGGCGCGTCTCCTTCCACATGGTCAATGGTCGCCACCAGGCGACGGCGAGTGGCGCTCATAGGGAAGATTGCGGCTGGGCCAAATTCGCTGGGACAGAGCTGCATTTCGTCGGCGGGCAGAGCGTCATTGGTTTCAATATCGGCCAGCATGAATGAGTCAGCATATTCACCGCCCGCGAACGGCAGGTCTAAAAGATGCCGCACCGCGCTGCGAGCGCCATCACAACCGACAACGAATGCGGTAGTAAGCTCTTTAAGCTGGCCTTGATGGTCGAGCGTTACGGTCACAGAATCGCCGCGCTGGACTGCGGAGACAAATGCTGTTTCATATTCAACCGCTCCGCCTTTACGCAGTAACTCTTCCACCAGCAATTTCTCAGTCACGTCCTGGGGGACCATGGCGATGAATGAATAAGGACTTTCTTCCGGCGTGAACTGCATACGGGCAAGCCTGCGTCCATGGGTGACTACCGCAACTTGTGTGACACGGTTGGCTGCTTTGAGAAATGGGGCAACGACCCCGGCCATGTCAAAGATCTCAAGCGTGCGCGGAAAGATGGCCAGCGCCTTGGAATGCTCTGATTGTGTTGCGCGCGCCTCAACCAGCCTCCAGCGCAGGCCGCGACGGGCACACTCATTTGCAAGAAACAGGCCAACCGGCCCAGCGCCAACGATCAAGACATCAGTATCAGTTGCGATATTTGGCATGGTCGCATCCCCTTCTTAGTTTTATAAGCATTCAGCGGTCGATGGAAACTCCAGACGAACCGCAAAAAAATTTGCGTACGAAGAGCGTTGCCTGTGGGCTTACTTAGTTATGATCAACCGCAAAGGCGGATGGGTGCAGAAAATTTTTCAGCAATGTCGGCCTGTGTTGTTGTTGCCGCTGCGAATAGTTTTGCGGAACAATTCTCAGCGCAAGCCCAGGCGACGCAAAATGCTTCCTGCCCCACGTCGCGCGGCCTGCATGCTGGAGGCCAGGAAAGGCATGGGATCGGCCCAGTTCCACCAGGCGTACGATTTGGATTGCGCCACCGAGGCTGCGAATTTACCAAAGCTCATTGGGCGCGCGTTCTTTGTCTCCCGATACCAGGCGCGATAGTTGTGATATCCGAGCCAGGTTGTCAGGTCGCGCTGTTGCGGGCCGGGCGGAGCTGGCGCAAGCTCTTTGAGCGTGCCGGTAAGATCGGCATAAGCCAGCAGCGGCAGGTTCACCCCTGCATCAGCAAAGATGCCGTTGTACCAGGGCAGGCGCGTATTCATTTCAATGAAGTAATAGCCGCCATCTTTCTGCCGGTATTTGAACTCCAGAGATCCCAGACCGCGATAGCCCAGCGCGCGCAGCAGTTTAAGCGCTTCTGCTGCCATGGCTTCGTTACGCTCAGTCTGGCCGTGACACATGCTGCCGTAACCTGGGGGAAATTGTTGCAGCTTGCGCACAGTGGAATAGGCCGCGATTTCTCCTGCATCGTTGACCAGCGCTGTGCATTGAAAGACCTGATCGTCACCGCCTTCAATCAACTCCTGCATCATGGTTGAGCCCTTGATCTGCGGATATTTGGTAAAGAACGCCAGCGCTTCTTCAGGCGTCTGCGCGATCAGGACTTTGGCGGTTTCCACGGGAAAGCCTGAGGTATAACGATGGATGGGCTTGATCAGGCAAGGATAAGCAAAGTCGCGCGTGACCTGCACCATGTCATCGCTGGGCTGCGTGGTGTGCGTTCGCGGCACGCGTATGCCCACGCGCTCACAAAACTGGACCATCCGGCCTTTATCGATAATGGTGTTGAACAGCTCCGGCGTTACCCAATGGAAAAGAAAATTCTGCGCCAGTTTTGACTGCTTATTGGAGAGAAAACGCGCGAACCAGTCTGAGGTCGCAAACAACACTGGCTTTTCTTTGAAACCTGCGGCCCATTCCTGCAACAGAGCGCAGAGCACATCTTCATTGGCAACACTGTCACCAGCATAAGCGCGGGGCTGGTTAGGATCGTCAGGATAGATAAAGCATTCGCGCACGTAGCGCGAAAACCGGAGCGGATCGCGCAGGCGGTCATTCAACCCAAAGACTGGAACGCCATGCCTCCCCACGCTACGCGCAATCCCGTAAGCTGAAACGTCAAGCCCTTCTACAAATACCGGCGAAATGGAGTTTGCGGGAGCCATGTATGGCGGTTACGAATCGCCTGCTCCTTCTTTATCTTTATCTATGCCCTGCGGCTTTGACTTCAATTCAATGGGGGCGTTTTCATCTTCCACCTGGCCCAACATGCGGCGCACGAGATCACGCACAGAGATCCGCAACTCATACAGAAGCTCACCGTACCAGTTTTTGCGAAAGATGAAGACGCGATAGCTGGTGCGCCGAGCGGACGCCCAGCGGCTTTCATCCCAGGTCGCGGGACCGACAAAATCAAACTCGTGCAGTCCGCGCTGCGGAGTTTCATTCAAGATTTCATTCACAAGAAGCTGGCCTGGGCCGTATCGACGGTAGTCTTCGTTATAGCCGGCTTTGGCCAGAAAATAACGGCCACGAAAGTTGAAACCAAAATGTCCGGCAATCGGCTTTCCGTTCAGTTCCAGAAAATCGAGCGAGAGATATCCCCCGGCAGCTGCGGCCTGCGCCACCGAGTCATAAAATTTTCGCGTGCGCGGATCGCATTTAATGGCTGTGCCTTCTTCGCCTTTCCAGCCCGAACCTTCAAGATCGTAAAAACTTTCCAGCGCAGCAGGATCGGCAGTGCAGAAATGCTTAATCGCCAGCGTTCCCTGCTCTTCAAGCTGGCGACGTGCACGGCGCAGATGCGAGCGAAACTTGGGGCGTGTTCCGGCCATCCAGGGCGGCTGATCTTTATTCTTGTCCTTGCCCGTAGGCGCGGCGATGGGGAGATAAAGCGTTTGCGAGGTGCGTTTGCGCGCGACGAGAAATTTATCTGCACGGGCAAGGGCCACAAGCTGGTCAATAGCGTTGCCTTCCACGACGTTGGAAACGTCAAAGACGCTCCATCCTGGCAGAACTTTCATCGCCTGCCATAGCGCACGCAGCACTTCCCTACCTTCGTCTCCGGGGCAGCACACCAAACCAACACGAAAGCAATGAACGTTGGCAGGAACGGTGGCCATCATCGCTGGCAAGCCGGTGATCCAGGCACGTTGGTGCATCAGGGGCAGAACGCCGCGCAGGCGCTCACCCGCCCAGGCCGAGATCACAGTAACCTGGGCCTGCGGAGCAAAAGCATTGAGGTAAGCAAGCATCCATTCCGGACGATAAAAGATTTCGCCTTCGCCGGATTCATCGCAGAGTTGCTGCCAATTCCACAACAAATTCTGCACAAGCTCCACGCCGTCGGTCTGCACGCGGACAGCAAGCTTTTCTCCCGGAATTTTTACCTTGCCCTGCGCTTCCATGCAAAATGGCTCTTAAAAGGAATCTACCAGAGAAAAAGGCAGGCGCACATCAGAGGAGGATTAGCAAACAAGGCAACCTCTAAGATGCATCAGGATTTTTGGCTTGCTGCTGCTGCCAGAAGATTGCGGGTTGGCTTGCCCTGCCAGTGCGGCCAGTGAATGGAAGACACGCGCCGTTTCTGAAAATTATTTTTTGGCGGTACTTTTAATTGGCCTTGCTTGATAATGTCCAGACTATCCGGAGGACATAATGGCAGATTCTACCCCGCTTTCACGCATCGCGGCCGTGATGCTGGGCGTGCGCGATTTAGACGCGGCGCTTGCATTCTATAAAGAGAAGCTGGGACTCAGCGTCATCATGCAGGAACCGTCGCTGGTGCTGCTACAGTGCGGAACGGTAATGCTGGGCTTGAGCCGAGGGCATGTGAACCTGGCTCCGCATGTGGCTGGAGCAACGGAGGTGGTCTTTGCCGTGGAAAGCGTGCGTGCTGCATACAAAGCGCTTTCCGCGAAGGGCGTAACTTTTATGAGCGAGCCGCGCCAGGCCACGCCCACAGACTGGGTGGCACACTTTAAGGATGTGGATGGGCACATTCTTTCTGTGTTTGGACCGGAAGGACAGGCTTGAATTAGCGGTGCAGAAATTTATGCCGTATGTCGGGCCAGAACTCATGCAGTAGGTTCGTGCCGGCATCGCGCAGCAGGTCAAAGCTGATGCAACTGCTGAGCGGACGCAATCCCTGCTGCTGGCCGGGAACGTAGAGATCGCTCAGGGCGCGTGAAGCCATAGAACCCAGAATGTGCGATGAATTGAAGGTCTCGCCGCCGCTATCCGTGCGGGTAATGACCACGCGGCTCATGGAATAAAGAACGCGACTGAAGAACGGCTGCTCAGGATTGCGAAAGTAACGCGGGTCCTGCTTTAACAGCGCAGGAAATAAAAATCGCTGGAAGAAAACATCCGTCTCACTGGTGGCCAGGTTGATACCATAATGCTGGCCCCAGCCGCGTATGCCGGTTTCATATCCTGGATCGTCGCGACCCTTAACACGGTCTGCCACCACGTCAACCCCGGCGTTGATGAATGTGGTGGGCGCGTAAGTGCTGTGCAGAAAGACATTAAATTTCTCTTGCGCGGTTAGAGGGTGCCACTCTGCAACAGCAGGATAATGCTTGCCATCAATCGCCTTCTGTACTTGGGTCTTGATGAGGCCCTTCACCTTATCGATTGTCGGCTCAGGCGCGTTGGGAGGAGTTCCTGTCTGGACGGTCGACTGGGCCGGCTCCCCAAGGGGCACTCTGGGTGGCCCTTGCGCTGCCGCAAGACCGGAAAACACGGTAACAACCAAGCTGATTTTGATTAAAAAACGCATACTCTTGAGCAACAAAGGAAGGAACCACAAACCTTACCCTCTTAGAACTAAGAGGGCGCTCAATCGGTTGCCGAAGTAAGGCGAAATCCAGCTCTGGTTGAGAATTGCAGCGTTCCCGGCTCAGTTCATATCCAGAAAAAAGGCCGTACCATAAGGCGCCAGCCGCCAAGCGGGATGATGCATCGCGGGGACTCTGTTTTGAACCCAGCATTTCTCGTGCCAGTAAACAGCCATCAGCTACCAGACCATCCATCGGCGATCAGCAGTTAGCAAACGCAGGTGGGTAAGCAAGGGATTTTTAAAGGGTAGTTAGCAACACTCACCCACGCTCGGGACTTCAGGTCGCAATGCGGGTTCTAATCCTTCCGTAACCCTGTTTAACCAGTGTATTCACCTGTTTGACGTGAGCAGCGGGTGGTGTTACGGTCAAGAGTTAACTGATAGAGGCGGTTGACTTTGCAATGATGAATTTAATTTCTCTGGTGGCCCTGATTATTGGCGGGGAGATCATCAACCTTATACGGCAGACCGGAGCCGTAGCTCAAGGCGTTCTCGTCATTCTTCTTATCTTCAGCATCCTGTCCTGGTCAGTAATTCTTGCGAAATGGGGAGCGCTTAAGCGAGCGAGAGTGCAGAGCGGACGTTTTCTGCGCGCGTTCCGCAAGGCGCAGCGGCTGCAGGACATTGCCGCCATCTCTGACCAATTCAAGCCCAGCCCGCTGGTAGCCGTGTTTGATAACGCGTATGACGAGCTTCGCCGCCAGGGTGATTCCAACATCACGGCGGTGCAGCGCGCGGCGCAGATTGCAAGCTCTGAAGAGCTTACGCGGCTGGAGCGCAAGCTGCCTTTGCTGGCGACGACGGGCGCTGTCTCACCGTTCATTGGGCTGTTTGGCACGGTGTGGGGCATTATTGACGCGTTCAACGGACTGGGCACAGAAGGCTCGGCCACGCTGCGCGCGGTTGCGCCGGGAATTTCTGAAGCGCTCATCACCACAGCCTTTGGCCTGTTTGCCGCGATTCCGGCCGTGATTGCCTACAACCAGTTTACCCACCAAATGCGCGAGTTTGCCGCGCGCATGGATGACTTTACGATGGAGATGCTGAACTTTATTGAGCGGACCATTGGAGTGACCACGGGAGTGCGCTGATGGCATTCACGACCAAAAGCGGCCGGACTGAGACATCGCTTTCAGAGATCAACATCACGCCTTTTGTCGATGTGGTACTGGTGCTGTTGATCATTTTTATGGTGACGGCGCCGGTGCTGCAATCCGGCATTGAGGTCACAGTCCCCAAGACAAAGGTAGTCAAAGAGATTACCGAAGAACGGGTGCAGATCATCATCACCAAAGGCCAGGAAGTTTACATCGATAACAACCACGTGCGGCTGGATGAGATTGACGATGCGCTGCGGAAGAAGTTTCGCGATCCAAGAGGGCAGTCAGTGTATGTGAAGGCGGATGAAAACGTGGCCTTTGGCGCGTTTGCCACGGTGATGAGCGCGGTAAAGGCCGCAGGAATCACGAACATAAGCATTGTGACGGAACCGATTCACGAGGGGAAGAAGTAAAAGTTTTTTACCTCGGATTCGCGCGGATGAACGCGGATTCTACGGCAAGCCGGGGCAAGTGAACGAGGGACCAAGCAATACATAAAGGATGCGGCTTATTTTTAAATCGCAACATTTGGCACTGGGCACCTCAGCAGCTAAAGCCGAAGTGTTTATGCATGTTTCGCAGGCCTAAAGCTTGCTCCACCCTGTGGACAAGGGATTGTAAAAGTAACTGAGCTAAATGGCATACGTCAGAGCCAACATGTTTTATGAGCATGAGTCTTGGAAGAAGCCTCTGCTCGTCTCCGTGGGCTTCCATGGACTCTTGGTGCTGGCGTTTTTGGGAGCGGGCTTCATCCTGAACCTGCATGGGAACTCAAACTGGGGCCACAATCAGGGAGATGCGGTAGAAGCACAGTTGGTAAGCAGCGCGGCAATTCCGATTCCGCATCCGGAGCAATCGCAGAACATTGTGGCCAATGAGAGCAAGGGCGTGACCCAGTCAATCCCGCAGCCCAAGCAGGCGGAGAGCGATGAGGGCATCCCGATCAAAGGCAAGGTAACCAAGAAGATTGATAAGCCGGTCCCGCAGAATCATGTGCAGCCTCGGCCCGTTCCCACGCCGGTGGATACGGCAGTACCAAACGGCGAAGGCGGTCCGGTAACTGGGCCTTACGGAAACTTTGCCGCGCCCAATACCAAGGGCGGCTTCAGCGTACAAGACGCGGCGTTCGGCAATAAATATGGCTGGTACATTGACGTGATTCGGCGGAAAGTGCAGTCCAATTGGCTGACATACGAGATTGATCCGCACATCATTGCCCCGCATCGCGCATTTATTGAATTTGATATAAAGCGCGACGGCAGCCCGGCCAACGTGCAAGTGGCGCAATCGAGTGGCGTGCCCTCGCTTGACCAGTCGGCAGTCCGGGCGGTCCAGCGCATTGACGGATTTGGGCCGCTGCCGGAAGGCAGCGTGCTGCATGTAGAGTTTTGGTTTGATCATCCCCCTAAATAGGCGAATTCATGCATCGAGTGAAAACTACGGTCTTCGCGCTCTCTCTTCTTACACTGACATTTTTTGCTTACACACCGCGAGCTACGGCCCAGGGCACCGTGAAACTGGAAATCAACATGGGCCAGGAACGGCCACGCATTGCCGTGCCTGACTTCAAGACGGCTACTGGCGATCCACAGACCGCGCCGCTAGACCAAGTGTTCAACCAAACTCTGTGGAACGACCTGGACAATGCCGGCATTTTTGACATGGTTGCCAAGAGTTTTTATCCTGCGCAGCAACCGGGACAGCCGACGGAGCTAACTGCCAAAAACTGGAGTGATCCCCCGCCGAACGCCGGCGTGGTGACGTTTGGCAACGTAGGCGTGAACAGCGGCAAAGTTGAGGTCCAGGGCTGGCTTTATGACGTGAAAAACCCCGGCGCGCCGCAGATCCTGGGTAAGCAATATAAAGAAGATGCCACACCAGACAATGCGAGGATCATCGCACACCGCTTTGCCGACGAGATTATTGCGCGGTTGGGCGGCGGGATTAACGGAATCGCGGAGAGCCAGATTTATTTTGTGAGCACACGCAGCGGCACGAAAGAAATCTGGTCTATGGACTATGACGGCGCCAATCAAAAGCAGGTGACCAAGCTGGGGTCGCTGGCGCTGTCGCCGAGGATTTCACCGGATGGTTCGCGGCTGGCATTCAGCGGGCTGACGAAGGAATCATGGCAAATCATGATGTACTCCATGGACCTTGGCCGCACGGTGGCCTTCCCGCGCTACCACGGCGATAATTTTTCTCCCGCATGGTCGTCAGATGGAACTAAAATCGCCTTTTCATCCTCCATGCATAGCGGACTATCAGAAATTTTTGTCGCCGATGCGTCAGGCGCGAACCCGCGCCGATTGAGCACCGGCAAGGGCGACGTGTCTCCGGTCTTTAACCCAAAGACCAACGGCCAGATTGCCTGGGTAAGCGGACGGACCGGACTGCCGCAGATCTACGTAATGGACGCGGACGGCAGTAACGTGCAGAAGATGACAGACCAGGGATATGCTGTTTCTCCTGCGTGGTCTCCCAATGGCTTGCTGCTGGCGTTTTCCTGGGTACGAAAGTACGGGCCTGGAGTTTTAGGCGGGGAAGACATTTATCTGATGGATATCGCATCACGACAGATCGTACAATTAACCCACGACGGCGGGCGAAATGACTTTCCATCGTGGTCTCCAGACGGGCGGCATATTGTCTTTCAATCCAATCGTAGTGGCACAGAGCAGATATGGAGCGTGCTGGCAGACGGCACGCACCTGCAGCAGCTTACGCGCCAGGGCAGGAACACCCAGCCTAACTGGAGCTTTAAGTAGATTCATTTGTATGGGGCACGAATAAAAATTGTTTTACTTTTTTGGAGGACATGAGGTGAACTACAGCAAGAGACACTGGAGTTTAATCCTGGGGATGCTGGCCGCATTGCTGTTGGTCAGCGGTTGTAACAAAGGTAAGCACCCACAACCACCCCAGCCGCCGCCGACACCGGCGCCCACCGCCAATCTTTCGGCTAACCCGAACTCCATTCAGCGCGGGCAGTCCGCTACGCTTACCTGGAGCACGGAAAACGCAACTGATGTCGCCCTGGACGGCAACAAAGTTGATCCCAGCGGCTCACAAACGGTCTCTCCGACCGAAACCACAACGTATCATCTGACAGCGAAGGGCGTGGGTGGAACGCAGGAAGCTACGGCGCAAGTCACCGTCGCCGCACCAACGCCAACGCCTACACCGACACCCGCTCCAACGCCGACCGTCACTGACGATCAGCTCTTTGCGCAGAACATCACAGACGTCTATTTCGATTATGACAAAGCTGACCTGCGTCCAGACGGGCAACAGATGCTGGCCCGGGCAGCCCAGATGATCAAGCAGAAGGGCTGGAGAGTTCAGATTGAGGGCAACTGTGACGAGCGTGGTTCCACCGAATACAACCTGGCTCTGGGTGAGCGCCGCGCCGATTCCGCCAAGCAAGCCCTGATCCAGGGTGGCGTGAGCGCAGACTCCATCAAGACCATCAGCTACGGCAAAGAAAAACCGCAGTGCACTGAATCCAACGAGGATTGCTGGCAGAAGAACCGCCGCGATCACTTTACCTTGTTACACTAACCTTACGAGGCCGGGCGGGCTTCCCCGTCCGGCTTGTCAACCTAGGTTCGTGCCTTAAGCTTTGGTTAGAAGTTCCCTTTTCTGGTGCAAACTGAAGATAGCGCCGTCTCGTCTTAATAAGAAAATTTCTGCAGGATCGGCAGCTATTCTGCATCTAAAAGAGTTAAATGCCTATGAAGAAACAAATTCTTACTGTCGTGTTCGCATTGCTCTTGTTCACCCTATGCGGACGTGAGAGCGCACGCGCAGCGGATACCAAGTCGCAACTCATCCAAATCCAGACCCAGCTCCAGCTCATGCAGGACAACATGGAGCGCATGCGCACCACCTTTGACGAGCGCATGGGCGTGATGAAAGACCTGTTGACGCAGCAGATTGATAATGTCAACAAAATGGGCGTTACGGTCCAGAACCTGCAAAAGACATTGGGACAGCAAACCACCGATGCCGGCAGCAAGGTTGACCAGATTTCCGGCCAGGTGCAGGCGCTTCATGACGCGGTTGATGAACTCAAGGCGCGCCTAGCTAAGGTGAGCAAGCAACTCGATGATATGCAAGCGGCGCAGCAGACGCTTCCGAATCAGCCGCTGGTTGGACAGCCCGGAACAGGCACACCCGGAGCCGCGGCTGCTCCCACAGCGCCGCCGGCTGACCAGCTCTATAATGACGGCCTGCGCGATTACAATGCCAACAAAAATGATCTTGCCACACAGGAATTCACGCAGTATCTGCAGGTCTATGGCAATACCGACCTTGCTGGCAACGCGCAATTCTATCTAGGTGAGATTGCCTATCGGCAACAAGACTTCAATGGCGCGGTGGCGGCGTACAACAAGGTGCTCGATCAATATCCGGGTGGGAACAAGACTGCCGCGGCGCAGTTGAAGAAATCTTATGCACTGCTGGAACTTGGCCAGCGAGAAGCCGGGATTCAGGAGCTGCGGAGTCTGATCAGCCGCTATCCAAAAAGCCCTGAGGCCTTGCAGGCCCGGGAACGTCTTACAAAACTGGGGGCTGCCGGCGCAGCCTCCAGGCCTTCTCGTCCTTCACCCAGCCATCACTGAGGTTTTTCTGAAACCTCGAGCGTAGCGAGAGGCCCCCTATCACTACGAAATTTTTGGGGCACGGGTTTCTTTGCTACCGAAAATTTTTTGATCGTGTTCCACTGGGACTGATCACTTCGTTTCTTTCACCTTCAGGTTCAACCCCAGCTTGCGCAGGCAGTAGCGAATCTCCTGCGCCACTTCCGTCACGCGCATTCCTTCCTGCACCATCAGCTTGCATGAAATCGCTGTGCGGTTCTGCGTGCCTGGGCCAAGATCGTAATTCACCCGGCAATACTGGCACTCTTCATTCCAGCAAAATTTGCCGTAGGAAATATCTTCAGGAGAGAGATACTGCAGGGCACGCAACAGCATGTTGCCGGCGGGGACTTCAAATTCTTTCTCGCCAATCGTGATCTTTACCAGCTTGTCATACGGGCGATACAAGGGCCCCGGATTAGACATGATGAGATTTTAAATGAAGCCGGATTCTAAATGGAAAAAAGCGGCCGCCAATCCTATCATCACCGATTCGGTAAACAGGAAACAGACAGCCGCCTTTGCATCGCTCTTCCCGCAGTGCCAGAGGAGGACCCAATCCCCATAGATCCCTCGCCCCACTAGTACCAACCGCCCAAGATGAAGCTTAAAGCGGTTATGCCAATAAAAACCCCCGTAGAAAGAAAAGTTGCGCCGAGGATTGTATCGACAAAGCCTTAGAGGGACGGCACACGACAAATAATTTCCATCCAACGAGTCATGAAACAACCAACTAACCAACGCGAACGCAATGAAGACAAGAAGAAGCCGGAAGAAAACCCCTCTCGCGGCATCGATCCTAAGCCTAAAGAAGAAGAGGAAATGGAAGTTGTAGACCAGGATCCAGGTGAGCGCCAGAAGGAAAATCAGAATAAAGAGAAGGACGATCCGCTGGCAGCCTAGTTTTCTAATCCCTCGCGTAGCGAGGGGGTCCTATTGTCGCGAGCATCTGAAGGAACAGCACTGAACTCGCGCGGATCAGTATGAACCATCAGGGTTATTCCAATTCCCGTGTTTCGCGTTCATTCGCGGCTATTTTGATTGTAGGGATCTCTCGCTGCGCTCGAGACTAAAGTTGATTATCTCAGCTCTTCCATAATCTCATCCAGCGCCTCGCGTGACGGGCGCACAACTTCCTGCGGCAGGCGGGCCAGAGAATTTTCAGTCAAATTCAACTGCTCAAGAAAGCTGGGCGCAGTGGTGTTCACATAGAAAACGCCGGTCAGCATCTCGTCTTTTTCATGCGCTTCAGCCAGCAGACGCAAAGCGCCTACTCTGTCCGTGGCGTCGTAATCGCGATCAAGCTTTTTCAGGCGGAGTTGTGATCCATCGTGCATGCGCACGGTGGCCGTGGTGCCGGGATCGTAGTCCACTTCAATATTCTCAAAGGCCGGCACAAAGCCTACTTCCTGGATCGGCTCCTCATGGTCTTTGGAATACTTGTAAGACTTGGTCGAGCCTTCGTGATCGTTGAAGGTCACGCAGGGCGAGATCACATCAAGCATCACGGTCCCGCGATGCGCAATGGCGGCTTTCAGTAGCGTGTGTAGCTGCTTCTTATCACCGGAAAAAGAGCGGGCAACAAACGTAGCACCCAGTTGTATCGCCAGCGCGCATGTATCGATCGGCGGCAGTTCATTCAACACGCCGGTTTTGAGCTTTGAGCCGACATCAGCGGTGGCGGAGAACTGTCCTTTGGTCAGGCCATAAACACCGTTGTCTTCAATGATGTAAATCACCGGCAGATTGCGGCGCATCAGGTGCACGAATTGCCCAATGCCAATGGAGGCCGTATCGCCATCTCCGGAAATGCCGATCATCAGAAGCTTCTGGTTGGCCAGCGCAGCGCCTGTGGCCACGGAAGGCATGCGACCGTGCACGGAGTTAAAACCGTGCGCGCGATTTAAAAAATACGCAGGCGTTTTGGATGAACAGCCGATGCCAGAAAGTTTGGCCACATTTTCAGGCTGAATGCCCATCTCATACATCGCATCGATAATGCGCTCCGTGATGGCGTTATGGCCGCAGCCCGCGCACAGTGTGGTCTTGCTTCCGCGATAGTCGAGCACGGTAAGGCCAATATGGTTCGTCTTTGGACTGGGTGAACCAGGCGCTGGGGTCGGAGTGGACGTGGCGGACATTACTTGGCCTCCTGAGAAACAATGGCATCAGTCACAGAGCGCGCATCAATCGGCAGACCGTTGTAGTGGAGAACGCTACGCAGCTTCGTCACCTGATCCGCGGCAATATCGAGCTTTAAGAGCTGGAGCATCTGCGCGTCACGA
>DASRDW010000050.1:0-8604 GCA_035652415.1 Candidatus Angelobacter sp. | reverse complement strand
GCTCAAGGGCGGCGTGATCATGGACGTTACCGACGCCAAGCAGGCTGAGATCGCCGAAAAAGCAGGCGCTGCAGCCGTGATGGCGCTGGAGCGCGTACCAGCGCAGATTCGTGCTCAGGGCGGCGTGGCCCGCATGGCATCGCCTAAGAAGATTCGCGAGATCATGCAATCCGTCTCCATTCCCGTAATGGCCAAATGCCGCATCGGCCATTTTGCTGAGGCACAGATCCTGCAGGAGCTGGGCGTGGACTACATTGACGAGTCTGAAGTCCTTACCCCGGCTGACGAAGCTCATCACGTCGATAAGCACGGCTTTAAGACCCCGTTTGTCTGCGGCGCACGCAACTTGGGCGAAGCCTTGCGGCGCATTGCTGAAGGCGCGGCCATGATTCGCACCAAGGGTGAAGCCGGAACCGGCGACGTGGTCCATGCCGTAAAGCACATGCGCCAGATCGTCCGTGAAATGAATATCTTAAAAGCCCTTTCAGAAGAAGAACTTTACTCTCAGGCCAAAGAGCTGCAAGCGCCCGTTGAACTGGTGCGATTAGTGGCCAAGGCGGGCAAGCTGCCCGTGCCCAACTTCTCCGCCGGCGGTATTGCCACCCCGGCTGATGCAGCTCTGGTTCGCCAGCTTGGTGCCGAAGCCGTCTTTGTTGGTTCAGGCATTTTCATGGCTGATAGCCTTACCTTCTGCGAACCGGCAGAAGCGGAGAAGCGCGCGCGCGCCATTGTCCGCGCCACAACGCACTTTGACGATCCTAAAGTATTGCTTGAAGTCAGTGAGGATTTGATAGGTGCAATGAAAGGTTTGGCCGTAGCGGCGATGTCTGAGGCGGATATGCTGCAGACGAGAGGCTGGTAGCTTTTTCTAAAATCCCGACCACCCACAGCCAAACTGTTTAGTTCACGAAAAATATATGCGGGCTGGTGAGGGATACATATAACCACGATTATCAGTAGGCGATGCACAGATCACAAAGCGACTAAGATTGTAAGGTTCCCTCACCCGCTTCGCGGGATTCGGGATTTCAGAAAAAACAATGACTATCGGTGTCCTTGCCATCCAAGGCGATTATGAAGCCCACAAGCGGCGGCTCGAACAACTCGGTGCCGAAGTCACGCTTATCCGCACGCCTGAACAACTTGATTCAATCGATGCCATCGTGATTCCCGGCGGCGAGTCCAGCACCTTCCTGAATTTCCTGGCGGAGCGTGGCTTTCTGGAGAAGCTACGCGACTTTGTCAGCACCAAGCCCACCTTCGGGACCTGCGCCGGCGCTATCCTGCTGGCCACTGAGGTTGAAAATCCGCCGCAACAATCGCTGGCTGCCCTAGATATACGAATCCGCCGCAACGCCTATGGCCGGCAGAATGAAAGCTCCATCAAAGAAGCCGCAACCAAGTTCGGCGCCAAGCCGCTGGAGATGGTTTTTATTCGCGCGCCTAAAATCGTTGGCACAGGAAAGGGCGTTGAGGTGCTGGCATCAGAAAACGGCGACCCGGTGCTGGTGCGTCAGGGTAAAATCATGGCGGCAACGTTCCATCCTGAACTCTCTGACGATACGCGTGTGCATCAGGAATTTCTCAACTTGGTGAAGAACGGGACTGGCGAACAGAAACCATAATGTCGGTTGCGCTCCGCATTGCGCTGGTAATCATTACGCTGGGCTGTCTCTACCTGTTTATTGTCCATCCACTGTGGTTCCCTGCCGCTGCTTCTGTTCAGGCCGGACTGATTGATCATAACTTTTCCGTAGCTTTCTGGATTCTTGGAGCGCTCTTTGTTGCCGGGCAGGCCGTGCTGGTTTTCGTGTTAATGCGACGGCCATCCGATGAACGATCTAAAAATTGGTACGGCAACTGGCGATTTGAAATCGGCTGGACTCTGGCCGTTATCGTAATTTTTTTCGGATTTCATGTATCCGGCGGACATCTGTGGTCAAAACTCCACCAGCCGGTAAAGGGCAATCCGCTCACTATTGAAGTCACGGGCGCGCAATTTCAATGGTATTTCCGATATCCCGGTCCGGATGGCGTTTTTGGACGTACGGACGCCACTAAATTCGCCAAGCCGGATGAGGGCAACCCGCTTGGCATCGATCCTGCTGATCCTGCTGGCCGTGACGATATTGTTTCCACTTCTTTGGTCGTGCCGGTTGGCCAGCCCGTACAGCTTCAGCTACGCGCACAGGATGTGATTCACAGCCTCTTTATTCCCGCTATGCGCTTCAAGCAGGACACGGTTCCCGGCATGGATATCCAGACGCATTTCACGCCTACCCGGCCCGGTGTCTATGAGATTTCCTGCGCTGAGCTCTGCGGGATTGGGCATTACCGAATGAGAGCGACATTGCGTATGGTGAGTGAAGAAGAATTTCAGAAGTGGCTTTCTCTGGAATCCCGGCCCTGAGCGTTTTTTGCGAAGGCATGGAACCCTATTGGGCCTAGATTTGATTGTGGGACAGAAAATCTAATTCAACAAGTTAAAGCTGGCCGATATAACGAACGCCATTTTATTTCTTTATGACTTCTGGTGAGAATAGAGATCCCTCGCTTCCGACCC
Source organism: Candidatus Angelobacter sp. (assembly GCA_035652415.1). GTDB lineage: Bacteria > Acidobacteriota > Terriglobia > Terriglobales > Acidobacteriaceae > Angelobacter. Next base: position 6,041 of record DASRDW010000050.1, on the reverse strand, counting down.
CACAAAGCCAAAAACAGGCTTTGCATGACCCAATGGCGCGCTCGGGATTTCAGATAAGCCGCTACCTCTTCACCACCGATCACAAAATGATCGGTCGCCAATACTTTTTTCTCTCGCTGGCGGCGGTGCTGGTAGGCGCGTGGCTTTCATTGCTGATGCGCATCCATTTGGTCTGGCCCAAGCTGTCACTTCCTTTGCTGGGTGAGATCAAGCCGGAAAATTACCTGTCCTATCTCACTATTCACGGCACGCTCATGGTCTTCTTTGTTCTTTCCACCGTGCCGCAGAATGGCTTCGGAACGTTCTTTCTTCCGCTGCAGCTCGGCGCTTCAGAGATGGCCTTTCCTCGGCTCAATATGGCGGGATTCTGGACCGCCCTGATCTCTTTCCTGATATTGATGGCCGCGTTTTTCGTTCCCGGCGGCCCTTCCGGCGCTGGCTGGACGCAGTATGTTCCGCTCAGTGCCCTTGCAGCTTCCGGTCCTGGCCAGGGGCTAGGTACCGATCTTTGGCTGGTGAGCATCGCGCTCTTCTGCCTGGGTACCATCATGAGCGCCATCAACTTTGTCACGACTACGGTCAAGAGTCGCGCACCCGGCATGGCGATGATGCGCATGCCACTGACTTGCTGGTCTTGGTTTGTTACTGCCATTCTGAGCTTGATGGCGTTCAGCGTTCTTATCGCTGCCATCATTATGCTGCTGCTAGATCGCCATGCAGGCACCAACTTTTTCGTTCCCGGAGGTCTCCTGATCAGCGGCAAGCCCGTAGATCACACCGGCGGCTCGCCTCTGCTGTGGCAGCATTTGTTCTGGTTCTTTGGCCATCCTGAGGTTTACATCGCCATTCTTCCCGCGATGGGTGTGACCTCACACCTGTTGTCAGTCTTTGCCCGCAAGCCGGTATTCGGATATAAGGCAATGGTCGCCGCGACGGTAGCCATAGGCGCGCTGGGCTCCATGGTCTGGGGACATCACATGTTTGTTAGCGGCATGGATCCTCATGCAGGATTTACCTTCTCCGCTCTTACCACGGCCATCGCAGTCCCTTCGGCGGTTAAAACCTTCAACTGGGCAGGCACGCTCTATGGCGGGCGCATTCGCTACACCACGCCGCTGCTGTTTTCGGTTGGCTTCGTTTCTCTGTTCATCACCGGCGGCCTTACCGGCCCGCTGCTTGCCCAGCCCGCGCTTGATGTCTATCTCCACGATACATATTTCGTAGTGGCGCATTTTCACCTCATCATGGCCATGGCGGGATTATTTGCTGTCTTTTCCGCCACGTATTTCTGGTTTCCCAAGATGTTTGGCCGCATGATGAACGAGCGCCTTGGGCGCTGGCATTTCTGGATCACCCTGGCTGGCGCTTACGCCACTTTTTTTCCTATGCATCTACTCGGGATTGCCGGACATCCACGGCGCTATTCCGATCTAACCGGCGTACAATATGTAGCGGCGATGCTGCCGTTGCAGAAATTCATTACCATAGCAGCCATCGTCACCCTGGCCGGACAGGTAATCTTTCTGGTCAATCTGTTCTGGAGCATGTTGAAAGGCCCGGTGGCACAAGCGAATCCATGGGAATGCACCACCCTGGAGTGGACGCTACCTTCGCCGGTGCCGGATAAAGGATTTGGCAGGCGGCCAGTTGTAAACCACGGTCCTTATGAGTACGGTGTTTCCGTGGCGGAAAATGGCTTTTTACGGCAGGATGCGCCAGCCAGCTAGAGCACGACAAACCACCATTTGAGTAGTAGTCATGCCGATCATTAGCGATCGCGTAGAGATCGAACGCAAGCCTAAGCTGGGCGGAGGCGGCCCGGGCAAGATTCCACATCGGCGCGGCTTTGGCGGTGGCGATGACGGCGACCACAAGCCGCCGGAAGATTTTCAGTCGCGCAATCAGCGAATGAAGCGCTACCGCATCGTCATGGCACTTTGCTTGATTTCTGTCACCGTGCTTTTCATGGTGCTCACCTTCCTGTACGTCCTCCGCCTTGGCAAAGGCGGCCGCTATGACGAAGATGCCCGCCGTTATGTGCAGGATTGGGTGGCACTTAAGCTCCCTTATTTACAGCTTTGGATCAACTCCATCATCCTGCTCCTGAGCAGCTTTACTCTTGAGCTGGCTCGCCGCGCCATGGCGAAAAAGGAAGAGTTCTCTATTATGGGGATCGTTCCGCCACGGATGAAGCGCGATCTCCCATGGCTGGGGATCACTGTGCTGCTTGGCTTTGCCTTTCTTGGCGGACAAGTTCTGGTATGGCAAAACCTGAGCCAGCAGAGCGTATTTTTAGCTCCCAATCCGAGCCGCTTCTATTTTTATCTGGTGACCGGCGCACATGCCCTGCACCTTGCCGGTGGTCTGGTGGCGTTGCTCTTTGCTGTTCTTGGGCGTTTTATTGGCCTCAAGTTTGAGTCACAAAGGATTGCCGTTGAGGTCACCAGCTGGTACTGGCACTATCTTGCCTTTTTGTGGTTTGGGGTCTTTGCCTTGGTACACTTTGCGCGAGGTTAAATCCTAAGCAACGGTAACAGCCCTATTCACCTGAGCGTTTTACTCGCACTACTGTGATCTTGGCGAAGCCTTCTTCAAAAGTCGGGGCCTTGAGCTTGGCTGCCATTCGCTGCACCACATCTTCCTTGACCTGCCGCTCGCGCTTGCGGTTCCGCTCCAGGCAAACTTCAAGTGGAACATCAAAAAACACCGCATGTACCTCATAACCAAAGCCTTTAGCCATCTTGATCCACTGCCTGCGCTCATGCGGGGCCAAGTTGCTGGCATCAACATAGTTCCACGGCATTCGGGCAATCAGGCGGGCGCGCAGCAGGGATCGAAGCGTGGAAAATACCAGTCCCTGGTAACGCTGTTCCGTAATGTCATCAAACAGGATCGAACGCAGCAGATCGCTGGAAAGCGGCGTCACACCGCGGCGCTTGAACCAGGTAGTCTTGCCGGATCCGGGTAGCCCAATAGCCAGTACCACCACACCTTTGGGAGTTTTAGTTGTGGTTCGGGCGCTTTGCTGGGCCGGCCTTTGCTCAGGCGGCGGCACGGAGGGTGACTCAGGCTGGATCTCAGTCTCCATCCTTGGCTCTTCTACTGCGGTAGGTGTCTCTACGGCTGCTTCCGGCTCGTCGTGCGGAGCATCGTCATACGTGGGAACAATGGGTTCTGGATGGCCTTCATCCACAGGCGGCTTTTGCTGGCCTACCTTGCCAGTGGCTTCCGACTCGTTCTCCGTTTTTTTCTTACGGCGCTTCATGCGCTCGCGCATCCAGTTGCGCATGACTCGTGTGTAACACAATAGAGTAACTGTGTGCAAGCAAAGGAGCTTTCCATGTCAATCTGGAGGATTGGAGGCCTTTGGAGAGATGTGCACATCTTTTCATTCGGCTATCGATCTTACTGGCTATTCGATCTTACCGGCAGAAAGCCCTGATCGTTTGATCGATGATAACGGCAGAGGTCGAGGAAATCCGGGTAAGAGGGCTGGGATTGGGTGCTTCAGGACTCAAAGTGTGTCGCGACGAACCAAGAAAGGTAATAATTTTCTCATCCTGACATGCTTTATGTTGTGCTTAGGGTGCAACTTGCTATAATGGCCACCCGCAATCAGCTCAAGCCACTACAAGTACTCCAGGCAGGCATGGTTCCTGCTGATGGCCTTTAGCAGTTTGCATAGGCGTTGACGCGCAGAAAGCTGTTTGGCGCACCTGAAAACAAGCCAGACTTGATGGCTCGAATGTTCTTGCCCAGGCCTGCGGTTGAAGGAACCCAAGAGAGCACGCGCTGAGATGCACAACCCAAAACAATACCAAAACAACATAAGCAAAAACACGATTCACCAACAGCACTAAGCAACATCAGCGACAAATAGGGACAAAGGGACAACACAGAAACACCAAAGCGAGAAAAACGGTAGGACAACGGGCCAATCAAGTTTGCAGTGCGGCGGAAGAGCAGCACTCTATAGAAGTAAGAAATAAAAAGAAGGCGTTCACAATACCTAGAATCAGTACCTTGCGAACAAGCCAGAAAGCGCATGGATCCGCGATTACTGGCAACTGATATTCAGGTGTGGAATCGAGCAGCATCGATAATTTAAGGCATTCATGCAGCCCAGACATCAAAGGGCTGAGAAGTGCCAGCAAGATCAAGAAGAAAACTGTAGCGAGCGTTTGGACCAACCAAGCGATATTCAAGAAAAGCCGCTGGGCTTGCGACCTGCGGCTTTTTCGTGCCACTTCCCCTCTTGCTATCTCTCGAATCACGGACGAACCCACATGCCGCTCCTCGGCTGTTTGCGCACCGTGAACATCCTCTGCTAACCTGATTAGTTTCAGCCCGGTGTAAGCGCGCTCACGTCGCACTTTCTGCATCAAATCGTTCTGAAATCAGCTTTCACTTTGGAGGTGAGGTAAATCCCATGGCACTCAAAATTGGCATAAACGGCTTTGGCCGAATCGGGCGGAACGTGCTCCGCACAGCCATTGACGATCCCAATCTTGAATTTGTGGCCGTGAATGATCTCACCAGCCCCGCCACACTGGCCCATCTTCTCAAGTACGACTCCATTCTTGGCAACCTGAAGCAGGAGATCAAGGCAACCAGCGATTCCATCAACATCTGCGGCAGGACCAACCTGAAGGTCTTTTCTGAAAAAGACCCCGCAGCCATCAACTGGGAGTCGGTGGGCGCGCAAGTGGTGATTGAGTCCACCGGAAAATTTACTGACGCGGAACAGGCAAAGAAGCACCTGCGCGGATCGGTGAAGAAGGTAGTCATCTCGGCACCCGCCAAGAATGAGGACATCACGATTGTCATGGGCGTCAACGAAAACAAGTACGATACGGCTAAGCATCACGTGGTTTCCAACGCTTCCTGCACCACCAATTGCCTTGCGCCCGTAGCCAAGGTGCTGCATGACACTTTTAAGATCCAAAGCGGCACCATGACCACCATTCATTCGTATACCAACGATCAGGTCATTCTCGACTTCCCCCACAAAGACCTGCGGCGCGCTCGTGCCGCCGCGCTCTCCATGATTCCCACATCCACCGGCGCAGCCAAGGCGCTGCATCTGGTCATCCCCGATCTCAAAGGCAAGCTTGATGGCTTTGCCATGCGCGTGCCTACGCCCAACGTCTCAGTAGTGGATCTTGTGGCTTTCGTGGAAAAAGGAACAACCGTGGAAGAAGTAAACAAGGCCATGCAGGCCGCCGCCAACGGACCAATGAAAGGCATTTTGGGGATCGAGACTGCCGAGCTGGTATCAGTGGATTATCGCGGCGATGAACGCTCTTCCATCGTCGATGCCCCGCTTACGCGCGTCGTCGGCAACAATTGCGTGAAGGTTATCGCCTGGTATGACAATGAGTGGGGATATTCTTGCCGCGTGCGTGATCTGATTCACTTTATGGCAAAGAAAGGACTGTAATGGCGCTTGCCACCGAGAACTCCATGGCCAAGCTCTCCATTCAGGACTTGAATCTCGACGGCCACCGCGTCTTCATGCGCGTTGATTTCAACGTGCCGCTCACTGAAGATGGCCGCGTCTCTGACGATACGCGTATCCGCGAAACCCTCCCGACCATTGAATATGCGCTGCGTAAAGGTGCGCGGCTGATTCTGGCTTCTCATCTTGGCCGTCCAAAAGGAAAATTCAACGCCAAAATGAGCCTTAAACCTGCGGGGGAGCGTTTGCGGATTCTTTTGGATGAAAAACTAGGCCGGGGCTTTAACGTTGGCTTCTCGCCAGACTGTATTGGCTTGGCGGCGGAAGAGATGTCACAGAAGCTGGAAAAAGGCCAGACTCTGCTGCTGGAAAACCTGCGCTTCCACGCTGAAGAAGAGGCCAACGACGAAAACTTTGCCCGCCAATTGGCAGCGCTGGCAGATATTTATGTAAACGACGCGTTTGGTTCGGCCCATCGCGCTCACGCCTCGACAGCCGGTATCACCAAATTCATTGAAAAATCCGCGGCCGGCCTGCTCATGCAAAAAGAGCTGGAGTACCTGGGCAAGGCCACAACCAACCC